>JABJPX010000069.1 GCA_018663625.1 Polaribacter sp. | reverse complement strand
TGAGGAGTAAAGTTTGGTTTGTATTTACCTCTAATTAGCTTTGCTACTTTAGAAGCTAGACGACCCAACGTTTGCCCGTCTGCATCAACTAAAACCCACTCCTTGTTTACGGTAGCGCTGTTTGCTGATACTGTTTTGTAACTTAATGTGTTCATAATTACACTATTAGTTTTTGTTTGTTAATAATAATTTTTTTTTCCTTAAAAAAGGAGTGCAAATGTACTGTTATTTATTTGATTGCCAAACAGTCATCTGGATTATTTTTTGATTGTTTTTAGTTTTATTTCCCCATTCGTAAATAACTCAAAAGCGGATTGATAGTGTCCAATCGCTTCCTGAAGTAATTTGGAGTCTGTTTTTGATGGAATTAGTAGATTTTCTTTTTTGTTCCATTGATAAGAAGCGTGTTTTTTTTGTGTTTCTAAAACCGTGAGCCTGCGCCCTTTTAATAGCACTAATTTTCGATGATTCCCTATAAAAGCACGCTCATCTAGGAACCTCATTTTTGAGATGTCCTTTCCAAAAAAGTTGGTTTCATAACTCCAATTTAAATATCCAAAAAGCGTTGGAAAAATATCTATTTGAGAAGAGAGTTTTTTTATTTCCATAGGGGCTTTCCCATTCATGTTATAAATAAAACATGGAATATGGGGGTTTTGTCTTTACCTTTAATGGTTGTGAGATAAGACAATTTAAAAAAATGTTTTTTTTAAGTGTTTAAAATCAATTTTTATTAAAATTTCACACTCCTTAAAAAATAGAAAAACTACTTTTGTGTTTTTTAAAAAAAAATACTTTCTGAATCTTATTTCTACTAAGAAAAATATACTATGTCTCGTTTGCTGATCTCTTTAGTTGTCTTGTTCCTCTTTGTAAAGAGTCATGCCCAAGAAAAAATAGCAAAAAGAATTTACACTACACAACTTTTAAAAACACCAATAGTAATCGATGGAGATCTTTCTGATGCAGGTTGGGATACAGGAACTTGGGCTTCTGATTTTGTTGAAAAAATGCCAGATGAAGGAACACCGCCAACCTTTCAAACACAATTTAAAGTACTCTATGATGCACAGTTTTTGTATGTTGCCATTCGTGCTTTTGATGATCGTCCAGGATTAATTCAACAACGATTGACCCGAAGAGATGGATTTGCTGGAGATCGAGTGAATGTAATTATAGACAGTTATCACGATAAGAGAACTGCTTTTGTATTTACCACGACTGCAGCCGGAGTAAAAGGAGAAGAAATTGCAACTCAAAACGGAAATAAATGGGACGATAGTTGGAATCCTATTTGGTACACAAATGCAAAAATTGATGCCAATGGATGGACTGCAGAAATGAAAATTCCATTCAGTCAATTGCGTTTTGGAAATGATACTGCACAAATTTGGGGGTTCAATGTTTCTCGAAATATTTTCAGAGAGAATGAACGCTCACTTTGGCAAAGAATCCCCAATGATCAAGCTGGGTTTATTAGTGAATCAGGGGAGTTGCACGGGCTCATCAACTTAAAATCACAAAAACAATTAGAAATTCAGCCCTTTACCGTTTTGCAATATGATAAATATCAAGCAGAAGCAGGAAATCCATACAAAGATGGACGTGATTTTAAAATAAACGGCGGTTTAGACGCCAAAATAGGAATTACCAATGATCTAACTTTAGATCTGACTGTCAACCCAGATTTTGGTCAAGTAGAAGCAGATCCAGGCGCCATTGCTTTGGATGGGTTTCAGATATTTTTTGAAGAACAACGCCCGTTTTTTGTAGAAAATAAAAACATTTTCGATTTTAAGTTTGCCAATGGTAGAGACAATCTTTTTTACAGTAGAAGAATAGGTGGAAGTCCCAATAGAACTGCAAACCTAGCAGCTGGAGAATTTGCTAACGAACCGCTTAATACAACAATTTTAGGAGCGGCAAAGTTTTCAGGAAAAACAAAAAATGGCTGGTCTATCGGAGTTTTAGAAAGTGTTACTGCCAATGAATTTTCAGAAATAAAACAAGTAGATGGTCAAAGAAGAAAAGAGATTGTAGCCCCCTTAACCAACTATTTTGTGGGACGCGCACAAAAAGATTTTAACAAAAGAAATTCTTTTATTGGTGGAATCGTTACAGCTACGAATAGAGATTTAGCAGGTAATTTTTCAGAATTGCACAAAGCAGCATATACAGCAGGAATTGATTTTCAGCACAACTGGAAAAATAGGGACTACTATTTCGAGGGAAATACCATTCTAAGTCATGTCAAAGGAAGTAAAACCGCAATCTTAGAGACACAACAATCCATTTCTAGATCCTTTCAAAGAATAGATGCAACCCATGTAAATCTAGACCCAAATAGAACTTCTTTAACGGGTACCGGTGGACGAGTAGAGGTCGGTAAGAAAGGCGGCGGAAATTGGAGATACAATGGAGGTTTTGTATGGCGTTCCCCAGAATTAGAATTAAATGATATTGGGTTTTTACGTCAGACAGACGAAATGATTCAGTATTCAGAACTTCGGTATTTGTGGCAGGTTCCAACAAAAATATATAGGAATATTGAGCTTCGCCTCGAACAGAATACCGCCTATGATTTTGGAGAAAATTTAAACAAATTGAGTACCGAGTTTCGCGCACGATTGAATTGGTTAAACAATTGGGACACCAATATCGGATTTGGAACAAATTCGAATGTTTACGAAAATTCCTTTTTAAGAGGGGGGCCACGCTGGCATTCTCCTAACAATTATTTTCTCTACACTTTTGTTGGGTCCGATGAAACGCAGAAATTTAGTTTTCGACTCGGCTATGTTCAATCCAAAAGTCAGGAAGAAGTTTTTAAAAGCAATCGCTATGTATTTCGAACAAATTACCAGCCTTTTGATGCTTTTAGTATTTCTTTAGATACCGAATTTAGAAAGACAACAAACAAAGCACAATATGTTACAAAGGTAGATTTTGATGCTGAAAAAAGATATGTTTTAGGAAAAATAGACAACGAAACTTGGACTACTACATTAAGGATGAATTACAGTCTAAGTCCAAATTTCTCCTTTCAATTCTATGGGCAACCTTTTATTGCTCGAGGAAGATATGCCGATTTTAAGTATGTGAATACACCCACGGCTTCTCGTTTTGAAGACCGTGTGAATGAATACAATACAAATCAACTTACCGCAGGTTTTGATGCCGATAACAATGCGATTTATTCGATTGATGAAACCCAAAATAGTCTTGAAGATTACCGTTTTAAGAAACCCGATTTTTCGTTTGCACAACTACAAACAAATTTAGTAGTTCGATGGGAATACATTCCAGGATCAGAATTGTTTTTTGTTTGGGCAAGAGGAGGGAGCGATTCCGGAAATCCAGAAAATTCTTTAGGAAGCAGCCTTCAAAATCAAATTTTTGAGGCATCCCTTCAAGACACTTTTGTAATCAAAGCAACGTATCGATTTGTTCGATAAATTGAATTTCTTTTAAAATGCTGGAGCAACTCTAAAACTCATTTTTTCATTTGTAGTAGGATGTGTAAAAGCAATAAATTCGGCATGTAAATGCAATCGATCTTGTTTTTTTCCATACAAATCATCGCCAATAATAGGAGCGTTTAGTCCGTTTTTATGTGCAGCATGGACTCTTAATTGGTGGGTTCTTCCTGTAATAGGATAAAAATAAACACGCGTCTTGCCATTTTCTCTTTGGATAACTTCCCAGCGTGTTTCTGCATTTTTCCCATGTTCAAAACAGACCAATTGCTTGGGTCTGTCATCTAAATCAACCCGCAAAGGAAGCGTTATTTTTCCTTTATCTTCAGTTAAATCTCCATCCAACAGCGCCACATATCTTTTTTGAATGGTTCTTTTTATAAACTGATTTTGTAAATGTTTGTTCGCTTCTTTTGTCTTGGTAAGTAGTAAAATACCAGAAGTAGACATGTCGAGTCTGTGCACAATTAAAGGTCCCGTAGCGTTGGGGTATTTTTCTTTAATTCGAGTGTATACGGCATCTGTAATTTCTTTGCCCGGTACCGATAAAAATTCTGCAGGTTTATGAATTACCAACATCACATCATCTTCATAAATAGTTGCTAAGGTTTTATCTTTCGAAATTTCTTGAATCAGCAAATTTTCGTCCATGGCAATTCCATCCAACATATGATTCAAAATAGGTTTGCACCTACCTTGACAAGCTGGATAGAAATTTTTATGTTTCCTAATGGCAGAATTGGGAGAAATTCCCCACCAAAACTCTCCCATACAAACAGGCGTTAAATCATTTTTAAATGCAAATTGCAGTAGTTTAGGAGCCGCACATTCACCAGCACCAGCGGGTGGATTTATAGCAGGATTGTTAAAAATATCAATGAGTGCTTTTGTTTCTTTTTGCTGATTTAAAAACTGAAACTTCTCAAACAATGTTTTTTGCAGCAATGCAGAAGCTTCTTTTCTTGCTTTTTTTAAGGCGGCTATTTGTTTCTCAAAAGCATCCAGTTCTCTGCGGTTTTCTGCCTCTTTTTGAATATAATATGCAACTAGTTCTTTGTAAAAAAACTGATCGTTAAAACTTTCTTGTTCTAATTTTTGAGATAATTTTTCTAAGGCTTCCGCTGTCAAGATTTTACCAGCCTCTCTTTTGCGAAGTTTTCGTTCTTTTTTAGAAATCACCATTTTTTTTCGCTGAAGTGCTAAATCATCCTCAATTTTTTTGGAAGCCCTTTTAACAACTCTCTTTAAAAAAAGATAGGTTTCATTACTTTTTAAAGCCGTTAATTTTGCATTAATAATATTGATTTCTTCTTCCCCTTTTTTATAAAAACTATTTTTAGTTCTCAAGTCAAAAACAGGAGGAACAAATATTTCAGGACAACTTTCATCCTCTAGTTTTCCTGAAAAACCCGTTAAGTACCCCAGTTGATTTGCGTTGTTTTTTACCACTAAAACCCCAAACATTTTGCCGATAGCATTTTCCGTGACCTTTGAATTGAGACCGAAGTTATGAGTAAAATCTGTTTGAGATTCTAAATAGGTTTGTACTTCCTTTGTCGCAATTTCTGCAAGTACATGTGGGGTGTAATAAAATGGAAATGTAAACTTTTCTGGAAGTTCAATTTCTGAAATGGCTGTTTTAAAAAGTTGGAATTGCTTCAATGAATCCTTTTTTTCTTTTATGAAATGCTTGCAACAAAGTCTGAAAATACTTTTTTATGCAGTGCTAAATCCATGTTTGGAGATAGCGCTACGCGGGCAATATAATCTTTGTCACCTTCTTTAGTAGTTCCTTGTGTTGAGGTGGCAGGAATGGTCCAATATACTCCGTTTAACTGACCGTAACTCACACAGTATTTGCTTTCATTTGGAATTTCAGTAATCATTAGGTTGATTAGTTGATGATTCAACCTTCGTTTGTATTCCTCTCTTTCTGCATCTGTAGTTCCTTTAGTTGGAAGGTCTAACGAGAAAACAGAAGGGGTAAATCCTTGACTAGCCAAAGCTTCTGAAACAAAATTAATTTTTGCTTCGGGCAATGTTTTTTGAATATAAGAAACAAAAGCACGTGTATTTAGATAGGCCTCTTTAATTCTTTGGTTCATAGAAGGCAATTGCTTTGCTAAGAATTCCATTTGAAGTGCTGTAGCTTCATTGTCGCAGATGTTCAAATGCAGCGCTATTTTTTCCATCAACGCATCTGTCTTTTTGTTTCCCACACAATATCCAGCAGTACATTTTCCACCGCTTGGAAACTTTGATCCACTAACATATGAAATTGTACGAACAGCAGAAAGGATTTCATCTTCCCCTAAAAAGAGCACATTCGGACAGAATGTTTGATCTAAAATAAAAACAGGGTCAATGGCCGTTTTACCGCTTTCTGTTTTTCGTGTGGCACTCAAAGCCGCTTTTAATTTTAGTAAATCTGGAACTTCTACGCGCGGGTTTGTTGGAATTTCAGCAATGATAAACGATACGGCATCTTCCTTTGCAATTGCATGTAAAACAAGTTCAATGCTTTGCACCATATCATGGGCACCATCTACCAGTAAATCGACTACCTCAACATTTTCAAGACAAGCAGCAACGCGTCTTGCTTGGTCATTGGTACCGCCATAACAGTTGGGAGGTACAATAATTTTAATTGCTTTTCCGGGATGTGTATCCAATGCATCATGCACGAGTCCCATCATAATTGCATACTGAATCGAGAGCCCACTAGAGCCTACTAAAGGCGTGGTATTTGTCCCTGTAATTTTTTGAATAGTCTCTAAAACCAGTGTTTTGTTCGCTTTGTAATCCGTTGTTTTAGTCTCAGAAGCAGCATGGCCAATGAGTCGTTTTAATGCCGTCAGTGTATTGGCCGGTGTCATGGCAATGGTTTCTCTTCTGCGGACGTGTTGAATGTCTGAAATATAAACATTGTTTTGAGCTCCATTTATAGCCAAAACACTTCCGAGTTCTCCATAATTATGAATGACAAAGTCACAGTTTTTATGAAGTTCAAAAAGAGAAAGTTCATTTTTTTGTGCAATGAAAACAGTGCTTCCATCAAACTGAGCAATGGCAGTGGTGTTTTCGATCTGTTTTAGTTCAAATTGATATCCATATACACGCTGTAATACATCAGCATCAAAAAAGGATGGAAGCGTTCCCGTATATAAAATTTGAGTTTTTTTATGTGCCAATAAATTGGTTCTTAGAATTGCCAAAACAGGAATTGTTTGTGACGAAAAACTAATCACATTTTCTGACTTTAGATTGTTCAATTTGGCAATACTCCATTCAAGGACACAAGACAAGGGATGTCCTAATCGAATATAATCGTAAGCTGTTGGTAATTTTTGAAGCGCTGATGTATCTGTGTTCTTTTTGCTAAATAATACTTCAAACTGCGCTAAAAACTGAGATTTCGCCAACGATTCATCATAAATATCAAGGCGATGTGTTGTTAAATTTAACCACTCTGATGGAGTATTTTCTAAGAGCTCCTTTATATAATTTTGTATCGAATTTCCTTCCATAATTTCACATTAAAATCTGCTCGAAATATACATTATTTCGCTGTATTTAGATCCTATTTAGAGGAACGTTTTTTGCAGCAATCAATCCACCTTCATGAGTTTCATTATTTGGTTCTTGGTCCTTAAGTAATAAATTCCTGGTGGAAAGTCGCTCAAATCAATTTGAGGGTTCTCTTTGGTAAGCTGACCTTTCAATAGGCTTTGTCCAAGCGGTGAAAAGAGTTCGAAAAGAACCCTTTCGGTATTGTTAAAAGTGATGGTGTTTTTTGTCGGATTCGGAGAGTACCCAATTGCTTGCTTTGAAGCGTCTATTCCTAGCGCATCGCATTCAAAATTTTGTAGAACATTAGATGCGGCTGTTGGGTTTAATAGGAGGTTGTTTGTTAGTAAAGGGCAATAGCATTCTTTTTCTTCAAGTTGCAATTTTAGCCATGAAAGTGCTATTTGACCTACGACACCGTCACCACCATTTGGCGTATTTGCTACCGAGTGATCTCCATTGGCAACCTCAAAGAGGAGTTTGTCTGTAGTATTTGGGGTATTGCTGTAATGTACATCTGCTTGTTCAGAAGGAGGTGCTATGGTATCTTCTTCGCCACTAAGGATGAGTAAGGCTGCGTCGTGATTGAGTGCTGAATTATTAAGATAAGGACATAGGGCAACAACTGCCGAAATACTGTTGTCTAATACTGCCGCTCTTTGAGCACCACCCCCGCCCATAGACCATCCGCTTACTGCCAATTGGTTGGTGTTCAATGCACCTTCTAGCGGTGATGAGCTGCGAGTATTTTCTTGCTTGATGGTTTCCAAAGCATCCAATAATGCATTGGCTCGTACTTCCGGAAAATCAACTAGAGAGTTGGTGCCAATAATGATAGTTACAATTCCATGAGAGGCATAAAAAGGCCCCCATTCTTCTATACTAGCGGGAAGTGCTGTAAATCCTGGAACCATTGCAATGCTTGCAAAGGGACCTGTTCCATTGGTTGGATAGTAAATTGTGGCGCCCGCATAGTCAGGTCCGTTTCGGATTCCGTCTGCTTCAGTAAGAGTTGCTACTTCGTAAGGACCAGGATTTGTAAGGCTTTCTAAAGTAACGCTTTCGCACTGTGCGTTAACAATTGGGGATGTCAATAGTGAAATTAGTGACAATAACAATATGAGGTTTGCGTTTTTCATGGGGTAATTTTGTACTCGTAAATTAAGTTTTTTTACGCCGCAGTTGCATCTTTGGGAGGCGCTATTTTAGAAACAATCCATCCAGCAAGCATTGCCAAAGCAAATGAAGGACCCAAAACATCCAATTCCTTCAAATAGGGGCCAATTCCGTCCATGTTTGCAAATACAAATTTACAGAGAATTACAGATACAAATCCGGTAATCATTGAAGCGATGGCTCCTTTTTCTGAATAGCCTTTCCAAAAAAGAGAGAGGATGATGACGGGGCAGAAGGTGGCTGCAATTCCAGCCCATTTACGTTTTCGATATAATCTAATTCCATTTTCTAAAAGATTAATGCGCTTCGAGCCAGTTGAGTCCAGTACCTACTTCCACATCCAATGGGACGCTCATTGAAAAGGCATTTTCCATTTCATACTTTATAATAGGAGTAATGATCTCCAATTCATCTTTGTGTGCATCAAAAACCAATTCAT
The DNA here is from genome assembly GCA_018663625.1 of Polaribacter sp. GTDB lineage: Bacteria > Bacteroidota > Bacteroidia > Flavobacteriales > Flavobacteriaceae > Polaribacter. Next base: position 107,740 of record JABJPX010000069.1, on the reverse strand, counting down.
CATGCACCTGTAATAACATTTTCGATTTGAAATTTTCTTTCTCAAAGCGGTTGTGAATGTTGATCATTGCCAATTTTATGATGTCTGCAGCAGAACCCTGTATTGGTGCATTCACGGCATTTCTTTCTGCACCATTTCTTACCATGGCATTTTGGGAATTGATGTCTTTTAAATAGCGACGTCTTTTTAAAACCGTTTCTACATAACCGTGCGTTCGTGCAAAATCTACCTGGGCCGACATGTAGGCTTTTAATTTTGGATAGGTTTCATAATAGGTATCAATAAGTTCCTTGGCTTCACTTCGGCTTAAGTCGGTCTGATTGCTCAATCCAAAAGCAGACACCCCATAGACAATCCCAAAATTAACAGTTTTTGCATTGCTACGTTGTTCTCGGGTTACTTCCGCAAGCGGAACATTAAACACCTTTGCAGCCGTAGAGGCATGAATGTCTTCTCCGTTTTTAAAAGCATTCATCATGGTTTCCTCCTCACTTAGCGCCGCAATAATCCGCAATTCAATTTGAGAATAATCGGCCGCAAGCAGCACATGATTTTCGTCTCTAGGCACAAAAGATTTTCGTACCTCTTGACCGCGTTTGGTTCGGATGGGGATGTTCTGTAAATTCGGATTGTTGGAACTCAATCGACCCGTTGCAGCAACCGCTTGCATATATTGGGTGTGAATTCTTCCCGTTTTAGGATTCACCTCATTGGGCAAAGCATCTACATAGGTACTTTGTAATTTTTTATATTGACGGTATTCTTGAATGTCTCTAATAATTTGATGGTCTTTGGCTAAGAAAGAAAGCACATCTTCAGCAGTAGAATACTGCCCTGTTTTTGTCTTTTTAGGTTTGGCAACCAATTGCATGTTTTCAAACAACACAATTCCCAATTGTTTAGGAGACGCAATGTTAAATTCTTCACCAGCTTGATCATAAATCCCTTTTTCAAGCCGTTCAATATCTGCCGTTAAGCTGCCCGATAATTCTTTTAAGAAATCTACATTGATGTTGATGCCTTCAATTTCCATGGCAGTAAGCACAGAAACCAACGGAAGCTCTACCTCGTTAAAAAGTGCAGCTACATTGCCACTTTCCAATTCTTTGGTGAAGTGTTCCTTTAATTGCAACGTAATGTCGGCATCTTCTACCGCATATTCGGTTTGGTCTGCCAGCGGTACCACACGCATCGATAATTGGTTTTTTCCTTTTTTACCAATCAATTCCGTAATGGAAACCGGTTGGTAATTCAAATAAGTTTCAGCAAGCATGTCCATATTGTGGCGCATGTCTGGATTGATAAGATAATGGGCAATCATCGTGTCAAACAATTTTCCTTTTACAGGGAGGTTGTAGTTGGACAATACTTTGATGTCGTATTTTAAATTATGGCCAATTTTCTCAATATGGTCGGCTTCAAAGAAAGGACGAAATTCTTCTAAAATGGCCGCTGTTTCTTTTTGATCTCCTGGAAAGGAAACATAGTATCCTTTTCCAATTTCATAAGAAAAAGCAATCCCAATCAATTCCACTTCAAGCGCTTTCAAACCCGTTGTCTCTGTATCAAAACAAACCGCTTTTTGTTGCAGTAGTTTTTTCAATAATAATTTTCTTGATAAAGGAGCATCAATATGTTGGTAAAAATGATTGGTGTTTTCAATGGTTTTAAAACCAGCGGCTACTTCTTCTTCAGAAACACTTCCACTGCCCGGAGCAGCAAACAAATCAAATTGTCCATCGGTGGTTGATGGAGCTGTTTTTTTAGCTGCTTTTGGTTTTTCGGCAACAGCCTTCGCATCGGTATCCGTTGTTTTTTCTGCAAAAGTACGGGTAAAGTTTACGAGTAAATTTCGAAACTCTAACTCGTTGAAAAGGGTGGTTACTTTTTCTAAATCGGGTTGATCCAATTCAAAATCTTTGGCATCGAAGGTTACTGGCACATCCAACATAATAGTGGCCAATTTTTTGGAAAGCAATCCTAATTCTTTGGCACCTTCTATTTTTTCTTTTAGTTTTCCTTTGAGCTCATGGGTGTTTTCCAATAAGTTCTCCATAGAACCATAGGTAGCCAAAAACTTTTTTGCTGTTTTTTCTCCAACCCCAGGCAGTCCTGGAATATTATCCGAAGAATCGCCCATCATTCCTAGGAAATCAATGACCTGTTCAGGAGTTTCTACGCCAAATTTTTCTTGTACTTCTGGAACACCCCACACATCATACCCACCTCCAAAACGAGGTTTGTACATAAAAATATTTTCAGAGACCAATTGCGCAAAATCTTTATCGGGTGTTACCATAAAGGTTTTAAAACCCTCTTTTTCTGCTTGTTTAGAAAGCGTTCCAATCACATCATCTGCTTCAAACCCTTTTTTTACCATAATTGGAATGTGCATGGCTTTTAGAATTTCTTGAATGTAAGGAACAGCAATTTTAATAGCTTCAGGAGTCTCGTCTCTATTGGCTTTGTAGGCTTCAAACATTTCTACACGGTCTACACTACCCCCTTTGTCAAAACAAACCGCTAAATGATCGGGTCTTTCGCGTTTGATGACATCTAAAAGAGAATTCATAAAACCCATAATAGCCGAAGTATCCAATCCTTTGGAATTGATTCGCGGGTTTTTTATAAAGGCATAGTATCCTCTAAAAATTAGTGCAAAAGCATCTACTAAAAAAACTCTTTTTTGATCTGACATTGGATTTTTTTTGGCTATTTATAGGTGTGAATTTTAAGAAAGATAAAACGATTTTATCTATAAAAATAGTCACAGCAGTAAAGCTACAAAACTTTCACAGGATGTTCAAATTCATTTGTGTTTAAACAGTATATTTGTTGCATTTTATAAAAACGGTATTTGTATGCGTTGGATTGGTGTGGTTATCTTGTTGATTATTGTTGTTCTTTTAGAATTGTATGCTTTTCAAGCATTGAAAACAGTTTCAAAAAGTAAAATTATTCGCTATTCTTGGTTTTTTGTAAGCCTTGCAGCGTATTTAAACTTTTTATATGTAGCACTTACCTATGATCGAACTCAAGGTCAAACGCCCCAGTTTCAAATGGCAATGGGTGTAATGCTAACGGTTTTACTCCCAAAACTCTTCCTACTAATTGTGTTGTTTGGAGAAGACATTTACCGATTGTTTTTAAAACTTTTTTCTGTCATTTCCTCTGGAGAAACCCAACCCATTGCTAGTAGAAGAAAATTTATTTCTCAAATAGCTTTAGGATTGGCAGCCCTTCCTTTTGCTTCTTTTATTTACGGAATCATTCAAGGGAAGTACAACTATAAGGTTATTAAATACAATTTAACGTTTCCAGACTTACCCTCAGCATTTGACGGTTTTACCATTACGCAAATTTCGGACATTCACTCGGGAAGCTTTACCAATAAAGAAAAAATACAATATGGAGTTGATTTAATCAATCAGCAACAATCGGACATTCTGTTATTTACGGGAGACATTGTAAATAATAAGGCCGATGAAATGGACAATTGGATTGCTGTTTTTGATAAATTGGAGGCCAAAGATGGAAAGTTTTCTGTGCTTGGAAATCATGATTATGGCGATTATATGGATTGGAAAAATCCAGCAGAAAAAGTCAAGAATTTTCAAGATGTAAAAGACATTCATCAAAAAATAGGCTTTGATTTATTGCTGGATGAACACCGTTATTTAGAAAAAGACGGACAAAAAATAGCACTTTTGGGGGTTGAGAATTGGGGGAAAGGATTCAACCAAGCAGGCGACCTTCAGAAAGCATCTAAAGACATTAAAAAGGAAGACTTTAAGATTTTAATGTCGCACGACCCAAGCCATTGGGAATACAAAGTAAAGCAAGACGATTTCAATTATCATTTGACCTTAAGTGGACACACACATGGTTTGCAATTGGGGATTGAAATTCCGGGTTGGATCAAATGGAGTCCTTCAAAATATGTATATAAACAATGGGCGGGCTTGTATCAAGAGGCCGGAAGATATATTAATGTAAATCGAGGTTTTGGGTATCATGCGTTTCCAGGACGTGTCGGAATTTGGCCAGAAATTACCGTCATTACTTTGAAGAAAGGTTGATAATCAACTGATTTAATTAGATTTTGTATCTTTGTAAAAGAATGTTTCAAAAATATGAATATTTCTACCCCCATAAATACTTTGTACAATGACAAAATTTGGTGATTTAATAAGTGTTGAAAAACCTGTTCTAATCGACTTCTATTTCGATTGGGATGACGTCGATAATGACCTCGAAACGCTACGTGACGTTGCTGCTGCTTTGGGTGATAGTGCCAAAGTGATTAAAATTGACATTAAAAAGAATGAACCTCTTGCGGAAGCTTTGCGAGTGAAAGGCAATCCTACTTTTATGATTTATAAAAATGGCGAAATGAAATGGCGCCAAACAGGAGATCAAGATGCAAATACCCTGATAGGTATGGTGCAACAGTTCGTTTAAATTTTACAAAATAATTTTTTTTAGGTTTTTACAATGTGCTCTTTTTTGAGCGCCTATTTTTGCCTACAAAAAACACCCCTATATTTAGCAAAGATGTTCATGTAGGAGTGTTTTTTTTGGTGGCGATGTTTGTTATTCCTGTAAAAGCTCTAAATCTTCTGGAGCTGTTTCTTGGTTTGGTATAATGTGTTGAAACAATTCTAAGGTACCATTGAACTCGTCTTGTAGTTTTTTAAAGTAGGTATAATCGACTTCGTTCTCTTGTACTTGTTCTAAAACACCTCTGTATAAATAGCGAAACGTTAAATCGAAGTCTTCAAAAATCAAATCGAATTCTTCTTTTGTAAAGGTACTGTGCCAAACTAATTTCTCTCGAAAGAGTCCAATTAAGGTTTCGGCAGTCTTTCTTGCTTTTTCGACCGCTCCTAATCTGTAATACATTTCTGGATAGTCTAACGATAAGCTATAGTGATCAAAATCCTTGATCGGCATTTTGTCTAACGATAAATCGAGCACCTCTATGGCTTTTATGGTGTCTCCTTGGACTGCGAATGCGGTTGATAAACGCATTAAGCTGTTTCGCATAGAAATTGCATTTCGCTTGCTTTGTTCGTCCAAATAGATTTTTCCATCGTTGATACTTCGCCAATTCCACTTTTGTACATTGCTGTACATTTTCTCAGGATCGATGCGGCCCATGTCAAACAAACTTTTCTTTCCAATAGGTGTTTTTATCGGTACCAATTTGTAGCCCAAACCATCCAACTGTAAGTAGTCTTTTAGCCAAATATATTCTTCATCAGCATTGGAGCCTCCGGTGAAATAGATCGGCTGTTTCCAATCGTTGTTGGCTAAAATATCGAGCATTAGAATCCTATTTTTGGTAATTCCACGATCAATTTTAATATCGATATAGTCTACAATTTTATCAGCGTCTTTAGCTTTTACAATGCCCGATTTTAGAACGTTTTCTTTGTTTACAGGAATTCGAATGTTGTTTGCAGGTAGTATTTTTTCAGGAACATCATCTCCATCCAAATCATAAAAAGTTCGAGAATCTTGACTTTCAATCCAACGCATAAATTTCTGAATTGTAATGGTCGCATCTTTTGGGATGGCTCTTAATTCATCAAAGTAGTAGGCAACGTCTAAACTTCCAAATCTGTAGAGGTCGTGTGTTAATTGTGACGGAATTGGAGGCGCATCATAGGTGGCACGTTTCATTTGATCAATATACCAATCGGTTGCAAAAAGACTGGTGTTGATTAATTTTACATCCGTTCGAATGCCCTCTACTTCTTGAAGGTACCAAAGCGGGAAGGTATCATTGTCTCCAATAGTAAACATAATGGCGTTCGGGTCACAGGACTCTAAATAGGCCTGCGCATTTAAATGTGCTGTATAACGATTGGAACGGTCGTGATCATCCCAGTTTTGAGCTCCCATTAATACCGGAACGGCAAGCAGAGATAGGCTGGAAATTGCCACTGCAATCGTCTTTTTATTTCCATACTTTTTGAATGCTTCATACAGCGCTAAAACACCAAAGCCAATCCAAATGGCAAAAATGTAAAAACTTCCAACTACTGCATAATCTCTTTCTCGAGGTTCAAAGGGTTTTGGGTTGGTGTAAAAAATAATGGCCAATCCTGTGAAAGCAAAGAAGAGGAGCAATGTAAAAAAGTTTTCTTTGTCCCATTTTATTTGATAAAACAAGCCCATCAATCCTAAGAGGAAGGGTAAAAAATAATAGGTGTTTCTTCCTTTGTTCTCTAAAACATAGGAAGGTAGTTTTTGTTGCGAACCAATTCTTGCTTCGTCAATAATATCAATACCGCTTAACCAGTTTCCATTATTAATATCTAAGTTTCCTTGAATGTCGTTTTGTCTTCCAACAAAGTTCCACATAAAATAACGCCCATACATGTAGCCAAATTGATAGTTGACCATGAATTTTAAGTTTTCACCAAAAGTGGGTCTTCTTTTACTTTCTTGTGGAATGCCAGCAATGGCTTTGTATCGTTCGATAACACTTGGTGTAGGGTCTACCATTCGTGGTATAAAGCCTTTGTGTTTGTCCGAATAGTTTTGCAATACATTTTTGTATTTATTGACAATGATATATTTCCCATCTTTCTTTTCATACTTGGGCTTGTCATCTTTTCTTGGAGTACTAGCGCTTATTTCTCTATCATAAGAATTGGAATAATAGGTGTCATAAAAAACATTGGCATCACCATATTGTTCTCGATTGTAGTAGGCCAATAGCTCCCGTGCACTCGATGGATTGTTTTCGTTAATCGTGGTATTTGCATTGGCTCTAATGGGCAACATGATCCAAGAAGAAAAACCAATCATGATAAATAGTAAGGATAAAATAAGGGTGTTTGCCGCTACGTTGTCTTTTTTACGCGTCCAGTTTAATCCAACATAAAACAGTGCAATCAATACAATTCCTGCGATGATGGTTCCGGAGTTGAAAGGCATGCCAATAGAATTGATAAAAAACAATTCAGAGGAACTAAAGAATTGTAAGGTAAAAGGAAATAAGAATTTAAAAACAAACATTAAAACAACGACAGAGATTAGGGTGGCAATTGTGGTTGTTTTAAGATTGATTTCTTTATAGGTTTTAAAGAAATACAACATTACTATGGATGGAATCACCAATAAGGAAAGAATGTGAACACCAAAGGACAAACCAACGACAAAACTGATTAATACGAGCCATTTATTTCCTCTTGGGGTTTGCATTTCGCTTTCCCACTTTAGACCCAGCCAGAAGAGTAGGGCCATTAAAAAAGACGACATTGCATACACTTCACCTTCTACGGCACTGAACCAGAAACTATCCGAAAAAGTGTAGGACAAAGATCCAACGATGCTACTTCCTAAGATCGCGATGTATTTCCCATCTGAGAGTGCACCCGATTTTAAGGCGAGCTTTTTACCCAAGTTAGAAATGGTCCAAAACATAAAGAGAATGGTAAAGGCACTCGCGAGGGCAGACATGAAGTTGACCATTTTAGCAATTTCGGTTACATCGGTGGTAAACATTGCAAAAAAGGCACCTAACATTTGGAAAAGAGGCGCTCCAGGTGGATGGCCTACTTCTAGCTTAATGGCTGTAGAGATATACTCTCCAACATCCCAGGAGCTTACGGTGGGTTCAATGGTTAATGTATAGGTGATTAGCGCAATTGCAAAGATTACCCAACCTAAAATAAGGTCCCACTTTTTGAAGTTTACTGCTGTCATATATTTTTGTAATAGTCTGTGGCGAATTTAGTAATTATTACTAATAAAATCTTAATTCTACCTTTTTACCGTTCACAAAATAACATAAAAATTTGTTAAAGAAATTTTTTTTTAAAAAATGCTTGTAGGATTGAAACTTTGGTTTAAATTTGCACCCGCAATAATGCATTGGCCTATGGTGTAATTGGTAACACACCGGTTTTTGGTACCGACATTCAAGGTTCGAGTCCTTGTAGGCCAACAAAAAGCTTCAAATTTAAAAATTTGAAGCTTTTTTATTTTAAAACGACTTGTAAAAGGGTTAAATTTTAAAAGTCAACATTGGTTTTAAAGCAGATTTAGAGAGGTTTTTGGCAACACTTCCATTAAATAAATGCGACAAACCACTTCTTCCATGTGTCGTTAATGCAATAATGTCGATGTTTTTATTTCTAGAAAAATTTAAAATTCCCTTTTCAACAGAAACATCACAATAAACTGTGATTGAATGTTTTGGTAATTTATAATCATCAATAAAATCTTTTATTTTTGTTTCTGCCGCTAAAGTACTTTCAAATTTATCGGGTGTATTTATTTTTAGTAAATGAATTTTACTTTTAAAGAGATGCGCAAAAGTTAAAAATTTTTCAAAAGCAACACGGTTCTCTTTCTTAAAGTTCGATGCAAATACGAAATCTTTAAACTTAAATTTTTCAGCATCTTTCTTGACAACTAGAACGGGTATTTTTGAAGTTCTTACCACCTTTTCTGTATTCGAGCCGATTAATATTTCTTCAAACTTAGAATGCCCTTTAGAACCCATTACTATTAAATCTATGTCAAGTTTGTTGCTGTATTTTATAATTCCTTCATAAGGATTTTGGAGTTTAATGATGTGCTGAACCTCGATATCTTTAGAAAAAATACGCTCTTTAAAACGCACGATCTTCTCTTTTGTTTTTCTAAGATACAATATGCTTTCTGGAATGCTAAATCGACTTCCAGCAGTCATATCAATAACCCCAGAAGGCAATTCGATAAGGTGGAGTAAATAGATGATGCTTTCAGATTTTTCAGCAATTTTATTTGCAATTTTGGAAGCAAATTCGGATTGTTTAGAAAAGTCAATAGGGACTAAAATTTTTTTCATAAATAAAAAGAATTTAGGTGAGAACTTGGTGTATTTAAAGATACAAAAAATAAATGACTTCAACTCTTTTTGTTAATTCACAAACATTGTAGTATATTTGCACCGAAATCAGTACAGTTTAGAAAATGAAGGGGACCAAAAGTCCCCTCTTTTTATATTTTAAGATGAACGAAAAGGTAAAGGATTTATTAGAGGAAGCACTAGCAGTTAACGAATCTTTGTATCTGATAAGTTTTGAAATATCAACCAATAATAGAATTCAAATTGTTATTGATGGGGATCATGGAGTTGCGCTAAGCGAGTGTATGCGTATCAGTAGAAACATAGAAAATAATATCGATAGAGAAGTTTATGATTTTTCTTTGGAGGTTTCTACACCCGACATTGCCCACCCAATAAAAGTAAAAAGGCAGTATGTTAAAAATATCAATAGGATATTAAAGGTAACCACTGCAGAAGAGAATTTTGAAGGAACTTTAGCCGAAGCGACAGACGATCAGATTGTTTTGAAGTGGAAAGCAAGAGAGCCTAAGCCAATAGGTAAAGGAAAAGTTACTGTAGAAAAAACAGCAACTCTTTTATATACAGAGATTAAAGAAGCAAAAGTGAAGATTGTATTTTAAGCAAGAATGTAATGGAAAATATAGCATTAATTGATTCGTTTTCAGAATTTAAAGATAACAAAAGTATAGACAGGGTAACCCTAATGTCTATTTTAGAAGAAGTTTTTAGAGCTGCCTTAAAACGAAAGTTTGGTTCTGATGATAATTTTGATATCATCATCAATCCAGACAAAGGAGATTTAGAAATTTGGAGAAATCGAATTGTAGTCGCAGACGGTTTTTCTGAAGATGATAATGAAGAAATAGAATTAGCAGAAGCGAGATTGATTGAGCCAGATTTTGAAATTGGCGAAGATGTATCAGAAGAAGTGAAGCTAATCGATTTAGGAAGAAGAGCAATTTTGGCATTGCGTCAAAACTTGATTTCTAAAATATTTGAACACGATAGCACAAATATCTTTAAGCAATTTAAAGATTTAGAAGGTGATTTGTACAGTGCAGAAGTGCACCACATTCGTCACAATGCAATTATCTTGTTGGATGATGAAGGAAATGAAATTGTTTTACCGAAAAGTGAGCAAATACGTTCCGACTTTTTTAGAAAAGGAGATTCCGTAAGAGGTGTAATCAAGTCGGTAGAATTAAGAGGAAACAAACCTGCAATTATTTTATCAAGAACATCACCAGAATTCTTAAACAAATTATTTGAACAAGAAATTCCAGAAGTTTTCGATGGTTTAATTACCGTAGAACGGGTGGCTAGGATTCCTGGTGAAAAAGCAAAAGTTGCAGTAGATTCTTATGATGATAGAATTGACCCAGTTGGAGCTTGTGTTGGTGTAAAAGGATCTAGAATTCACGGTATTGTTCGTGAGTTAGGAAACGAAAACATTGACGTTATCAATTATACAAAAAACGAACAGTTGTTTATTTCAAGAGCATTGAGTCCTGCAAAAGTGACATCAATGGAAATTGAAATGTATGAAGAAGAACGAAATGGTAAAAAAGGACGTGTAAGCGTACTATTAAAGCCAGAAGAAGTTTCGAAAGCAATTGGTAGAGGTGGAGTGAATATCCGTTTGGCAAGTGAATTAACAGGTTACGAAATAGACGTTCAAAGAGAAGGTTTAGAAGAAGAAGATGTTGAGTTGACTGAATTTACTGACGAAATAGAAGATTGGATCATTGTTGAATTCAAGAAAATTGGTTTAGATACTGCAAGAGGCGTTTTAGATGCAAGTGTTGCAGAATTGGTAAAAAGAACAGATTTAGAAGAAGAAACAATTGTAGATGTTCAAAGAATCTTGAAAGAAGAATTCGAAGAGTAATCGACCAAGAAAAAGAATTAAAGTAAAAAGTTTATTTTTACAGAATTAAAGGCTAAAATATATTATATGTCTGAAGGCAAAACAATGAGGCTTAATAAAGTTTTAAGAGAATTAAATATTTCTCTAGATAGAGCTGTAGAATTTCTAGAAAAAAACGGACACAACGTTGAAGCTAGGCCTACTGCTAAAATATCTGGAGACGTATATCAAGTTTTACTTGATGGTTTTCAAACTGACGCAAGCAAAAAAGCAGCATCTAAGGAAGTTGGTGAAGAAAAACGAAAAGAGAAAGAAGCGATTCGTTTGGAGCTTGAAGCTAAATTAGAGAAGAAAAGAGCAGAGGAAGAAAAGAAAGAAGAAGTTATTCTAAAAGCCAAAGCCGAAAAATTAGCATTTAAGACTGTTGGTAAGATAGATATCAATAATCCAACGGGTAAAAAACAACCCGAAGCAGTAAAAGAAGCGCCAACTCCTGTTGTGGAAACAGAAAAAGAGGTGGTCGCTGCAGCAGTTCCTTCAAAAGAAGCGCCTAAAGCTGTTGAAGAAACGCCTAAAGAAGAAAAGGTGGTTGCCGAAAAACCAAAAACAGTAGCGAAAGAAGTTGCCAAAGTAGAGGTAAAAGAAGCGGCTAAGAAAATTACTGCTGTTGAAAAAGAAGCAACACCTATTGTTACAAAACAAAAAGTAGCAGAAGAAAAAGCAAAAGAAGTAACCGCAGAAAATGCAGAAGCATTGGTTACTCAATATAAAAAATTAGACGGTCCTAAGATAACTGGGAAAACGATTGACTTAAAGCAATTTGACAAGCCGAAAAAGAAAAAGCCAGAAACAAAGCCTGCAAACGCCAACGATCCTCGAAAGAAACGAAAGCGAATTAACAAGCCAACAACAGGTTCTGGAACTCCTTCCAGAAGTGGTGGAGGTGGAGTCGGAAGACCCCAAGCAAGAAGCGGAAGTGGAAAACCACCCTTTAATAGAGGTCGAGCAAATCAAACTCCTGTTAAAAAAGAAGAGCCTACAGAAGCAGAAATTCAGAAGCAGGTTAGAGATACGTTGGAGAAACTTCAAGGGAAATCTAGCAAAGGAAAAGGAGCGAAGTATCGTAGAAATAAAAGAGATGCACGAAGAGAGCATACAGAAGCAGAACTAGAAGCACAGACATTAGATAACAAAATCTTAAAAGTAACCGAGTTCGTTACTGTAAGTGAAGTTGCTATTATGATGGATGTTCCAGTAACCAATATTATTTCTTCTTGTATGATGCTTGGAATGATGGTGACCATGAATCAGCGTTTAGATGCTGAAACTTTGGTGATTGTTGCAGAAGAGTTTAATTATACGGTAGAATTTATAGGAGCTGAAGTAGAAGAAGCGATTGAAGAAGTTGAAGACAAACCGGAAGATATGATTACCCGTGCGCCAATTATTACGGTGATGGGACATGTAGATCACGGAAAGACGTCTTTATTAGATTATATTAGAAAAGCAAATGTAATAGAGGGAGAAAGCGGAGGAATTACGCAACATATTGGAGCCTATTCTGTAGCCGTTGGCGAACAACAAATTGCATTTTTAGATACACCAGGTCACGAAGCGTTTACCGCTATGCGAGCCCGTGGTGCACAAGTGACCGATTTAGTAATTATTGTAGCCGCAGCAGATGATGATGTGATGCCGCAAACGAAAGAAGCAATTTCTCATGCACAAGCTGCAGGAGTCCCAATTATTTTTGCAATTAATAAGATTGACAGGCCCAATGCCAATCCAGACAATGTAAAAACGCAATTAGCAGCTATGAATTTATTAGTTGAAGATTGGGGAGGTAGTATTCAATCGCAAGATATTTCTGCAAAAACTGGAGAAGGAGTTCCAGAATTGTTAGAGAAAGTTTTATTAGAGGCTGAGGTTTTAGAATTAAAAGCAAACCCGAATAAAAATGCAGTTGGTGCGGTTGTGGAAGCATTACTAGATAAAGGTAGAGGATATGTTTCTACGATTTTAGTACAAGCAGGAACCCTAAAAATTGGAGATTACTTATTGGCTGGTAAACACAGTGGTAAAGTAAGAGCCATGTTTGATGATAAAGGAAACAACTTGAAAGAAGTTGGTCCTTCAACGCCAGTATCTATCTTAGGATTGGATGGAGCACCACAAGCAGGAGATAAATTCAATGTATTTGATGACGAACGAGAAGCAAAACAAATTGCATCGAAACGTTCTCAATTACAACGTGAGCAATCTGTTCGAACTCAGAAAACATTAACCTTAGACGAAATTGGACGTAGAATTGCATTGGGAGACTTTAAAGAGTTGAACATTATCTTAAAAGGAGATGTAGATGGTTCTGTAGAAGCATTGACAGATTCTTTCCAGAAATTATCTACCGAAGAAATTCAAGTAAATATTTTACATAAAGGAGTTGGAGCCATTACAGAAAGTGATGTGTTATTAGCAACTGCTTCAGATGCAATTATTGTAGGTTTTAACGTTCGTCCGCAAGGAAACGCGAGAATCATTGCAGATAGAGAAGAAGTAGATATTAGAACGTATTCTATTATTTATGATGCAATTGGTGACTTAAAAGATGCGATGGAAGGAATGTTATCTCCAGACATGAAAGAGGAAATCAGTGGTAATGTAGAAATTAGAGAGGTGTATAAAATCTCGAAAGTGGGGAACATTGCAGGATGTATGGTCATCTCTGGTAAAATCTTTAGAGATTCTAAAATTAGAATTATTAGAGACGGAATCGTTGTTCATGACGGTGTATTGACCTCTTTAAAACGTTTCAAAGACGATGTAAAAGAAGTAGCCAAAGGATATGATTGTGGACTTCAATTAAAAGGCTATAATGATATTCAAGAAGGAGATACTATTGAAGCTTATAAAGAAGTAGCAGTAAAGAAAAAATTGAAATAATATTTTCAATATCGTTCAAAAAAAAACGCCGCAATTTGCGGCGTTTTTTTTGTTTGTATTTTTTTTATTTACTTATTGGAATGATAATAGCACCTGAGAACTTCTTACTTATTTCTCTCAATCCTTTGGCGGCCTCTAAAGTTGTTTTGTAACTACCAACTTGTATTTTCCATTCTGGTGCATTGTATTTTAAATAGGTCTCTATCGATGGAAATTCGATGCGAAATTTCGCTCTAATAGTCTTAACACGTTTTTCACTCCCGTTGTAAAGCTGAATGCGATACCCAATGCCTTTGCGCTCATTGTAGTCTCTTTTTTTCTCAATAATAGCACGAATGCTGTCATTATCATTGTTTTGTGATTGTGCATAGGTGGTGGAATTCCCAAGGCAAAATAAGCAGGCAAAAGTGAGTAAAATAGCTTTTATGTTCATCGTTTATATTCTTTCTACAAAAGTAACAACTTGTTACATACTATATTGCAAAATATCTTATTTAGAATTATTATAAATTGATATTTAAGATTCCATTCGCTTTTAAAAATTTAGCAATAAGTAGTACTTTTGTGCAACTGAATCACGGGTTAATTTTGAATCAGTTTTTAACTAGAATATTTAAATTATAGTTGTAAATATGAAAAGTGTAGCATTGCACAATAGACTTACGAGTTTGCTTTTTAAAAGTATCACATTTCTTTTATTATTCGCATTCACTCTTTCCTCAAACGCACAAGATGTAGATGAGGCTCGTCACAAAGAAGGAAAAAATTTATTTAAATCTCAATGTGCTTCTTGTCACAAGTTAGACAAAAAGTTGATTGGGCCAAAATTAGGTGGTGTGGAGTCTCGTAGAGAGAACGACTGGCTAAAGTCTTGGATTAAAAACAACGCAGCGTTAAGAGCTTCAGGGGATGCAGATGCCATTGCCATTTATGAAGAATACAACGGTTCTGTGATGACTGCATTTCCAGCTTTAACAGATCAAAATATTGATGATATTTTATATTATACCACAGTCGGTGAAATCAAAAAAGTTGCTGAGGTAGCAGCTGAAGGAACCGGAACTGATGGTGGTGCCACTGGAGGAGCTCCTTCTTGGGTGATTATGATTTTAGCCGCGGCGATTATCGTTGCCTTTATCATGATTGCTTCATTGTTGAAGCAAGTCAATGAGTTAAAAGGAAACAAAAAGAAAGACTCAGACGTACAGTCAAATCTTAAAAGAGACTTGCAAGAATTATGGGCAGGAATTAAAAAGAATACATTCTTACATGTGTTGTTTGTCATCTTCGCGCTGTTGATGTCTGCATATGTATTATTTGGAACTTTATTTAGTGTAGGTGTAGATCAAGGATATCAGCCGGTGCAACCGATTGTATTCTCTCACAAAATACACGCAGGAGATAATAAAATTGACTGTCAATACTGTCACTCTTCCGCAAAGCATAGTAAGCACTCCGGAATTCCTTCGGTGAATGTTTGTATGAACTGTCACAAAAGTATTGCTGAAGTTGCAGACAATACAGTGGTTGTTTTAGAAGACAGAACCTTAGAGAAAGCAGAATTAGATAAAGAAATTGCAAAAGTATATAAAGCTGCAGGTTGGGACGCAGAGGAATTAGAATATACAGGAGATACAAAGCCAATCAAATGGGTGCGCATTCACAATCTACCAGATTTTGTATATTTCAATCACTCACAACACGTTACTGTTGCTGGAGTTCAATGTCAGAAATGTCATGGTCCAGTTGAAGAAATGGAAGAGTTGTATCAACATGCTCCATTAACAATGGGTTGGTGTATTGACTGTCACAGAGAAACAGATGTAGATTTAAAAGGAAACGAATATTACGCAAAAATTCACGAGCAATTAGCTAAAAAGTACGGTGTAGATAAAGTTACAGCGGCTCAGTTAGGTGGATTAGAGTGTGGTAAGTGTCATTATTAATCAAAGAAGAGAATTGTTTTTTGTTGCAGTGAAAACGAACAACAAAAACTAAAAACTAATACCAATAAGTAAATGGCTTCAATCAAAAAATACTGGAAAAGTGTTGAAGAACTAAAAGATAGTTCTGTTGTTGAAACGCTAAGTAAAAATGAATTTGTAGAAAACATTCCTACAGATGATTTTTTAGGTGATAAAGAAACACTTGAGACTTCTTCTACTTCGCGTAGAGACTTTTTAAAGTATGTTGGCTTTACAACCGCAGCAGCATCGTTAGCTGCCTGTGAAGGGCCGGTGATCAAATCGATTCCTTATGTAGTAAAACCAAACGATATTATTCCTGGAGTTGCAGATTGGTTTGCAACAACAGTAGCAGATGGATACGACTTTGCGAATGTTTTAATAAAAACAAGAGAAGGGCGTCCAATCCAAATCATGCCAAACAAAGAGGCAAATGGAACTACAAATGCAAGAGTGCAAGCTTCTGTATTGTCGTTGTATGATGAAAGCCTTCGTTTGAAAGAGCCTACTAAAGGTGGGAACGCAATTTCTTGGGCGGATGCCGATGCAGAAATTGGAGCTACGCTAGCTGCTTTAAGAGCTGCAAACAAACCAGTTGTTTTATTAACAGGTACCATGGCAAGTCCTTCTACAACTAAAATTGTAGGAGAATTTACCGCTGCATATCCAAACGTAAAACATGTGGTATATGATGCGGTTTCAGAAAGTGGTGCTGCAGATGCTTTTCAAGAAGTATATGGCAAAAGAGCATTGCCAAATTATCATTTAGACAAAGCAGAAGTAATCGTTTCTTTTGAAGCCGATTTCTTAGGTGATTTTCACGGAGGTTTTGAGAAAGCATATGTTGCTGGAAGAAAACCTGAAAATGGAAAAATGTCTTACCATGTTCAGTTAGAAAGTAACATGTCATTAACAGGTGCAAACGCAGATAAGCGTATGGTTGTAAAGCCATCCGATCAAGTATTCGCCTTGTTAAATCTATACAATGCCCTCTCAGGAAACAATGTTGCTTCTAAAGCAACTGCCCAAGATGCAGCCATCAAAAAATTAGCAGCTACCTTACAAAAGGCGGGTTCTAAAGCGGTTGTTTTAACAGGTTTAAATGATAAGAACGCACAATTAATTACCTTAGAAATCAATCGAATTTTAGGGAGTGAAATTATTGATTTAACAAATACCTTAAACATTCGCCAAGGAAACGATGCAGATGTTGAACAAATGGTTGCAGATTTAAAATCTGGAACGCTTGCAGGTGTTGTTTCATATAATGTAGATCCTGTTTATAGTTTAGCAAATGGACAAGAATTTGCAACGGCTTTAAAAGATAAATTATCAGTAGCAATTGCTGTCGAGAATAACGATACGGTTGCCGCTTCAAATTATGTATTACCAGCAACTCACTTTTTAGAGAGTTGGGGAGATGTTTCTATTGCTGAAGGAAACTACAGTTTAGTTCAGCCAACCATTCAGAAACTATTCAAAACACGTCAAATTCAAGAAGTTTTATTAGCTTGGTCAGGAAGTTCAACTTCTTACTACGATTATTTAAAATCTTTCTGGTCTTCAAACGTGTTAGGAGGAGCTTCTTGGAACACAGCATTGCACAATGGTTTCTTTACAAAAGAAGTTTCCAAAACGGTTGCACTCAAATCAGTATCACTTTCAGAGGCTACTGCTAACTTGTACCGCTCAGTAAAAGCATCAGAATTTGAATTGGTTCTTTATACCTCTACTGGTTTAGGAGATGGGAAACAGGCAAACAATCCTTGGTTGCAAGAATTTCCAGATCCATTAACAAGAGCTTCTTGGGACAATTACTTAACCATTTCTATGGCAGATGCCAAGAAATTAGGGTTTACCAATCCAATAAAAGACAATGGAGCGATTGATGGGGATTATGCAAATCTGACTCTTAATGGAGTAACAGTTGCCAATGTTCCTGTATTAATTCAACCAGGTCAAGCACCAGGATCTATCGGTCTTGCTTTAGGATATGGTAGAACACTCGGTTTTAAAGATGAAATGAAAGTAGGAGTCAATGCCTACCCATTATATAAAGATGCCAACACAGTACAATACGGTGTTGCTATCGAAAAAGTATCCGGAACGCATAGGTTTGCTTGTACACAAGTACAAAAAACAATTGCAGGACGTCACGATATCTTAAAAGAAGTTTCTTTAAAAGATTATGTGAATATCGATCCAAAAGATCACAAAAACGGTTGGAACATTCCAGCAATGGTTTCTTACGACCATCAAGAAGTGGAGGCGAAGTCTATTGATTTATGGGCCGAGCACAATCGAGAAGTTGGACACCATTTCAATCTTTCTATCGATTTAACCTCTTGTACTGGTTGTGGATCTTGTGTTGTAGCATGTCATGCAGAAAACAATGTACCCGTAGTTGGTAAAAACGAAGTAAGAGTTGGTCGAGATATGCACTGGTTGCGTATCGATAGATACTATTCTTCAGGAGTAGAAGAAGAATACAGAGCGGCAACAGGTCATGAACCAACATCTCCAAAAGTGAGAAAGTTTGCAACAGACGAATTGGGCTTAAGTAGAGCTGATATGTATGCTGCTATTGAAACTGAGGCAGAAAATCCTCAAGTTACTTTCCAACCAATGATGTGTCAGCACTGTAACCATGCTCCTTGTGAGACGGTTTGTCCAGTAGCTGCAACCACACACAGTAAACAAGGTCAAAACCACATGGCTTACAACAGATGTGTGGGAACAAGATATTGTGCAAACAACTGTCCATATAGAGTACGTCGTTTCAACTGGTTCAATTACTCAAACAACAATGAGTTTGATTTCCACATGAACAACGAGTATGGTAAAATGGTTTTAAATCCAGATGTAGTTGTTCGTTCTAGAGGGGTGATGGAAAAATGTTCTATGTGTATTCAAATGACACAAGCAACCATTTTGAAAGCCAAGAAAGAAGGAAGGAAAATAGAAGCAGGAGAATTTGCAACAGCATGTTCATCAGCTTGTACAACAGGATCTTTACAGTTTGGTGATGTAAACAACGAGAAAGAAGTTGTTACAAAGTTAGCTGCAGATAAAAGAGCTTATCATGTTTTAGATTATCTACAAACGAAACCGAATGTAGTGTATCAAGTGAAGGTTAGAAATACAAACGAAGCGTAATTAAAAATTAAGATATAAAAATATGTCTCATTACGAAGCATCCATTAGAGAACCTTTAGTACTAGGTGATAAAAGTTATCACGATATTACAGAAGATATTGCAAAACCTATCGAAGGTCAGGCAAATAAAAATTGGTATATAGCTTTCTATATTTCTTTAGCAGCAATGTTATGGGGATTTGGTTGTATCTTTTATACTGTTGGAACCGGAATTGGGGTTTGGGGATTGAACAAGAACATTGGATGGGCTTGGGATATTACAAACTTTGTATGGTGGGTAGGTATCGGTCACGCCGGAACTTTAATCTCAGCAGTACTTTTATTATTCCGTCAAAAATGGAGAATGGCCATTAACCGTTCTGCGGAAGCCATGACGATCTTTGCCGTTTTTCAGGCAGGATTGTTTCCAATTATTCACATGGGTAGACCTTGGAATGCTTATTGGGTATTGCCAATTCCGAATCAATTTGGTTCTTTATGGGTAAACTTTAATTCGCCATTACTCTGGGATGTATTTGCAATTTCTACCTACTTATCTGTATCATTAGTATTTTGGTGGACAGGTTTACTTCCAGATTTCGCAATGATTCGTGATAGAGCAGTAAAACCTTTTCAAAAGAAAATATATGCCTTATTATCATTCGGTTGGTCGGGAAGAGCAAAAGATTGGCAACGTTTTGAAGAAGTATCTTTGGTGTTAGCTGGTTTGGCAACTCCATTAGTACTTTCTGTACACACGATTGTATCGATGGATTTTGCAACTTCAATCAATCCAGGATGGCACTCAACAATTTTCCCTCCTTATTTCGTAGCTGGAGCAATCTTTTCAGGATTTGCAATGGTACAAACTTTATTAGGGATTATGAGAAAGGTGACCAATATGGAAGATTACATTACCCGTATGCACATTGAGTATATGAACATTGTAATTATCCTAACAGGTGGTATTGTAGCCGTAGCCTATGCAACTGAATTCTTTATCGCATGGTATACCGGTTCTCCTTATGAAAACTATACGTATTTATCTGTAGGTGCTGCAACTGGACCTTATTATTGGGCATTCTGGTCATTAATCATCTTCAATATTATTACGCCACAATTATTATGGTTCAAAAAAATAAGAAGAAGTTTTATATGGACTTTCATTATTTCAATAGCCATTAACATTGGGATGTGGTTTGAGCGTTTTGATATTATTGCGATTGTTTTAAGTAAAGGACACTTACCATCAACCTGGTGGCGTTTTGAACCTACTTTCGTTGATGTTGGTATCTTTATTGGAACCATTGGTTTTTTCTTCGTATTATTTTTATTGTACGCAAGAACATTCCCAGTAATCGCGCAAGCGGAAGTAAAAACTATTTTAAAATCTTCGGGTGAATTTTACAAGAAGAGAAGCGAACAAGGAATTCCTACTAAGCCAGCTATTGTTGACTTAAATGCAACGAGCAAGAAGGAAGATTCTGATAACAATTTAAACGGATAATTATGGAATCATCAAAAGTTATTCACGCGTTTTATACCGATGACGAAGTTTTGTTAGATGCAGTAAAAACTGTAAAAGCAGCACACCATCACATTGAAGAAGTATTTTGTCCATTCCCAGTTCACGGCCTAGACAAAGCCATGGGATTAGCACCAACAAGACTTGCCATTACTGCATTTTTGTATGGAATTATAGGTTTAGCGTTCGCTATTTGGATGACAAATTATATGATGATCGACGACTGGCCACAAGACATTGGAGGAAAGCCAAGTTTTAGTTGGGTAGAAAACATGCCAGCCTTTGTGCCAATCATGTTTGAATTGACCGTATTTTTTGCAGCCCATTTAATGGTAATCACTTTCTATATGAGAAGTAGAATTTGGCCTTTTAAGGATGCAGAAAATCCAGATCCAAGAACTACAGATGACCATTTTTTAATGGAAATCCCAGTGCATAACAACGAAGCAGAATTGACTTCTTTGTTAAGTGAAACAGGCGCAGTAGAAATTAACGTAGTAGATAAGCACTAATCAATAGATAATGAAGAATTTTAAATTAATTATCGTTTTAGTAATTGTTGCAAGTTTAGCTTCTTGTGGCGATAAGAGAACTCCACAAATGCAATACATGCCAGACATGTATGAATCGATTCCTTACAATGCAGATGCAGAAAATGGATTGAAAGGAAACCCTGTGAATAGCAAACCTGTAGCTGGAACCATCCCAAGAGGAGGTCATCCTGCTTATGATATCGCAGATAACAACGAAGGATACGAGAAAGCGAAAGCAGACTTAAAAAACCCTTTAGAACTTACCGAAGAAAACTTGGCAAATGGAAAGTCTATGTACACCATATACTGTACTTCTTGTCATGGTAAAAAAGGAGATGGAAATGGACATTTATCCAAAACAGAGAAATTCTTAGGGATTCCAAATTATAAAGACAGAGACCTTACAGAAGGGAGTATCTACCATGTTTTAATGCACGGTAAAAACTTAATGGGTTCTCATTCATCTCAATTAACATATAACGAACGTTGGCAAATTGTTCAATACGTAGAAGTTTTACGTGCTGATTTGTTAAAATAAAGTTTAAAAAGAAAGAATACGAAAGATATGTATCAATTCTCAGGTAGATTAAAAACATTCTCATTAGCCCTTATAGTATTGGGGTTTGTTGGGTTGGCGTATAGTTTTTATAATGGCTCTCAAAAGACATTAGAAGACGCAAAACATGCAATTGAAGCTGCAAGTAATGACGCCCATGGTGGTGGACATGGTGAAGCAGCAACACCTCATGCAGCGGAAGCAAGCCATGACTCGCATGCAGTAAAAACAGATAAAGAAGCACATGCTGCTATGATACATGCTTCCGAAGATAAAGATACATCTCATGGTGATGCTCATGCTAGTTCAGAAGCACACGGTACATCTCACGATGATGAACATGCCACTCATGTTTTACATCAATTACAAAACAGACCTTGGTCCGCATTTTATGTAGCCTTGTTCTTTTCTTTAGGATTGACACTATTGGTATTAACGTTCTATGCAATTCAACGTGTTGCACAAGTTGGATGGTCAGTAGTTATCTTAAGAGTAATGGAAGCAATAACAGCTAACTTACTACCGGTCTCTATTATTATGATCCTAGTTTTGGCCGCATCAGTAATGCACATCAATCATTTATTTCCATGGATGGCAGAAGGTGTTTTTGATCCTGAAAGCGACAAGTACGATGCCATTATCGATGGAAAATCAATTTGGATGAATGCTACTGGTTTTATGTTAAGAAGTATTGCATACTTAGTAATTTGGAATGTTTATAGATTCTTAATTCGAAAGGGTTCTATCAAAGAAGATACTGCAAACGACGGAAACAAGACCTATAAGAAAAACTACAACATGTCTGTTATTTTCTTATTTTTATTCATGATCACAGAATCGATGATGTCCTGGGATTGGATTATGGGATTAGACCCACACTGGTTCTCAACCTTATTCGGGTGGTATGTATTGGCAACTTTATTAGTAAGTGCTTTAACAGTAATTGCGTTTGTAACTATTTATTTACGTTCTAAAAATGCTTTACCAGGAATCAATGACAGTCACATTCATGATTTAGCAAAATTTATGTTTGGTTTTTCTGTATTCTGGACCTACTTATGGTTTGCACAGTTCATGCTAATTTGGTATGCAGACATTCCAGAAGAAACAACGTATTTCGTAGCAAGATTTACAGAGTATAAATTACCGTTCTTAGGAATGGTTGTTATGAACTTTGTATTTCCAATATTACTATTAATTAACAGTGATTTTAAAAGCAGACCTTGGTTTGTGTTTATCGGAGGAACTGTTATCTTATTGGGACATTATGTAGACGTATTTGTAATGGTAATGCCATCAACAGTAGGAGCTCAGTGGTCCTTTGGAATCCCTGAATTAAGTGCAATCTTTTTCTTTATAGGATTGTTTATTTATACTACTTTTAGTGCATTTGCCAAAGCAAATCCAATTACGAAAGGAAATCCATTCTTAAAAGAGAGTGAGCATTTTCACTATTACAACATTGAACACAAAGGAGAAGGATCTGGAGATCACCATTAATAATAATTGAATTAAAAAATTAAGACAAAATAAATATGTTAGCTTTATTTTATATTTTTATAGGTGTTGCAATTGGAGTCAGTTTTTGGCAGATTACCAGAGTAATGAACTTAAGATCTGTGATCGCAGATGATCACGATAATGACAAACAAGGAAAGTACTTTTTAGCCTTTACGGTATTCTTTTATGCAATGATGATTTATTGCCTATTAGCAATGAATGTATTGATGTTGCCAGAATCTGCTTCTATCGAAGGAGAACATGACGACAACCTTTTCAACATTACATTTTGGTTGATTGGTATTGTCCAATTTATCATGCAGTTTTTAATCTTTTACTTCACTTACAAGTACAGAGGAAGAAAAGAGAGAAAGGCTAAGTTTTTTGCAGACAGTCATCAATTAGAAATTATTTGGACCATTATACCAGCAGTAGTATTGGTAGTTTTAATCGGATACGGATTATGGCAATGGAATGAAGTAATGGATCTATCAGATGAGAAAGATGCCGTTGTTATTGAAGTGTACTCACAACAATTTAGATGGGATGCTCGCTATGCAGGAGAAGACAATACTCTAGGGTTAGGAAATGTAAATTACATAGACATTGACAACCTAAATACAATGGGTGTTGATATGTCAGATCCAAATGCACAAGACGATAAACAAGTAACAGAATTGGTACTTCCAAAAGGGAGAAAAATACACTTTAAGTTCCGTTCACAAGATGTGCTTCACTCGGCATACATGCCACACTTTAGAGCACAAATGAATTGTGTGCCAGGAATGGTAACTGAGTTTGGTTTTACACCAAAGTACACAACCGAAGAAATGAGGTTGAATCCAGAAGTTATGGATAAAACAAATGCGATTAATAAAATTAGAAAAGCCAAAGGAGAAGATCCTTATGAGTTTGATTATCTACTTTTATGTAACAAAATTTGTGGACAAGCCCATTTCAACATGCAAATGAAAATTACCGTCTTAGAACAAGATGAGTATGACAAATGGATTGCAGCCAGACCAACATTAGCAGAAGTAATTAAAAAATAATTTAGACACTACAAATCAATAAGATTATGTCAGAGCATCACCATAAAGAAACATTTGTAACAAAATACATTTTTAGTCAAGATCATAAAATGATTTCAAAACAATTCCTAGTAACAGGAATGTTTATGGGAATTATAGCGGTTTTAATGTCCATGTTGTTCCGTTTACAATTAGCGTGGCCAGATACCTCATTTACAATCATTGAAGCGTTCCTTGGATCGCATCAAACAAATGGGATTATGGATCCAGACATCTATTTAGCCCTTGTAACGATTCATGGTACTATTATGGTATTTTTCGTACTTACTGCAGGTCTAAGTGGTACTTTTTCAAACTTACTAATTCCCTTGCAAATTGGTGCAAGAGATATGGCTTCAGGATTTCTAAACATGATCTCATACTGGCTGTTCTTTTTATCTAGTGTTGTGATGGTGATTTCATTATTTGTTGAAGCAGGACCCGCTTCTGCAGGTTGGACCATTTATCCTCCATTATCTGCATTGCCACAAGCAATACCAGGATCAGGAGCAGGAATGACTTTATGGTTAGTGTCTATGGCGATTTTTATTGCCTCTTCATTAATTGGAGCATTAAACTACATCGTAACGGTTCTAAACCTACGTACAAAAGGAATGCACATGACTAGATTGCCGCTAACAATGTGGGCATTCTTCATCACCGCAATTATTGGAGTAGTATCATTTCCAGTATTGTTATCTGCAGCTTTATTACTAATCTTTGATAGAAGTTTTGGAACGTCATTTTTCTTATCAGATATTTTCATCTCGGGTGAAGTATTGCATTACCAAGGAGGTTCACCAGTATTGTTTGAACACTTATTTTGGTTTTTAGGACACCCAGAAGTATATATTGTATTATTACCCGCATTAGGAATTACCTCAGAAGTAATTTCTACAAATTCAAGAAAACCAATTTTTGGATACCGTGCAATGATCCTATCTATTATGGCCATCGCATTATTGTCTACAATCGTTTGGGGGCACCACATGTTTATTTCAGGAATGAATCCATTCTTAGGATCTGTATTTACATTTACCACCTTATTAATTGCAATTCCATCTGCCGTAAAAGCATTCAATTACTTAACGACGCTATGGAAAGGAAACCTTCAATTAAATCCAGCAATGTTATTCTCTATCGGTTTGGTATCTACTTTCGTAACAGGAGGTTTAACCGGATTGGTTTTAGGAGATTCAGCATTAGATATCAATATTCATGATACCTACTTCGTAGTCGCTCATTTTCACTTAGTAATGGGAGTCTCTGCAATTTTCGGAATGTATGCTGGTGTGTACCACTGGTTCCCAAAAATGTATGGTAGAATGATGAACAAAACATTAGGGTACTGGCACTTCTGGATCACAATTATTTGTGCATACGGAGTATTCTGGCCAATGCACTTTATTGGATTGGCAGGATTACCAAGAAGATATTATACCAATACAGAATTTCCAATGTTTGACGACTTAGCAGACATCAATGTAGTAATTACAATATTCGCTTTAGTAGGAGGTGTGGCACAACTAATTTTTATCGCCAACTTCTTTATCTCTATGTATAGAGGACCAAAAGCAACTCAAAACCCATGGAAGTCAAACACTTTAGAATGGACTACACCGGTAGAACACATTCACGGTAACTGGCCAGGAAAAATTCCAGAAGTACACAGATGGGCTTATGATTATAGCAAGCGTGTAGACGCAGACGATGATGATAGTGATTTCTTACATGGTGAAGACTTTGTTCTACAAACAACACCATTACTTGAAGGCGAAGAAGCTTCATAGAAGCTAGATCTTTCAATATAAATATAAAAAACCTTTCCCATTACGGAAAGGTTTTTTGTTTGGTGAGAATCCTCAAAAATTGATTACAATTAATAGTATCTTTGTATTTATGAACGAGCATTTAAACCCAGAGAACAGCAACCTATCAAACGAAGATTTAGACGTAGAAAAAAAACTGCGCCCCCTTTCCTTTGATGATTTTTCTGGACAAGACCAAGCCATCGAAAATCTAAAGATTTTTGTAGAAGCGGCAAATCAAAGAGATGAAGCTTTAGATCATACGCTTTTTCACGGACCTCCGGGTCTCGGAAAAACCACTTTGGCACATATTCTTGCGAATGAATTGCAAGTAGGAATTAAAGTAACTTCAGGACCTGTTTTAGACAAGCCCGGAGATTTAGCAGGTTTGTTGACCAACTTGGACGAACGAGATGTACTTTTTATTGATGAAATTCACCGTTTAAGCCCCATTGTAGAAGAATACCTGTATTCAGCTATGGAAGATTATAAGATTGATATCATGATCGAATCTGGTCCTAATGCCAGAACCGTACAAATAAACTTAGAACCTTTCACCTTAATAGGAGCAACCACTCGTTCAGGGTTACTTACAGCACCTATGAGAGCCCGTTTTGGAATCAATAGTAGATTGCATTATTATACAACAGAACTCTTAACCACAATCGTCCAAAGAAGTGCGGACATTCTGAATGTTCCTATTTCTATGGAAGCCGCTATTGAAATTGCTGGTAGAAGTAGAGGAACTCCAAGGATTGCCAATGCATTACTTCGTAGAGTGCGAGATTTTGCCCAAATAAAAGGAACCGGAAGCATTACCATAGAAATTGCGAAGTATGCTTTAAAAGCATTGAATGTAGATGCGCACGGTTTGGATGAAATGGACAATAAAATTTTAATTACAATTATTGATAAATTTAAAGGGGGACCAGTAGGTTTAAGTACCATTGCAACCGCTGTTAGTGAAAACACAGAAACCATAGAAGAAGTCTATGAACCCTTTTTAATTCAGCAAGGATTTATCATGCGAACTCCAAGAGGGAGAGAGGTTACAGAATTGGCCTACAAACACCTCGGACGTGTAAAAGGAAGAAATACAGGTGAATTGTTTTAGAAAAATCAAGACACTCATAGTAGCCTGTTGTTCCTAATTAGTAATTGTCAAAAGTGAATCGCATACCGCGAAAACAAATGAACATAAAAAAAATCATACCTATTTTAGAATGGCTTCCTAATTATCAATCATCTCGATTTAATGGTGATTTAATTGCAGGAATTACCGTAGGTATTATTTTAATTCCGCAAGGGATTGCTTATGCTCTTATTGCCGGTTTACCCCCTATTTATGGTTTGTATTGTGCATTGTTACCTCAGATAGTCTATGCTATTTTTGGTACTTCTAGACAGGTTGCAATAGGACCTGTTGCTATGGATTCGTTAATTGTTGCAACTGGAGTATCTACATTGGCTTTGGTAGGGACAGACCGCTATATTTCAATTGCTATTTTATTAGCCTTACTGGTAGGAATAATTCAGTTTTTAATGGGCGTTTTTAAACTTGGGTTTTTGGTGAGTTTTTTATCAAAACCAGTTATTACTGGCTTTACATCTGCTGTTGCGCTTATCATAGGTTTGAATCAATTCCGAAATTTATTGGGTATTGACTTTATTCAGAGTGATCAAATACAATTTTTAATCGTTGATATTTGGCTAAAAATTACAGCGATCCATATACCTACTACGAGCATTGGTTGCATTGCAATGGTCATTATCATTTTATTTAGAAAAATCAACAAGAAAATTCCAAACGCTTTGATTGTTGTAATTTTAGGAATATTGGCAATGAAATACTTTGGCACCATATTTCAAGACGTTGCCATCGTAAAAAATATTCCCGCTGGATTGCCAAGTTTTAGCATTCCAATATTCGACTTTCAGTTGATAAAACAACTCATGCCAATAGCACTTACTTTGGTTTTGGTGGGGTATTTAGAACTCATTTCTATTGGAAAAACCTTAGAAGTAAAACAAGACGAATACCGATTACGACCCAATCAAGAATTAATTGCCTTAGGATTGAGTAATATGATAGGCTCTTTTTTTAAAGCCTATCCTTCCACTTCCAGTTTTTCACGTTCGGCTATCAATCAAGAAAGTGGAGCAACAACAGGGATGGCTGCTTTAATTTCTGTTGTAATGGTCGTCTTTACATTATTATTTTTAACGCCCTATTTCTACTATTTACCCAATACGGTTTTAGCGGCCATTATTATAATTGCCGTCTTCGGATTGATTAATTTCAGTGAGGGTTTTTATTTATGGAGAACGAATAAAATAGATTTTTGCCTGATGCTCATCACATTTATATCCACTTTAACCCTTGGGATTGAATATGGAATTTTAATTGGAGTCATTTCTTCATTAACACTAATCTCTAATAGGAAGATATTTCCAAAGAAGGGAAACCAGAAAAAAAATCGCGACCAATAACGTATACAATTAGCAACTAAAAATTATCAAATGAAAAATTTATTAAGCCTTTTATTACTAAGTTTCTTTCTTCTAAATTGCAATCAAAAGCAAGTTGTAAAAACAATTACTACCCTAGAATTGAAAGCATTACTAGCAAAAGAAAAAATACAATTATTAGATGTAAGAAGCCCAAAAGAAGTCAGTGATGGCTATATAGAGACGGCTCTTTTTGCCAATTATTTTGATGCAGATTTTGTTGCACAAGCTGTACAACAATTAGATGCCTCCAAACCTGTTTATTTGTATTGCAGAAGTGGAAATAGAAGCGGAAAGTCTGCCATCATACTCAAGGAAAAAGGATTTGAAGTGTATAATGTTCTCGGTGGCTACAAGATGTGGAGCAAACAGTAAGATTGTGTAACAGTTGTTACCATTCGTTATTAAATGATTTGATATCTTTGTAAAACACTTTAAATAAAAAAAAATGATCGTTATAAAAATAGAAAACTTAAAATGTGGAGGCTGCGCAGCCACTATTAAAAAAGGATTGTTATCCATAGAAAATGTGGACGAAGTAGTTGTTGACGTAGAAAATGATACCGTTTCCATTAGTTCAAAAAATGTATTAATCGATTTGATAAAAGAAAAATTATCAAAATTAGGATACCCAGAAGTGGGGGATAAAAATACCCTTGTACACAAAGCAAAATCTTTTGTGAGTTGTGCCGTTGGTAGAATAGATGCTTAAAAAAAAGGCGTGCTTATAGCACGCCTTTTTTTGCTTTTATGCACACTACTTTTCTAGCAACATCCACCACCATCATAGTGGAACGTGGATTCTGAAAAGAAAATATCATCCCTTCCAATTGCTTTTAAAGCAGCGGCTGTTTTGTCACAAATTGCCAAAGGCTGGTTTTTTAGTAAAGTATGTCCTTGCCCATCATCAAAATAATCTTCATTTCCATAATAGATCGCAGCTTTCCCGGTAAAAATACAAGGACCGTCTGCAGGCATCGGGTCTTTAATTGCAGCAACTTCAATAGATTCAATATATATTAATTCATCCGTAGGATAATTTTTAGGATCCAAAATTCGATAAGGCTTTCTTGCTCTAATTTCAATCGTTCCAAAGCCAGCATCCGTAAGTGCTTTCACATAGTCTGCAATAGTCAAGCTTCCACTCAAACACAATGCGCGTAAACGGGCATCGTTTCGTAATTCATCATTCATGGGTTGTTCACAAGTTGGGTCACTCATAACCAATTTCCCATGTGGTTTTAAAACCCGGTACATTTCTGCAATGGCTTTTTTTAAATCATCGGATTTAAAGATATTGAACAAACAATTTTGTGCTGCTACATCTATAGAATTGTCTGCTACGGGTAAATCCATCGCGTCCCCTTTTCGCAAGTCTACAAAATCACTTTGAAACCAATCGTTTTGTTCCTCTGCAATTTTGAAATTTTTACGAGAAGCCTCCAACATTTCATCCACAACATCCAATCCAATGACCCCACCTTTTGTTCGGTTGAAATAGGCAAACTGCAACAGTTCCATTCCACCACCAACACCTACATACAGCATTTTTGGATTGTTAGTTAAATCTCTTGCATGCACGGTAGATCCACAACCATAGTTCATTTCTTGCATGATGCGAGGAATCTTAAGGCCTGGCAATTCCCAAATAGGATTTGTAGTGCAGCAAAGCCCAACATCAGGAGTTAATGCCGCTTGTTTGTATACATCGTTGGTGGTTTCTAAATAACTCATAGTATTTTTTTCAGTGTTCGATTCACAGTTACAGTATGCAATTAAATACTGCTAAAAACTGTTCATTGTATTTTATATTATTTTGATCAATTCTTTAAAAATGGCAATCATCTTCGGTTCTGCTTTTCCTGCAATTGCAATGATTTCTGTAATATCTACCGGTTGTAAATTTTTCGGATCACATTCATCCGTTAAAACAGAAATAGCAGCACAGGGCAAGTTCAATTGTTTGGCAACAATTACCTCAGGTACGGTACTCATACCCACAGCATCTACCTCCAGAATTTGCAACATTCTGTATTCGGCTCTAGTTTCCAATTGAGGGCCTACAACACTTGCATATACCCCTTCGTGCAATTGAATGTTCTTTTCTTTGGCAATGTTTTTTATTATTTGGTTGATTCCTTTTGAATACGGAGCCAACATATCTGCAAAAATATTGCCAAAATCATTTGCGCCTTTGAAGGCTAAAGGAGAACCTCCTTGTAAATTTAAGTGATCTTCGATCAACATTAAATCCCCTTTCTTATAAGTCAAGTTGATAGCCCCTGCTGCGTTAGAAACCAATAACTGTTGAATTCCCAATGCATGCATAGTGCGAATACCATAAGTAACTTCCCATAAATCATAGCCTTCATATACATGAAAACGTCCTGCCATAACAAGTACTTTTTTACCAGAAAACACTCCGTAAATTAATTTTCCAGAATGAAACTCCACCGTTGCTTGAGGGAAATTAGGAATTTCTGAATAGGCAATTTCTTTCTCTATTGAAATTTCATCCACTAATTTTCCCAGTCCAGTTCCCAATACAATTCCGATTGTTGGATCTGTAATTCCCGCTGCTTTTAAAAAAGCGACTGTTTCATTAAGTTGTTCTTGTTTCATGGTTCTTGCTGGGTCGAGCGCAGTTGAGACCTATATAAAGTTACCGCCTTGAAACTGCGCTTTTGTCTCTAATTATAGGACAAAGCTCAACGCGAGATGTATTAGTTTAAAAAATGTTGAAATGCGGGATGCTCTTTGATATCATCTAAAACATCTGCATCATTCAATTCGTTTAACAAATGTACTTTTTTATCTTTTAAATCGTTCAGTGTTTCCTCTCTTACTGAAGATGTTCCCCAGTTTTTATTCTTAAAAACATTTGGATGTACAGATTTCATGCCCAATAAGTAATATCCGCCGTCTTCAGCAGGCCCTATAACAACATCGTTTGATGCCAACTGTAAGAATCCCTTTTCAATAATTTCTTCTGATAAATCAATCAAATCACTGCCCACAATTAGTACTTTTTCATAACCATTTGCAAAAGCATCTTGAAAAGCATTTTGCATTCGGATACCTAAATCTTCACCCAATTGCTGTTTTTTTTGATAAATTTCACCATTCCAAAGGTCATCTTCTCTCACTTTTACGGAATAATAGACTGCCTTGTCACAGGCTATTTTTTCGGTTACTTTTTTGGTATGCGCCAATAAAAATTTATAAATGGCCAATGCTTTTTCTGCTCCGATGGTCTTTGCTAATCGTGTTTTTACCTTTCCCAATTCTGGGTTTCTTGTAAAAATTAAAAGTAGGTTTTTACTCATAGACTTTCTTTCCTTTTAAGAGCCATTTACTCCATTCTTTAGAAAAAACATGCATTTTATCAGTGGCCTTTCCGTTGGAGTCAAACACGGGATTTCCCTTGTTTTTCCATTCGAAAATTCCTCCATATAAATTTAAAACATTTGTGTACCCTGCCACTTTAAGTTTCTCTGCGATGTCTTCAGATCGGATTCCTAAGGAACAATACACCACAATTTTACTCATTTTATTTGGTATTTTTTTGAGAGTTTCTTTGAGGTTGAAATTAGTATAACCCACAAATTTTGCGTTTTTTAGATGACTTATTTTGAATTCCTTTTTTTCTCGAACATCCAATAAAATCAACTTTGATGCAGTTTTTTGTAATTGAGTTACAGATATATAAGGAATGCTTTCTGTGTTGTACATCTTCAATAAATTCTTCAAATTATTTTGAGAAAATACATTGGTAACAATTAATAACAAAAAGGATAAAATTCGTATTTTCATAAAACAGTTATTATGCGACTACTCCTTGACAACTACTTCCTGCACCTGCCGTACAGCCATAACAATGTTGATTGATAATGATATTCCTGTCTTGTAAAAGCGCTTCGTTATAGTCCCCAATGTGTTGTACCTTACTGCCCACCTTTAAATTCAACATCTGGTTGAAATCGCAATCGTATAAATACCCATCCCAACTGACCGAAATGGTATTGGTACACATCACATTTGCTACTGCTGTTGGATTGTAGGCATCTACCAAAGAAAACATGTAATCTTCATAGTTTTCAGAAGCAATTAAATAATCTAAAAATCGACTAATTGGCAAATTGGTAATGGCAAATAAGTTGTGAAAGTCAATGTTAAAATCCGTTTTTAACGCTTTTTTAAAATCGTTTTCTAAGGCCATTTGATCGCCCGGTAAAAAGGCACCAGAAGGATTGTAAACCAAATCTAATTTTAAATCAGACCCTTCCCTTCCATATCCTACTTCATTAAGCATTTGTAGTGCTTTGATAGATTTGTCAAAAACACCATCACCTCGTTGTTTGTCAGTTTTCCCACGGGTCCAATGTGGCATTGAAGAAACAACATGGATGTTATGTTTTTTAAAGAACTTTGGTAATTCGTAGTATTTCTTATTTGCCCGAATAATGGTTAAGTTAGAGCGAACAATGAAATCTTTAATACCCGCTTTTGCAGCAGCTTCTACAAATTCTTTAAAATTTGGATTCATTTCTGGTGCACCACCCGTTAAGTCTAGCGTATGTGCTCCCGTATTTTTAATCACCTCCAAACATTGTTGCATGGTTTCTAAAGTCATGATTTCTTTC
The DNA here is from genome assembly GCA_018663625.1 of Polaribacter sp. GTDB lineage: Bacteria > Bacteroidota > Bacteroidia > Flavobacteriales > Flavobacteriaceae > Polaribacter. The sequence continues at coordinate 74,840 of JABJPX010000069.1, read as the reverse complement.
CGATCTGGACCTGCATCCACATGGCAATGCGCACAAACTTGATTACACATATACCCTAAATTGATTTGAAGAATCTCTAATTTTTTGGGTTGTAGCGGAAACTGATGGGTTTCTTTTAGTTTGTTAGCAAATGTGGGCAATTCGCCATCAGCGAATATTCCGCTGGATAGAATTTCCATTTGACGGGCTGTATTTGCCAAATCATTGTTTCTTGCTAAAAGTGATTTTGTAGCCATTTTTATACGGTATTGTTTTTTCTCTTACATTTCTAATTTGTTCACTTTGTTCATCATTTGAACTCCGTGTACTAGAGTAGCACCACTTTTGATAGCAGCCCCTACATGAATCGCTTCCATCATTTGTTCTTTAGTAATGCCTCGCTCAAGGCCATCTTTGGTATAGGCGTCGATACAATACGGACATTGTTCTGTATGTGCAACAGCCAAAGCAATAAGAGATTTTTCACGCGCTGTTAAAGCACCTTCTTCAAACACTTTTCCATAATAATCAAAGAATTTGTTTCCCAATTCTTCGCTCCATTCTGTGATTTTTCCAAATTTCCGCAAGTCGGAAGCATCATAATAAGGTTTTGCCATAATTTTATTTTTCGTTTAAATTCCAGTCATACGTTTTGTAACGAATCTGTGCATTTTTATCAATTGGAGTCTCCGAATATTGATTTAAGTACTCAATAATACTTCCTTTTTCTGTAAAATCCTCTTTAAACCAACTAAAAATTTTAGAGATTTTAATATTTTCATTGCTGATTTTATTTCTGGTAGTATCGTTGACAAATTCGGTCATTAATTTTTCTAATTCGGCATTCACATTTTCCTCTGTAAACGCAATATTCAATAATTTGGGGCAGGAAATCGAGGCACAATTCACACCTACATGAATTCTTGGATCTTTGTATTTTTTTCGTAAAATTTCATGCTCCAAATGATCCAAAGTGTATGTTTGATTTCCCACTTTTACAAATGGAATTTTCCAAGCAGTATTTCCTTCTTTCTTAATTGTTCGAATGCTTGTTAGTGGATAATTATCTAAAATAATTTGTAGTGTATATGCATTATAAACATTGATCCAAAAGGCTTTTTTTTTGTCTTTAGGCCAGGTGGTTTTTGGCGTAATTTTTTCTAAAGAAGTGAGATATAATCGCAATTTTTTTTGATTAAAATTTTTATAATCAACGATTCCTTCTTTGGTAACATGGGCTTGTAACAACTCATTGTAAATTAATGTTTGTGCTGTTGCTTTTAGCGATAAAAAAACAATGATTAGTAAAAATATTTTTTTTAGCATCTTTTTTTTACGATTTCTATTCCAAACAAAACTACTCAATTATCCGTGACTGTTTCTAAAAATAATGTTAATAGGGGCTTTGTATTTGTGAAAAACAAGGAACTTTTAGTTGTTTATTTTTTGAATGCATCCTTTTTCGTTCTATTCAATATTAAGACCTATGCGTATTGGCTTCTCAAAAAAAACATTATTTTTGCCCAAAATTATTCAAATACATTTTAAATGAAAGCATATATATTTCCAGGGCAAGGAGCACAGTTTACAGGAATGGGTTTAGATCTTTACGAGCAATTTTCATTGGCGCAAGAATATTTTGAAAAAGCAAATAAGATCCTTGGATTTTCGATTACTGATATTATGTTCGAAGGAACTTCAGAGCAACTCAAAGAAACGAAAGTTACACAACCTGCTATTTTTTTACACTCTGTAATCTTGGCAAAAGTATTGGGAGATTCATTTCAACCAGAAATGGTTGCAGGACACTCTTTAGGTGAATTGTCTGCTTTGGTTGCAAACGGTGTTTTGTCTTTTGAAGACGGATTAAGGCTTGTTTCTAAACGTGCTTTGGCAATGCAGAAAGCTTGCGAAATAGCACCTTCGACCATGGCCGCAGTTTTAGGATTGGAAGACCATGTAGTCGAAGAAACCTGTCAAGAAATTGATGGAATTGTGGTTGCTGCAAATTACAATTGTCCCGGGCAATTGGTTATTTCTGGTGAAATTTCAGCTGTTGAAAAAGCCTGTGAAGTACTTACAGAAAAAGGAGCAAGAAGAGCTTTGTTATTACCTGTTGGAGGCGCCTTTCATTCACCAATGATGCAGCCAGCAAGAGAAGAATTAGCAGCAGCTATTCAGGAAACTACTTTTAGTGAGCCTACCTGCCCAGTGTATCAAAATGTACCTGCAAAGGCGGTAACAAGCCCAGATGAGATTAAAGAAAACTTAATTGCACAATTAACGGCACCTGTAAAATGGACACAATGCATTCAGGCAATGATTGCAGATGGTGGTACAGAGTTTATTGAGGTTGGACCTGGGAAGGTTTTACAAGGCTTAATGCGAAAAATTGATCGAAGTGTCACTGCAAGTGGTGCAACCGTACTTTCGTAAAAAGAGTTTATATTCAATAAAAAAAAACCGAGCAATTTGCTCGGTTTTTTTATTGACTTATTTTTAATGTCATCAACTTTAAGGATCAATTCTTAATTGGTTGTTGCCTTTTGTTTAATAAAATAGGCGTTCCATACCCTAGCTCCCTCATTCTATCGAATTGTGTTTCTGCATCACCAACAACCAACCAAATTAATTTATCTGGATTTACATATTTGTTTGCGAGTTCTTTTACACGCGCTTTCGTCATATTATTTACAATGGACTCTTGTTCTTTTATATAATCGGATTTCCATCCATAGGTACTCATGTTAGAGAGCATTCTTAATTTTGCGCTAGCTGTTTCAAAAGCCCTTGCATTACTTTTTATTAAAAAACTTTTTGTTGTTTCTAAATCCTTGTCTGAAAAAGTGGTAGGGTACTCTTTTAAAATTTGTTTGATCAACTGTGCCGATTCTAGGGTGACATTCGATCTTACTCCACTAGAAATGGTAAATGTGCCTTTTGCTTTTGTCCCCGAAAAACCCGATCGAATTCCGTAAGTATATCCTTTTCCTTCTCGTAATTCCTGCGTTAATCTCGATGCAAAACCACCACCACCAAGGATATAATTCATGACAGAAGCGGCATAATAATCCTCATCAGTAATCGCCAATGCAGGTGTTCCAATTTGTAAAACAGATTGTTTTGCGTTTGGAATATCATAAAAATAGACTGTTGGTTTTGTAGGTGCTTCAGGTGTTTTATAAGTAGGAATAAGCACTTCTTTGGTCGCCCATTGAGCGTTTAAGCCTTCTAAAGAACTCAATACATCGTTTTCTTTTATATTCCCTACCACAAACATTTTTGCAACGGAGGGTGATATGGATTTTTCATAAAATGCTTTTACATCTTCAATCGTTATTTTAGAAACAGATGAAATGGTTCCTAGTGTATTTTTAGAACGGATGTTTTCTTTTCCGTAAATCAATTCATTATAGGCATTTCTTGCTACAGCGTTTGGACTTGCTTGTTGCTGGCGTAACCTTGTAACGGTTGCTTTTTTTAACAATTCAAAGTCAGTTTCATCAAACCTTGGAGATAGGAGCATTTCTTGGGCTAGGGCTAAAGTCGCATTATAGTTTTTCGCCAAAGTGGTTCCACTTATCGTGATACTTTCTTTCCCTGAATAACTGAATATAGATGCGCCTAAATCTTGTATGGCTTCTTCTAATTCTTGAGTCGTTTTGTTTTTTGTGCCTTTGTTTAATAAAATAGCCGTTAAATTTGCAACGCCTAATTTGTCCATGGATTCTAGTAGTTGTCCTCCATCAATGCTTAGATTAAAGCGTACTAGTGGCACTTCATTGTTTTCAATTCCAAAGATTTTCAATCCATTTTCTAAGGTGCTTTCATATACTTTAGGAACTGCAAGTGATGGCGTTTCTCCGGAAGTAGGTTCTATGCTTCTATCAAAAGAAGATGGTGTTTTTGTGTAGGTAGCTGCAATTTTAGGGTCAAATTTTTCCTCTACACCCGTTATGATTTTTTCTTCTACAACATTGGCTAAAACAGCATTTTCTAATATCAAATCTGCACTGCTTCTTGGTACAAAACAGGTTGCGATATAATTTTTGTTTTTGATGTATTTGTTATAAACACGCATTACATCTGCTGTAGTTACTGCCAATGTTCTTTTAATATCTTCTGTTACAAAGCCTGGGTCTCCTGTATATGTATTGTAGGAAGCCAATCCAGTTCCTTTTCCTAAAACGCTAGATAAACTTCTGTAAAAACTAGTTTCTTGCCCTGCTTTTATTCGCTTTAAGCTTTTTTCGGAAATGCCTTCTTTTTCAAATTTTGCAAATCCTTTTTCAATCCCTGTTTTTATTTCTTCTAAGTTTTTATCCTTAAAAGCCCTTACGGAAATTTGTGTTTGCCCTGCTAATTCAGAAATATAATTAAACATACTTGTCGAAGAGGTTAGTTTTAATTCATCAATTAAAACTTGATTCATTGGTGCCGATTTTCCTTCTGTTAAGTATTCAGATAAAACCTCTAAAGGATAAGAATCTGGGTGGTAAGACGCAACTGTTGGCCAAACCATTGTAAGTTGTGGCACCCTTGCAAAGTTGTCTTCATAATACAAGACTTTCGTTTCAGGTACATTTCCAGGACGTTTTTCTAAAGCAGGAATATCGGTTCCTCTTGGGATTTCGTCAAAATATTTACGCACCCATTTTGTTGCTTGTTCAATGTCAAAATCACCCGATAAAACCAATGTTGAATTGTTGGGTACATACCATTTCTTGTAAAAAGTTTTTACATCTTCTAAGGTTGCATTTTGCAAATCTTCAAGAGATCCAATTACTTGCCAATTGTAGGGGTGGTCTTTGGGATATAAATTTTTGCCAATTACATATTGGTTGTGCCCATAAGGTCTGTTGTCAATACTTTGTCTTTTTTCGTTTTTAACGACTTGTTTTTCTTTCGCTAAAACCGGGGCTGTAACCGTATTAATAAACCAACCTAATTTATCCGCTTCTGCCCAGATCATTTTTTCTAAAGCATCTTTTGGGACGGTTTGTAAATAGTTTGTTCGGTCTCTCGAAGTAGATCCATTTGCGCCAGAACCACCAATGCGTGCACTCATTTTATCCAACCCTCCTTTTCCAAGGTTTTCAGACTCTAAGAAAAGTAAATGTTCAAACAAATGCGCAAAACCAGTTCTCCCTTCGGTTTCTCTTGCTGAACCAACATGTACCATCAATTCTACAGCGACTACGGGATCTGATTTATCAATATGAAAAATAACATCCAAGCCGTTGTCCAATTCAATTTTTTTATAATCAATACGAAGTTCGGGATTTTTGGTTAGCTTTTCTTGACTGCAGGCAATTGCAAAAATCGCAAAGAAGCCTAAAATTATTTTTTTGTTCATGATTTTTTTTTAAAAAAGTAAAGCTACTGAAATATGTGGTAATGAATCAGAAAAGAAATTAGCCTTTTTTGAATGTTAAAAAAACTTGATTATTGTTGCTGTTGCCATTTCCAAGCAGCAGCTAAAGCTTCATCTAAACTTTTTTCTGTTTTCCAATTCAGCTCTTTGTTGGCTGTTGTAGTATCTGCATAGGCTGCTGTAATATCTCCTTCGCGTCTGTCAACAATTTTGTAATTCAATGGTTTTCCAGCTGCCTTTTCGAAGGCAGTAATTACTTCTAAAACGGAGCTTCCGATGCCTGTTCCCACATTAAAAAACTCGAAATTGACTTTATTTTTTTTATTGATAAGCCTTTCTAATGCCGCAATATGTGCTTTTGCCAAATCAACAACATGAATATAATCTCGAACTGCAGTTCCGTCCGAAGTATCATAATCAGCTCCAAAAACAGACAATTCTTTTCGAAGTCCGGCAGCTGTTTGCGTAATAAATGGGATCAAATTTTGAGGAACGCCTATGGGTAATTCCCCTATTTTTATACTTTCGTGTGCACCTATTGGATTGAAGTAGCGAAGTGCAATGGCATTCATATTGTATGCTTTGCAACTTTCGGCAATAATTTCTTCGCCAATTTGTTTGGTGTTTCCGTAGGTAGATTCCGCTTTCTTTATGGGGGCATTTTCATTAATTGGCAAGGCATCTGCTTGTCCATAAACTGTACATGAAGAGCTAAAAATAAAATGATCTATACTTCTATTTTTCATTTCCTGTAATAAATAGACCAAGCTCCCAATATTATTTTCGTAATACGCTAAGGGTTTTTGGATGCTTTCTCCAACGGCTTTAAAAGCTGCAAAATGAATGACTCCATCTACCTTGTTTGTGTCAAAAAAAGAGGTGACATCTGCTTTGACACGCAAATCAATTTTATGAAAAAGAGGTTTGATACCTGTGATTTCTGTAATTTTTTCTAAAACATCAATTTTTGAATTTGATAAATCATCAATAATTACAACCTCAAAACCTTTGTTTTGAAGTTCTACCACTGTGTGAGAACCAATAAAGCCCAATCCACCTGTAACGAGTATCTTTTTCATTTTTATTATTTTATAAAGGAAAGAATGGTATTTGTAATAAATTCTAATTGTTCTTGATCTAATTCGGTATGCATTGGTAAAGAAATTACTTCCTTAATTAATTGATTGGTCACCTTAAAATCTGCTTCTTGATATCGATCATCTTTGTATGCTTTTTGTGCATGCAATGGAACTGGATAGTAAATGGCATTTGGAATATTGTTTTCTAATAAATGTTTGTGTAAAGCATCTCTTTTGCCATTTTTAATCTGCAATGTATATTGATGAAAAACATGGCAATCACAAGAATCGCAAAGTTGTCCACAATTAGGTGTATTGTTAGATTGAGTTGTTGGTGTAATAATGTTTGCATTATTTGCAAATGCTTTGTTGTAAAAACGAGCAGCATCTCTTCTCGAAGTACAGTAGGTGTCTAAATTAGGGAGCTTTGCTTTTAAAACACCTGCCTGAATTGAATCCAATCGAGAATTGACTCCAACGACGTCATGGTAATAGCGTGTGTACATTCCGTGGTTTACAATTCCTCTGATGGTATGTGCTAATTGATCATCGTTTGTGAAAATAGCACCGCCATCTCCATAACAACCTAAGTTTTTTGATGGAAAGAAAGAAGTTGTACCCACATTTCCTAGTGTTCCCGCTTTTTGTTTTCTTCCGTCTTTAAAAGTATAAGTAGCGCCAATTGCTTGTGCATTGTCTTCAATCACAAAAAGGTTATGTGCTTGAGCAATTTCTAAAATAGCTTCCATATTGGCAACTTGACCAAACAAATGGACCGGTACAATCGCCTTTGTTTTTGGAGTAATTGCTTTTTTTAATGCCTCCAAATCAATATTAAAAGTTGCTGGATCTACATCTACTAAAACGGGTGTTAATTTTAACAATGCAATCACTTCTACCGTTGCGGCAAAGGTAAAATCTACTGTGATTACTTCATCGCCTTGTTCGAGCCCGAGTCCCATCATAGCAATTTGCAATGCATCTGTACCATTTGCACATGGAATGACGTGTTTTACATCCAAATATTTTTCTAAGTCCGCTTGAAATTCATGCACTAAAGGACCGTTTATATAGGCAGACGTATTTAAAACCTGTTCTATAGAATTGTTCACAACGTCTTTAATTTTGGCATATTGACCTTGCAGGTCTACCATTTGAATTTTTTTCATAAATAATGATTTTGTAATCGATTTCAAAAATACGACTTAATTCTATTATCTTTGAAAATATCAATTAGATTTCTATGAAAATTCTTAAAAAATCCCTCAAATATTTTTTCCTTTTTAGCCTTTTTTTGTCAGTAGGTTTGTGGCTTTATACAAAGACTCTGGTTCCTGTTTATGAGGGTGAAATTGAGATTAAAAATCTTTCAGAGGAAGTGAAAATTCATTTTGATGCCATTGGTGTTCCCCACATAAATGCCCAAAATCAACAGGATGCATATACGGCATTGGGTTACTTACATGCACAGGATCGATTGTGGCAAATGGAACTTATCCGTAGAATTGCTGCTGGAAGATTGTCTGAGATTTTTGGTGAAAAATTAATTGATGCCGATATATTTATGTCGGGTTTGGGGATTGAAGAAAATGCCCAAGAAACAATACAAAACTTAGATAAGAGCAGTGAAATGTATCAGTTATCGATGGCGTATTTGGATGGTATCAACCAATATATTGCTAACGGAAAAACACCCATAGAATTTACAATTGTTGGTGTAGAGAAAGAAATGTATACCCTTAAAGACATGTACAATGTCTTTGGTTATATGGCGTTTAGTTTTGCAGTTGCACACAAGACAGACCCTTTGTTAAGCGAAGTAAAGGAGGTCTTAGGTGAAAATTATTTGAATGAATTAATCGATGCAGAATCTCAGAATTTAACCTTTATTAAAAGTGAGAAAAACCCTGAAATAAAGGCTGCATTTGGAGTTGCTATGCAAAAACTATTTGAAGCGTTGCCAATTTCACCCTTTATTGGAAGTAATTCTTGGGTGTTAGGTTCAGAAAAAACTAAAAATGGAAAAGTAATTTTCGCCAACGATCCACATATTGGTTATTCACAACCCTCGGTTTGGTATCAGTCGCATATTAAAACACCTGATTATGAATTGTATGGTTTCAACTTAGCGTTGATTCCTTTTCCTCTTTTAGGACACAATAGCGATTATGCCTACGGATTAACCATGTTTGAAAATGATGATGTTGATTTCTATATGGAAGAAAATAACCCAGCAAATGACATGGAATATAAAACAGCTACGGGTTATGAAACCTATCAATTAATTGACAAACGCATTAAAGTGAAAGGACAAGAAGATCTTGTGTATCAAATAAAAGTGAGCCAACATGGTCCTATAATGAATGCTATTATCAAGCATTTAGATGATGAGAGACCGATTGCAATGCAATGGGTATATACAGCCTTAGAAAATAAAATTTTAGAGGTTGGGTATGAGATTTCACATGCTAAAAATTTGTCCGACTTTAAAAAAGGGGCGAGTAAATTGCATGCTCCCGGTTTAAACATGATGTATGGGGATGCAAAAGATAACATCGCTTGGTTTGCTTCTGGAAAACTTTATCGATACCGAGATTCTTTGTATACCAAAACCTATTTAGATGGTCCTTCTGGAGCTGATGAAATTCTAGAATATTTAGACTTTGATCAAAATCCACAAGCAGTAAACCCAAGTTGGAATTATGTGTACTCGGCAAATAACCAACCCAATGCTGTTGGGAGTGAATTGTATCCAGGATATTATTTAAATGAAAGTAGAGCAAAGAGAATTGTCGATTTAGTTGCTCCAAAAGATGATTGGACAAAAGAAGAGGTTGCAGAAATGATGAATGATGTAACGGCTCCAGTTGCCTCACCAATTATAGTGAATTTTATAAAATCTCTCGATAAAACGGCACTGTCTTCAAGTGAAAAAATAGCAATTTCAAATTTAAGAAACTGGAAAGGGAACTTTGATAAAAATGAAACGGGTCCCGTAATTTACAATCGAATCGTATATGAATTTCAAAAGAATACCTTTTCAGATGAAATGGGTAAAGCGTTCAATCAGTTTTCAAATACCCCTTTAATAGAAAAGGTGTTACCTGTGCAAATGGCAAGAGAGGAATCGGTTTGGTGGGATGATGTTTCAACAAAAGAAAAGGTAGAAAGCAAAAAAGATATCGTCATGAAATCTTTTAAAAATGCGTTTTCTTTTCTACAAAACCAATTGGGAGAAAATGTTGAAAATTGGACTTGGGATCGCGTAGTGTCAGTAGAATACAAGCACCCCTTAGGAGAAATTCCGATACTTAGAAGTCTCTTTAATGTAGGGCCTTTTGTAACTTCTGGTGGTGATCAAGTAATTAACAATCAAATTTATGATATTGATTCTACGGGCTATTACAAAGTAAAAGCAGGACCTTCTACGAGACGAGTTGTTGATTTTTCTGATGCCGAAAATAGCTTGGCAATTTTGCCAACCGGACAATCGGGTCGTGTTTTTAGTGATCATTACAAAGACCAGGCGGCGAAGTATTTGAATGGAGAATATGTGCCTATGCTATTAAATCAGTCAACGATTCTTAAAAGCAAGCACGTATTGGTTTTGAAACCGAAGCGTGATTAAGCACTACACTTCCTTGTATACCTCTTCAAAAGGAATTCGAAAACGTTCCCCATAAACGCCTTTTTCCTCTCTAATTCCACAAGAAATAATCATGTTTATTTCTGCGCCAAAAGGCAGACCGAGTAATTTTTTTACACGTAAAGTGTCAGAACCTTCCATAGGGCAGGTGTCATAGCCTTTGGCGGCCATGGCGATCATAAAGTTTTCCGCTGCCAATCCACAAGTTTTATGTGCTACATTGCGAATATCACTTCCTTTAACTTGTCGGTAAATTGGTTTAAAAATTCCAATGATAGAAACGAATATAAATTTAAAAAAACCTAAAATTCCAAAAAAATCTGAATAGGCAAACGGAATTATTTTTCCATAATAATTTCGAATCACCTTCTCTCTGCTATTTTGTTCCGCTTTTGGTTTTGGTGGAAAAAGAGCATCCACCATTTTTAAATTTGCTTTTGCGCGTTTTCTCCACAAGTCTTTTCTCGTTACAAAAACGACCAATTCTTGTGCTGTTTTTGCTGCATTTTGATTGAAGCAAAAAGGAGCCATTTTAGCAATGGTTTCTTTAGAGACAACATGATAAAATTCCCACAACTGCATATTGCTACTGTTTGGTGCTAAAGTAGCCAGCTCAATACATTTTTTTACAATTTTTGTGTCAATGGCTTTTTCTTTATAAATTCTTACCGAACGTCTATAATTAATTGCTTCTGAAACTGTTTTTTCTAAACTCATTTTTTGTTTTAAGAAAGGGTTTTAATTTTTTTATGCATCACAAGAAACCAAAAAGGAGGGAGTAATGCAAGTAGCATCATGCCAGGGTATCCTGTTGGCATTTGTGGGCTTTCTGGCACTGTTTTTAATGTTTGATAGTGTTTTGAACCATTATAATGATGGTCTGAATGTCGCGATAAGTTGAAGAGTAATACTTGTCCAATCTGATGGTCAGAATTCCAAGAGTGCTGTCTTTTTACTTTTTCATAACGTCCATTTTCATCTTGTTTTCTCAGCAATCCATAATGTTCAATATAATTAACAGTTTCTAAAAGAAGAATACCAATTACCGCTGCTAATAAAAAATAAATGGTTACAGATTGTCCGAGGAAAAAATAAATTGCACTAAGTAACAGAAAGTTACAAATTGTATAAATGAGCATTCTGTTTTGATAGTGAAACCAACTTGTATTGTTGGTTTCTAAACGTTTTTTTTCGATAGCCCAAGCTTGTAAATAGCTTGTAATATGGGAACGAATCCAGAAAAGAAATATAATTTCATTTCTTCTAGCAGTTGCAGCATCTTTAGGAGTTGCCACGTTTAAATGGTGTCCTCCATTGTGATAGGGTAAAAAATGGGTATTTAATGAAGTGAGTAATAGGACTTCACCGATAAATTGTTCTATTCTGTTATTTCTATGCCCCAATTCATGGCCAACATTAATCCCAATAACACTGCACATAATTCCCATTCCAAAAATTCGTCCACTCAATTCTAAATTGGTCAATCCCGTTTCTTGTATTGCATAAAAAAAGAAGCCTAAAAAGAACAACTGAATCGGTAATGTAGCATACAAAATATAGGTATAATTTTTGTTTTCTTTGGCTATTTTTTCTGCTTCTTTCGAGAAATTTTTTTTATTGGGTTTGATAAATAGTTCTAGAAAGGGCACCAAACCAAAAAAGACAATTGCTGGCAAAAAAGTGAGCCATCCTTTAGAAAGGAAGGAAATACAAACCACAATAGGTAGTATTAAAACAGATAGGTATTTAAATGGTTTCATTTGGGGGTAGTTTTGTATAAATATACAAAAACTATAAGCTATAGACAAGCTTTCCAAATAGGGTCGTTTGGTGTTGGGGCGATGATGGTAATTATTTCTTTTGTGACAGGGTGTACGAAATTGATTTTTCTGGCATGTAAAGAAATGCTTCCATCCTTATTACTTCTATCAAAACCGTACTTTAAATCGCCTTTAATTGGACTGCCAATATGCGACAGTTGTGTCCTTATTTGATGATGTCTTCCGGTTTCTAGATCAACTTCAAGTAATGAATAATTGTCTAGCTTTTGAATTACTTTAAAATGTAATGTTGCTTTTTTACTTCCTTCAATTTCTTTTTTGTAGACAAAAGATTTGTTCTTTTTGCTGTCTTTTTTTAAGAAATTTGTTAGCGTATCTGTTTTAGCTTTCGGTTGGTTTTTTACAATCGCCCAATAGGTTTTTTGAATGACTTTGTCTCGGAGCATTTTGTTTAAGCGTTCTAATGCTTTTGAGGTCCTTGCGAAAATAACAATACCAGAAGTAGGTCTGTCAAGGCGATGAACTGTCCCAATAAAAACGTTTCCAGGTTTGTTGTATTTGTCTTTTACATACTCTTTTAAAACTTCACTGAGCGGTTTGTCTCCGGTTTTATCACCTTGAGTAATGTCTCCAGCTCTTTTATTGACAATAAGAATGTGGTTGTCTTCAAATAAAACCTGTAAATTTTCTTTATTAGATTGCATGAAAAGGAACGATTATTTAAAATCTTTAGAGACATCTTGGTTGACACCCTCTATAAAATCTAGAAATTCTTTTCTTCCAAGGCCACTTGCAGAGGAGGTTAGAAAACAAGTCGGCAATTCTTCCCAGTGTTGTAGTAATTTTTTCTTGTAGGTTGCTATTTGTTGATTCAATTTAGAGTTTCCAAGTTTATCCGCTTTTGTAAAAACAAGACAAAACGGAATTTGATTGGTTCCCAGAAACTGCATGAATTCGATGTCTATTTTTTGAGGATTGTGTCTCGAATCTATCAATACAAAAGTACAAACTAACTGTTCTCTTTCTTTAAAATAGTTTTCTATAAAAAATTGAAAAATAGTTCTTTTTTTCTTTGAAATTTGAGCATAACCATAGCCAGGTAAATCAACCAAGAACCAAGATTCATTTATTAAAAAGTGATTAATTAGCTGAGTTTTTCCAGGTTTTCCAGAGATTTTAGCCAAATCTTTTCGCTCCATTAACATGTTTATCAACGAAGACTTTCCAACATTTGAGCGCCCAATAAAGGCGTATTCTGGAATTCTATCTTTGGGTGCTTTGGTAACATTACTGTTACTCATTATAAATTCAGCAGATTTTATTTTCACAATAAAAAATTGAGTTGTGTTTACGGTATGTAGAAAAAAGTGGTCTTAAAATAGAATTATAATTTTCTATCTTTTAGCCACTGATCAAGGATCGAATTAAACTGTTCCGGTCTTTCCATCATTGCGGCATGTCCACATTTATCAATCCAAAATAAATTTGAATTGGGTAATAATTTATGGAAGTCATCGGCAACTTCTGGAGGTGTAACAGTATCTTGTTTTCCCCAAATGATACAAGTTGGAATTTTCATTTCTGGCAAATCTCCAGACATGTTGTGTCTTATGGCGCTTTTTGCAATTGCTAAAGTTCTAATCACAGAACTTCTGTCGTTTACAATCTTAAAAACGTCATCTACCATTTGTTTGGTTCCAATTGCTGGATCGTAAAAGACACCTTTGGTTTTTTCTTCGATGTATTCGTAACTACCTCTTTTCGGAAAACTGTCACCCATTGCTTTTTCATACAAACCAGAGCTTCCAGTTAGTACTAATGCTGTTACTTTTTCTTGGTAATTTTTAGTGAAGTATAATGCGATATGACCTCCTAAAGAGTTTCCTAACAAAATAGCAGAATCTAATTTCTTATGTTCCATGAAATCCTTTAAAAACCCCGCTAAATTTTTAACATTTGTTTTTAAAAGAGGAAGTGAGTAAAGAGGTAATTCGGGAATTAAAACCTTATAACCATTTTTAGAAAAATGATAAAAAGTGTCTTCAAAATTACTTAAAGTACCCATAAGCCCATGGAGTACAATAATTGCAGGCCCTTCTCCGGCCTCAGCGTAAGTAAAATTTTCTTCAGTCTTTAAATAATCGGTCATTCGTTTCTTACAATTTACTGAACCACAAATGTACTCCTTTTTTGTTAAATAATTAACGTTTTAGATTTTGTATAATTTCCTTGATGATAATAGTGTAAAGTGTTCTTTCAAATAAAGTTATGAACAAAGTGGTAAAAAGTGGTAAAAAGTGGTAAAAATTATATATTTTTGATATTGATAAAATGTTTTTTTTAATGGTTCATCTCATTGGTACATACGAGTGTAAGGCAGATGCTAAAGGAAGGTTGATGCTCTCATCTGCTTTTAAGAAGCAGCTGCATACTGCGCTACAAGATGGTTTTGTTATAAAAAGAGGCGTTTTTCAACCCTGTTTGGAGTTGTATCCAATGAGTGAGTGGAATTTAATGATGCAGAAGATCAATACATTAAACAGGTTTGTGAAAAAGAACAATGATTTTATTAGAAGATTTACTGCGGGTGTAAAAATAGTAGAATTAGATGCTTCGGGCAGATTATTAATTCCAAAAGACTTGTGTGATTTTGCTGGCATTCAAAAACAAATTGTTTTGTCTTCTGCGGTGAATATTATTGAAATTTGGGACAAAGATAAATACGAAAAAGCAATTGAAGATGCTTCTGTAGATTTTGCAGATTTAGCTGAAGATGTGATGGGAAATACAACGATCGATGAATTACCATAATCCAGTTTTACTAAAAGAGAGTGTTGATGCCTTGTCTATAAAAGAAGATGGTGTCTATGTGGATGTAACTTTTGGCGGAGGCGGGCACTCTAGAGAAATATTAAGCAGATTGGGGCCAAAAGGCAAGTTGTTTGCTTTTGATCAAGATCCTGATGCCTTGGAGAATCTAATTGATGATGCACGTTTTGTATTAATTCCAGAGAATTTTAGGTTTATCTCTCGGTTTTTAAGATTTCATAGAATTAAAAAAGTAGATGGAGTACTCGCAGATTTGGGAGTCTCTTCTCATCAATTCGACGAAGCCGAACGTGGATTTTCTATTCGTTTTGACGGGGATTTAGACATGAGAATGAATCAGAAATCAAAAGTGTCTGCCAAAGAAATTATTAATAATTATTCTGAAGAAAAATTAGCAGAAATATTATTCCTGTATGGCGAATTAAGAAATTCAAGAAACATTGCAAAAACGATTGTTGAGCAAAGAGAGGTTGCTAAAATACAGACAAGTTTTCAGTTAAAAGAATTGCTTCAGACGTATTTGCCAAATGCAAAAGAGCATAAAATACTGGCTCAAATATTTCAAGCGATTCGAATTGAAGTCAACGAAGAGCTAGATGTTTTAAGAGAATTCTTAGAGCAAATACCAAACCTTTTAACAGCGAACGGAAGACTAAGTGTTATTGCGTACCATTCTTTAGAAGATCGATTGGTAAAACGATTTATAAGAACCGGAATGTTTCGTGGCGAACTTGAAAAAGATGCCTTCGGAAACTCTAATGAGCCATTACAGAAAGTAGGAAAATTAATTGTGCCCTCTACCGAGGAAATTAAAGGAAACAATAGAGCGAGAAGTGCAAAACTTAGGATTGCAACCCTTAAACAACAACGTATAAAAAAGTAATCGGATTCAATGTCTAAAGTTAAAAAAGGTTTGTACGGTTTTCTGAGAGGAAGTTTCCTTACTGATGAAGCTGCTTTTAAAAATTGGCGAATTATTATTTTCATTGTTGGTCTCCTGTTAATTATGATTTCGAGTGGTCATCAAGCTGATAAAAAAGCAATTCTGATTGCAAATCTAAATAAAGAGAAGCGAGAGTTGAGAGAGGAGTATGTAGATATAAGCTCAAGGCTAGAAAGGATGGAGATGGAGTCTAGTGTTCGGAAAAGAGTAAAATCATTAGGGATTGAGCCATCAACAGCTCCACCTAAAAAAATAAAAGTAACTTATAAAGATTCATAAATTGGCAACTCAAAAAAAAGGCATACTGGCAAAATTCTACCTCGTAGGAGCTATTATGACGATTTTTTTAGTAGTCGTAATTTTAAGAGTCTTCAATCTTCAATATGTTCACGGAGATAAATACAATAAATTATCTACGAAAGGAACCGTAAAACAATTTACCATTTCAGCGAACAAAGGAAACGTATATGCAGCTGACGGTAATTTATTGGCAACTTCGGTTTCTAAGTATACCATTAGAATGGATTTGGTTGTTGTTAAAAAACAAGTTTTTGAACAAAATGTAGTAGCCCTTTCAAAGGCGCTTTCTGAGATGTTGGGCAATGTTCCAGATTACTATGAGAGAAGACTTCGAAATGCTAAAAAGGCGAAAAAAAGATATTTTTTTATTGCTAAAAACATTGGCTATGTTGATTACTTAAAAATGAAACAATTCCCAATTTTTAAATTGGGTGTTTATAAAGGAGGCTTTATTGCAGAACACCAAACGGTTCGCGTGCATCCCATTGGTAAAATTGCAGAAAGAACCATTGGCTATGATGATTCAAGTGGAGGTGCAGGTATTGAAGGTGCTTTTGCTTCTTATATGAAAGGAGCAGATGGATTGCGGTGGAAGCAGAGAATTGCTAAAAATCAATGGAAGCCAATTAACGATGCCAACGAAAAAGAACCCATTGATGGGCATGACATTATTACTACGATTGATGTAAATATTCAAGATGTTACCCATCATGCATTGTTACGTCAGTTAGAGTTTTTTGAAGCAGAACATGGGTGTGCAGTAGTCATGGAGACATCCACTGGAGAAATTAAGGCCATTGCAAATTTAGGAAGAACTTCCAAAGGGAAGTACTACGAGAAGAGAAATTATGCCGTTTGGGAAAGCCATGAGCCAGGGTCCACATTTAAATTGGCAAGTTTAATGGCGGCACTAGATGATAAGGTAATAGATACGGCTACAGTAGTAGATACTGAAAAAGGAAGAATTTTTCTCCATGGTTCTAAAGTAGAAGATTCAAAAAAGGGAGGATATGGTGAAATTTCTGCCGCACGTGCTTTTGAGGTTTCATCGAATGTCGGCATCGTAAAGTTGATTCGTAAGCATTATGATCATCAACCTCAAAAATTCATCAATAAGCTAGCGGATTATGGTTTTACAGAACCTATTGGCTTTTCAATTAAAGGAGAAGGGAGACCTGTTGTTCCAACTCCAAAAGATAAAGGTTGGAATAAGATCTCGTTAGAATGGATGTCTTGGGGCTATGGTGTGTCTGTAACTCCCATGCAAATCTTGATGTTTTACAATGCGGTTGCTAATAATGGTGTGATGGTAAAACCAAGGTTTATTAAAGAATTGAGGAAGCAAGAGAAATCAGAAAAAATATTTGAAACAGAAATTGTAAATTCTAAAATAGCCTCGGACGAAACATTAAAAAAGATTAAAAAAGTACTTGAAAATGTAGTGGTCCAAGGAACCGCTAATAATATCTATTCTCCAAATTTTTCAATGGCAGGTAAAACCGGAACGGCAAAAAAATACCTACCTACCTATATCAATGAACAAGGTGAAACCATAAAAGGGCACTATTCTAAAAAGCATTATACGGCATCGTTTGCTGGTTTTTTTCCTGCTGATACTCCAAAGTATTCGTGTATTGTAGTCATTCACGATCCAAAGAAAGAAAAAGGATATTATGGGGCTGTAGTTGCAGCACCAGTTTTTAAAGAAATTGCTCAAAAAATTTATACTACAACCCCCATAGACAATCAATATGTAGACGATAAAGTTCAGTTTACAGCAATTGATGATGCATTTTTAAATTACAACAATCAGTTGCTAAAAACACATACAGAAATCCCTAATGTTAAAGGAATGTCTGGTATGGATGCGTTGTCATTATTAGAGAATATTGGATTGAAAGTGAAAATTTCTGGAAGTGGTAATGTAAAATCTCAATCACTTAAAAAAGGAGATAAATTAATCAAAGGAGCAACTATTATTTTAAAACTTTCCTAAGCTGAAAAATTTAAAAGACATATTAAATCAGGTTTCAATACTCCAACTAGTTGGTCAAACAAATATTGAAGTACATCAACTTGTTTTCGATTCAAGAAAAATTGAAAAAAATGATGTTTTTGTAGCTCAAAAAGGAGTTGCTGTTGATGGGCATTTATACATTGATAAAGCAATTTCTTTAGGTGCAAATACAATTGTTTGTGAAGCGATTCCTGAAGCAAAAAAGGATGGAGTTACCTATGTGCAAGTAGAAGATGCAAATAACGCTTTGGCGATCATGGCGTCCAATTTCTATGACAATCCATCTCGTAAAATTCCATTAATCGGTATTACAGGTACCAATGGTAAAACAACCATTGCTTCACTTTTATATCAGTTGTTTAAGAAAGCAGGTTATAAAGTGGGACTCCTTTCTACTGTAATTATTAAGGTGGATGAGGTCGATTTTAAAGCGACACATACTACGCCAGATTCGGTAACTATAAATAGGTATTTAGATACCATGATCAATGCGGGTGTAGATTACTGTTTTATGGAGGTGAGTTCTCATGGAATTCATCAAAAAAGAACAGCAGGCTTAACCTTTGCTGGTGGAATTTTCACCAATCTTTCTCATGATCATTTAGATTATCATAATACCCTTGCAGAATATAGAGACGTTAAGAAACAGTTTTTTGACGCTCTGCCAAAATCTGCATTTGCACTGACGAATATCGATGACAAAAACGGTAGTTTCATGTTGCAAAACACGAAAGCAAGGAAGAAAACATATGCTTTAAAAACCTTCGCAGATTTTAAATCAAAAATTTTAGAAAAACAACTTTCAGGAACTTTGATTACTGTGGCAGGTACTGAGGTTTGGACAAAATTAATCGGTGTTTTCAATATTTACAACCTTACTGCCATTATTGCAACTGCAGAATTATTAGGTTTAGAACGGTTAGAGGTACTTACAATCGTTAGTCAGCTAGAAAGTGTAAGTGGGCGTTTTGAGTACATTGTTTCCAATGATGGTGTAACTGCAATTATCGATTATGCACATACGCCAGATGCATTAAAGAATGTGTTAGAAACTATTAATGATATTAGAACTGGTAATGAAAATGTTTTGACTGTTGTTGGGTGTGGAGGTGATCGAGATAAAATGAAAAGACCAAAAATGGCACATATTTCGACCCAATTAAGTACCCAAGTGATCTTTACTACAGACAATCCAAGAACTGAAAATCCAGAAACCATTTTAGAAGAAATGGAATTAGGGGTTTTGCCAGAGAATGAAATAAAAACATTGACAGTTTTGAATAGAAAACAAGCGATTAAAACAGCGTGTAAATTATCAAAACCGGGAGATATTATTTTGATTGCTGGGAAAGGCCATGAAAATTATCAAGAAATAAAAGGAGTTCGCACACATTTTGATGATTTAGAAGAAGTGCAAAACTGTTTCAATCAATTAAAAAAATAACTTAGAATGCTATATTATTTATTCGAATATTTAGAAAGTCAGTTCGGTTTGCCTGGAGCAAGTGTATTCCAATTTATCACATTTAGGGCTGCAACAGCATTTATTTTATCCTTATTGATTTCTTCCATTTACGGAAAAAGAATTATCAATTTTTTAAGAAATCAACAAGTAGGAGAGACTGTTAGAGATTTAGGTTTAGATGGACAAAAGCAGAAATCAGGAACTCCAACAATGGGAGGAATCATTATTATTTTGGCAACTCTAATTCCAGTTATTTTGTTCGCTAAATTGAATAATATTTATATTATTATTTTGATCATTACCACTATATGGATGGGGTTGATTGGTTTTTTAGACGATTATATCAAAGTCTTTAAGAAAGATAAAGAAGGCTTAAAAGGCAGGTTTAAAGTGTTAGGTCAAGTAGGTCTTGGAATTATTGTAGGGTCTATGCTATATTTTAATGAAGGGGTAACGATCAAAGAACAACTGCCAGTTTCAGAAAGAGTACAGCAAGAAAATGGGAGATTAAAAGTCTTTGGTGAAGCACATAAGTCCACAAAAACAACCGTTCCTTTTTTTAAGAATAATGAATTGGATTATTCCAAAGCATTGAGTTTTTTAGGGGATGAATACGTAAAATATGGGTGGATTGTTTTCATATTCATTGTTGTGTTTATTGTAACCGGTGTGTCAAACGGCGCAAATTTAACAGACGGAATCGATGGTCTGGCTGCGGGCTCATCCGCAATTATAGTGATCACATTGGCTGTCTTTGCATGGGTTTCGGGGAATATTATTTTTGCGGACTATTTGGATGTTATGTACATCCCAAATTCTGGTGAAATGACTGTTTTTATATTGGCTTTTGCTGGGGCATTAATTGGGTTTTTATGGTACAATACTTATCCAGCTCAAGTTTTTATGGGCGATATCGGGAGTTTGACCATCGGTGGAATTATTGCTGTGATTGCCATAGCGATTCGAAAAGAACTATTACTGCCCATTTTAGCAGGTGTTTTTGTTGTAGAAAATCTCTCTGTAATTCTTCAAGTTTTTTGGTTTAAATATACTCGGAAACGGTTTGGAGTTGGACGGCGAATTTTTAAAATGGCTCCTTTACACCATCATTACCAAAAAAAGCACTACCACGAGAGTAAGATTGTTGTCCGCTTTTGGATTGTAGGAATTCTTTTAGCGGTATCGGCAATTGTAACCTTAAAGTTAAGGTAATGAACTTTCTTTATAAAGGATAGAGAGTTCGTTCTAAATAAAAGAGAATAAATTTTAGATAAAATAGATGAGTAATCAAGAATCAAATAAGCGTATGGTCGTTTCTCCAAAAGGAGGAAATAGGCTTCTTGTTGTTCTTGGTGGTGGAGAAAGTGGAGTGGGTGCAGCAATTCTTGGGAAACAAAAAGGGTTTGAAGTTTTGGTTTCAGACAAAGGACTCGTTGCCAAAAAATACAAAGATGTTCTCTTGCAACATCATATCAATTTTGAAGAAGGAAAACATTCGGAAAATAATATTTTAAAGGCCTCTCTAATTGTAAAAAGTCCTGGAATTCCAGATTCGGTTCCCTTAGTTGTAAAGCTAAAAGAAAAAGGAATCAACGTTATTTCAGAAATAGAGTTTGCCGCAAAATATACAACTGCGAACCTAGTTGGAATTACAGGTTCTAATGGGAAGACAACCACCGCACTGTTAACGCAATTTATCTTAAAAAATGCAGAAATAAATAGTGGTATTGCTGGAAATATTGGAGACAGTTTTGCAAAGCAAGTCGCTACACAATCCTATGAAAATTACGTATTAGAATTGAGTAGTTTTCAGCTAGATGGCATCGTAGATTTTAACAGTCATATTGCCATTTTAACAAATATAACACCTGATCACTTAGATCGTTATGAGGATGATTTTAATCAATATATCGAATCTAAATTTAGAATTACAAAAAACCAAACAGCATCAGATTACTTAATCTATGATGCAGATGATACAACCATAAATGCATGGTTGCAAAAGAACAGTACTAAAGCAACTCTAATTCCATTTTCGTTAGAAAAAAAATTAGCATATGGTGCTTTTATAAAAGATAATAATATCATAATCAATATTAATAAAGAAACAATACAGATGCCTATCTCAACTTTATCCGTAAAAGGAAAACACAATACTAAAAACGCAATGGCAGCAACAATGGCTGCACAACTGTTGAAAGTTCGAAAAGAATCGATCAAAGAAAGTTTAGAAAACTTTGAAGGTGTCGAGCATCGATTAGAGCAGGTTGCAAAAATAAGAGGCGTAGAATATATTAACGACTCGAAAGCAACCAATGTAAATGCTGCTTTTTATGCTTTGGAGTGCATGGATAAAAATACGGTGTGGATTTTAGGGGGTGTAGATAAAGGAAACGATTATTCAGATTTATTACCGCTAGTAAGAGAAAAAGTAAAAGCGATTATTTGTTTGGGTATAGAAAATGATAAAATAAAACAGACGTTTGGCAATGTGGTTGAGATGATTGTTGAAACTGCTGGGGCTGAAGAGGCTGTTAAAGTGGCGCAAAAATTAGCAGAATCCGGAGAGGCTGTTTTACTTTCTCCTGCTTGTGCAAGTTTTGATTTATTTGACAATTATGAAGACAGAGGACGTCAATTTAAACAAGCGGTAAGAAATCTTTAAAAAGAGATCATTATTAGTCCGTATCAATAGATATACTGTGATTTTTGAATTTTTAGAAATAAGAACCATTACATAAAAGCTTCTTGTAATTGCAGGAAATAAAAAAAGGAATGAAAACTATTTTTCAACATATTAAAGGAGACAAAGCAATTTGGGCAATCGTAACTGTGTTGGCGATATTCTCATTTATGCCAGTCTTTAGTGCAAGTACAAACTTGGTCTATGTTGTTGGTTCTGGTTCTACATTGGGCCATTTAGCAAAACATGTTGCCTTGTTAATTATTGGTTTTGGGATTATTTATGGAGTGCATAAAATACCCTACCGATACTTTTCTGGAGGCGCTGTCATTATGATTCCAATCGTAATTGTTTTATTGGTTTTTACCTTAGCACAAGGCACGGTCATTGGAGGGGCAAATGCGAGTAGATGGATTAAGTTTGGTGGTGTTGGTTTTCAGACATCCACATTGGCAAGTGTAGTTTTGTTGGTGTATGTCGCAAGATATTTAGCAAAAAATAAAGAGAGTGTTATTCATTTTAAAGAAAGTCTGTGGCAATTGTGGTTGCCCGTTGCACTTATTTTAATACTAATTTTACCTGCAAACTTTTCGACTACAGCAATTATTTTCACCATGGTGATGATAGTTTGTTTTATAGGAGGTTATCCTTTAAAATACATCGGATATATTCTTGCAATCGGTATTACTTTTCTATTGTTTTTTGTTTTAGTTGCAAAAGCATTTCCAGATGCGATGCCCAACAGAGTTCAAACATGGAGCAATCGAATCGAAAATTATTCAACTCAAGATGGAAATGAACCTTATCAGGTAGAAAAAGCAAAAATAGCCATAACCACAGGAGGTACATTTGGTTTAGGGCCAGGAAAAAGCGTTCAGAAAAATTTTTTACCACAATCCTCTTCAGATTTTATCTATGCAATTGTCGTGGAGGAGTTTGGTTTGATCGGTGGATTTGGAGTTGTTTTTGTCTATTTCATATTACTTTTTAGGATTTTTGTTGTGGTCAAAAAAACAAAAACAATTTTCGGGACACTACTAGTAATCGCAACCGGGCTTCCGATCATTTTTCAGGCAACAATAAATATGGCGGTTGCTACAAGTCTTCTTCCTGTAACCGGACAAACATTGCCTTTAATAAGTAGTGGAGGTACTTCTATTTGGATGACTTGTTTTGCTCTCGGAATGATTTTAAGTGTGAGTGCATCAAAAGAAAAAACAGAAGATGAAATTTTAGATGATAACCCTTTAGATATTTTACATGAAGCAATCGATTAACATATTAATTTCTGGTGGTGGAACGGGCGGACACATATACCCAGCAATTGCGATTGCCAATGAATTAAAACTGCGATATCCAAACTCGAAATTTTTATTTGTTGGAGCAAAAGACAAAATGGAAATGGAAAAAGTTCCGCAAGCAGGATATGAAATTAAAGGATTGTGGATAGCGGGGATTCAACGTAAAATTACTTTTAAAAACGTATTATTTCCTTTTAAACTGTTGAGTAGTTTGCTGAAGTCAAGAAGAATTATCAAACAATTCAAACCCAATATAGCTATTGGAACTGGCGGTTTTGCGAGTGGACCAGCGCTATTAATGGCTAGCCTAAATAAAATACCAACCCTTATTCAAGAACAAAACTCATACCCAGGAATCACCAATAAATTATTGGCCAAAAAGAGCCATAAAATATGTGTCGCTTATGATCATTTAGAACGGTTTTTTCCTGCAGATAAAATTTTAAAAACGGGCAACCCTGTACGTCAAGATTTATTATTGATTCATACGAAAAGAGATGCCTCCCTTTCTTTTTTTAATTTAGACAAAAACAAGAAAACTGTCTTAGTGTTAGGAGGGAGTCTTGGCGCTAGAAGAGTGAATGAATTGATTGAAAGTCAATTGGATTTTTTCAATCAGCAAAATCTTCAGGTAATTTGGCAGTGTGGTAAATTATATAATCTTGCGTATCAGAAATACAACGACTTAGCACATGTGCAAGTGCATCCATTTATCAATCAAATGGGGATGGCATATGCCGCTTCTGACTTTATTATCTCGAGAGCTGGAGCGAGTTCTGTTTCAGAACTCTGCATTGTTGGCAAACCCGTGCTCTTTATTCCTTCTCCAAATGTTGCTGAAGATCATCAAACAAAAAATGCGAAGTCCGTTGTAGATCATCACGCGGCAATTATGATCAAAGAAAGTGAGTTGGATTCTTTTGCGGTTATTTTTGAAACGCTATTAAAAGATCAGGGTAAACAACAAAGTCTATCAGAAAATATAAAAGCATTGGCGTTGCCAAGTGCTACAAGTGATATTGTTAATGAAATTGAAAAGCTCCTAAAGAATTGAATTTAGAAAACATACATAACGTCTATTTTGTAGGAATTGGAGGAATCGGAATGAGTGCAATTGCACGCTACTTTGCAGTCAATAATAAGCAGGTAGCAGGGTATGACAATACACCTTCAAAAAACACAAATTCATTAGAGGATATAGGCATCGCCATTCATTTCGAATCGGCTGTCAAAAATATTCCATTGCCTTTTTTAAATAAGGAAACAACATTGGTTGTTTATACGCCTGCAATTCAAAAAACACAAGCAGAACTCAATTACTTCTTTCAAAACGATTTTACGGTGTTAAAAAGAGCAGAAGTTTTGGGTAAAGTTACTGAAAATACGTTTTGCCTTGCCGTTGCAGGAACTCATGGTAAAACAACAACTTCAGCTATTTTAGGACACATTATGAAGCCTAAATTAGCAACTTCTTTTTTAGGTGGAATTGCAGAGAACTACCATTCTAATTTAATTCTAGGAGAAGATAAAGTGACGGTTGTTGAAGCCGATGAGTTTGATCGCTCTTTTTTACAATTGTCGCCAGATATTGCCTGTATTACATCGATGGATTCGGATCATCTTGATATTTATGAAAACTCAGCGGCTCTTGATGCCTCATTTAGGGCTTTCTCTGAGAAAGTTTCTCAAACTCTAATCGTTGCCAAAGGACTCCCTTTAAAAGGGCTTACCTATGGTATTGATGCAGCAGCAGATTATGACGCTCTTAATATTAAAATAGAAAGCGGCAAATATATTTTTGACGTACAAACACCTTCCAGTAAAATAGAAAATATTGTTTTTCATCTTCCTGGAAAACATAACGTAATGAATGCACTTGCCGCTTTGGCAATGGCAGATGTTTATGGAGTTCCTTTGCATGAAATAAAAGAAAGTTTAGCAAGTTTTAAAGGGGTGCAAAGAAGGTTTTCATATCGAATTAAAACACCCAATTTTGTTTTGATTGATGATTATGCGCATCATCCAACAGAAATTGAGGCTGTTCAAAATTCAGTTAGAGAAATGTACCCAAATAAAAAGGTTTTGGTGATTTTTCAACCCCATTTATTTTCAAGAACTCGAGATTTTGTTGAAGATTTCGCGAATGTTTTATCAAAATTTGATGAAATCGCTTTATTGGATATTTATCCAGCAAGAGAACTGCCTATAAAAGGGGTTGATTCGAGTTGGTTATTTGGTAAGATTACCAACAGGCATAAAAAGTTGGTTGAAAAAAATAATTTAGTAAAAGTTATTAAAAATTCATCAGCAGAAGTGGTCGTTATGTTGGGGGCAGGTGATATTGGAGTTGCCGTAAATGAAGTAACAAATGAGTTGTTAAAGCACCAAGTTAATGAAGGTTAAAGGAGCATTAAAATATTTATTTTTCTTACTATTGGTAGTAAGTTTGGGGCTGTTGTATTCTTTTGCCTCTGAGCGAAATTTACAAAAAAAAGTAACAGATGTAAAGATTGAATTTTCGGGAGAAAACACTAATTTTTTGACAATTTCAATGGTTGATAAATTGTTAATACAAAATACAGAAACAGTAAGAAACTTAAAGAAATCTGTGATAGATTTATATGGTTTAGAAGATCAAGTAAATAAGAATCCATATGTTGCGGAATCTTCGGTTTTTTTACACATAAATGGGACCATAAAAACGATTGTAAAACAACGTTCTCCAATCGCAAGAGTTCTTCATGAAGATACCTCTTACTACATTGATAAACAGGGTGTAAAAATGCCTTTGTCCCCTGTTCATTCAGCAAGAGTATTGTTGCTTTCAGGTGTTGAAAAAGCGGAGGAATTTAAAGAAATCGTTGCATTGGTTACCATCATTTTAGAAGACGATTTCTTGAAAAAAGAAATTGTAGAAATTCATAAATTAGACAACGAAGAGTATCAATTCTCCGTTCGCAGTGGAAATTATAAAATTGATTTTGGTAAATTAATTAACATTGATATCAAATTCAAGAAATTAAAAGCGTTATATAATAAAGCTTTTTTAGACAAAACAATACACGAGTATAAAACGATTAACGTAAAATTTCACAACCAAGTTGTGTGCACAAAATAAATCAAAATGGAAAACAATAAAATAGCAGTTGGTTTAGATATTGGTACCACCAAAATTGTTGCTATGATTGGGCGTAAAAATGAATACGACAAAATTGAAGTTTTGGGTATTGGAAAAGCAAAAAGCTTAGGTGTCAAAAGAGGTGTTGTAAGTAATATCACACAAACCATTCAATCGATACAGCAAGCGGTTGAAGAAGCAGAAAGTGTTTCTGGGCAAAAAATTGAAGAGGTAGTTGTAGGGATTGCTGGGCAGCATATTCGAAGTTTATATCATTCGGATTATATCACCAGAACCAATGCTGATGAAGTGATCGACGAAAATGACATCGATAATTTAGTCAATCAGGTACATAAATTAGTCATGCTTCCAGGAGAAGAAATTATTCATGTACTGCCACAAGAATTTAAAGTGGACTCTCAAGCAGATATTAAAGAACCTATTGGGATGTATGGTGGGCGTTTAGAGGCCAATTTTCATGTCGTAGTTGGGCAAGTATCCTCGATTCGAAATATTGGACGTTGTGTAAAAAGTGCTGGTTTAGATTTGGCAGACATTACCTTGGAACCTTTAGCCTCTGCATCAGCAGTGCTCAGCCAAGAAGAAAAAGAAGCAGGAGTTGCATTGATTGATATTGGGGGAGGTACTACCGATTTGGCTATTTTTAAAGACGGTATAATTAGACATACAGCCGTGATTCCTTTTGGAGGAAATGTAATTACAAATGATATTAAAGAAGGTTGTTCTATCATTGAAAAACAAGCCGAGTTATTAAAAATAAAATTTGGTTCTGCTTGGCCAGGAGAAAATAAGGAAACCGAAATTGTTTCTATTCCAGGTCTGAGAGGAAGAGAACCTAAAGAGATTACTTTAAAGAATTTGTCTTATATGATCCATGTAAGAGTTCAAGAAATTATTGAACATGTTTATTTGGAGATTAAAAATTATGGACACGAAACTCAAAAAGGAAAACTAATTGCAGGAATTGTTTTAACAGGTGGAGGCTCACAACTAAAACATTTGCGTCAATTAGTAGAATATATTACAGGAATGGATGCGCGAATTGGGTATCCAAATGAACATTTAGCAGGAGATTCAGAAGAGGCATTATCAAGTCCGTCTTATGCAACCGCCGTTGGATTGTTAATGGAGGGTTTAAGCAAGCAATCTAAAGACGAGGAAATAGCATCGGCGATTGAAGAAGAAGTTGTTCCTACTGCTTTGGAGACAGCAGTTGAGGCTCCAGAAGTTGTTCAAGAGAAATCAAAAGACAAAGGCAAATCTTTCTTTGAAAAATTTACCGCCAGATTAAAAGATTTTTTAGACAACGCAGAGTAAAAAGGGTAGCCAAACAAGAAGAAATTAAGAATGATTAAACAATTTAAAATAGATACGTTATTATGAGCACAGAATTTGATAACATATTATTTGACATGCCAAAAACTAAATCGAATACGATTAAAGTAATTGGTGTAGGTGGTGGTGGAAGCAATGCTGTAAATCATATGTTTACGCAGCACATTAAAGGAGTCGATTTTGTAATTTGTAATACAGATTCGCAAGCGTTGGAAAACAGCCCAATTCCGAATAAAATTCAACTAGGCGCCAATTTGACTTCTGGTTTAGGTGCTGGAGCAAATCCAGATGTAGGTGCAAAAGCAGCACAAGAAAGTATCGAAGAAATTCAGCAAATGTTAAACACACAGACTAAAATGGTGTTTATAACTGCTGGTATGGGTGGAGGAACTGGAACAGGTGCTGCACCAATTATTGCTAAAATAGCCAAAGATATGGATATTTTAACGGTAGGAATCGTTACAATGCCCTTTCAGTTTGAAGGAAGAATGCGATCTAAACAAGCTCAAATTGGGATCGATACTTTGCGAAATAACGTAGATTCTTTAATTGTAATCAACAATAATAAGCTAAGAGAGGTGTATGGGAACCTTGGTTTTAAAGCCGGATTTTCCAAAGCTGACGAGGTGTTATCTACAGCAGCACGTGGTATTGCAGAAGTAATTACACATCATTACAAACAAAATATAGATTTACACGATGCCAAAACAGTGCTTTCTAATAGCGGTACCGCTATTATGGGGTCTGCAAAAGAAGAAGGAACAAACAGAGCAAAAAATGCGATTATAAAAGCTCTAGATTCTCCATTGTTAAATGACAATAAAATTACTGGTGCTAAAAACGTTTTGTTGTTAATTGTTTCCGGAAGCAATGAAGTTACACTTGATGAAATTGGAGAAGTAAACGATTATATTCAAACAGAAGCAGGATACGATGCCAATATCATTATGGGAATTGGTGAAGATGATTCTCTTGGAGATGCCATTGCTGTGACCATTGTTGCAACTGGTTTTGCTGCAGATCAACAAAGTACAATTACCAACACAGAAGTACGAAAAATTGTACATACTTTAGAAGACGAACAAAAAGCAACCTATAATTTCTCGGATACACCAATTCAAAAATCATCTGCTTTTGATACACCATTGTCTAGTAAACCTTCTCCGAAAATTGTACACATATTAGAAGATGAGGTTGAGGAATCAGCGCCAAAAATGAACTTAGTCCCAACGACAGAAAGCATTAAAAACACACAAGTTGTATTTGATGAAATTGCGATAGAAACCATTTCTGAAGATGATTTTATTATTACAGATATGTCTGCCGCAGAAAATGAAACTGTCACAGAAGCTCCAGAACCAACAGCACTTCAAGGCGATTTGTTATTTGATTTGCCGCTAAATTCATATACAGAAGTTACACCATCCAAAGAAATTCGTTTCGATCTGAATGACGTTGAAGAAACAAAAGAAGTTGTCAATGTAAACGAGATTGAAGTTTTTGGTGCAGAAGAAATTATCTTTGAGAAGAAAGCCCCCGAAACAAGATACGTTTTAGAAGATTTTGATGTGCAACCAACCATCGGGAAAAGTTCTTCAATAACTGAAAACACTGTTGAAGAAGAAAGCATGCAGTTTGAATTAAAATCAGCAAAGCCTCAGGTAGAAATTAATAATATAGTTACCGAAAGCGAAGAGGTTTCTCCTCTAAGTTTGACTATTTCTGAGTTGCAGAAAAGAGCTGAAGAGCGAAGAAAAACCATGAAAGGGTTTAATTATAAGTTTTCAGATCAAATGAATAAAAACATTGACGATTTAGAACGTGAGCCAGCATTTAAAAGATTGGGTTTAGATATCGACCTTGTAGATCGATCAATTAGTAACTCGAAAACACCTTTAAGTAGTGAAGACGATACGATTCAGTTAAAATCTAATAATTCTTTCCTACACGATAATGTAGATTAATTCTGGAAGAAATTTATAATATATTTAAAAAGCCACCTTTAGAGGTGGCTTTTTTGTGTTTTAATATAGCTGTAACCCTTCCAACAGTGAGTCTCTTAAAAAAGAAAAACCTTCAGTTTCCTGAAGGTTTTTGTATATGGAAAGTAAGGTAATTTAACTTACGGCATCTTTAATTCTTTGAATCGCTTCTTTTAATTGGACAACAGATGCTGCATAAGACATTCGAATACAGTTTGGAGCACCAAAAGCATCTCCAGTTACCGTAGCAACATTTGCTTTTTCTAACAAAAACAATGAAAAGTCATTTGCGTTTTCAATTTTTATGCCGTTAACTGTTTTTCCGAAAAAAGCAGAAATATCTGGGAACACATAAAAAGCGCCTTCAGGAATGTTTAGTTTAAATCCTTCAATTTCACCCAATAGCTCCAATACAAGATCTCTACGTGTTTCGAATTCATCTACCATATATTGTACTTTTTCAACAGGGGCTAAAACGGCAGTAATTGCAGCTCTCTGAGCAATACAATTGGTTCCCGAAGTAATTTGTCCTTGCATTTTTGTACACGCTTTTGCAATCCATTCAGGAGCGCCTAAATAGCCAATCCTCCAGCCCGTCATTGCAAATGCTTTTGCCAATCCATTAACGGTAATTGTTCTGTCGAACATGTTTTCAATCGCTGCAAAGCTAAATGGCTTTACCCCATAGTTGATGTGCTCGTATATTTCGTCAGATAAAATATAAATCTGTGGATGCTTTTCTAATACAGCCGCCAATGCACGGTATTCTTTTTCGCTATAAATACTTCCACTCGGGTTGTTAGGCGAATTGAAAAAGACCATCTTCGTCTTTGGCGTAATTGCAGCTTCTAATTGAGCAGGTGTTATTTTAAAATCATCGTCTATAGAAGATGGGATTTCTACAAATTTTGCTTCACATAAAATTGCAATTGCAGAATAACTCACCCAATACGGTGCAGGAAGTAACACTTCATCACCAGGATTCAATAATACTTGTGCAACATTGGCAATCGATTGTTTTGCTCCTGTAGAAACTACAATTTGATTCGGTTGGTATACCAAATCATTGTCGCGTTTAAACTTTGTGCAAATCGCTTCTTTCAATTCCACATAACCATCTACAGGTGTATATGAATTGTAATCTTGTTTGATGGCTTCAATAGCAGCATCTTTAATAAAATCGGGTGTGTTAAAGTCTGGTTCTCCCAAACTCAAACTAATAATGTCGATTCCTTGTCCTTTTAACTCTCTTGCTTTAGCAGCCATTGCTAAAGTCTGTGAAACAGGTAAACTGCTAATTCTGTCGGATAATGGATGTGTCATTTTTAAAGATAATTGTAGTTGTGTTTATGCTAATTCTGGTTTTTGTCCTAAAACACCTAAGTGACTAAAATGCGCTACAACAGCTTTTGTCATTGTTTTGTATTCGTTGTAAGGTAAATTAAATTCTTTGGCGGTTTGTTTTACAATTTTAGCCAATTTTTGATAATGAACATGAGAAATATGTGGAAAAATATGATGTTCAACTTGATAGTTTAAACCTCCTGTATAGAAGTTTACCAACCAGTTAGTAGGCGCAAAGTTAGAAGTGGTATACAATTGATGGACTGCCCAAGTGTGTTCTAAATTTCCATCTTTATCTGGTACAGGCATTTCTGTATTTGGAACTATGTGTGCCAATTGAAAAACAAGACTTAAAATCATTCCAGCCGTATAATGCATCACAAAAAAGCCAATCAGTATTTTCCACCATGCAACGTCTAAAACCACCATAGGTAAAACAATCCATAGTGCGTAATACACCACTTTAGAGATGATTAATTTTGTCCATTCTACCTTTGGGTTTGGAAATTTACCATAAGATAGTTTGCGCTTCAAATACCGGTGCATTTGTTTTACATCTGTTGTAATTGCCCAGTTGATAGTTAGTAATCCATATAAGAAAATAGAATAGTATTTTTGAATTTTATGAATTTTTAACCACTTAGAATGCAATGAAAAACGAATGATTCTACCCGCATCAATATCCTCATCATGATCCTTTACGTTTGTGAAAGTATGGTGCAGAACATTGTGTTGTACTTTCCAGTTATATACATTTCCAGCAAGAATGTAGATGCTACTTCCCATTAATTTATTGACCCACTTTTTACTCGAAAAAGATTCATGGTTACTGTCATGCATAACATTCATACCAACGCCCGCCATTCCAATTCCAGTAATTACCATTAATATAGGCATTAGCCATTGCGGCATTGAAACGGTTAAAATTAAGATAAACGGAACTAAAAATATGGAGAACATCAAAACAGCCTTGGTATACAGTTTCCAATTTCCAGTTCTTTTTACATTATGCTCCTTAAAATAACCATTGACTCTTTTGTTCAATATTCTGAAGAATTTTGCTTTATCTATTCGAGAAAAACTGATTGTTTTCATTACTGTTTTTTGTAGTTGTCCTCCAAAAATAATCTTTTTGAAGTTGCTTTTAGAAGAAACGTTCAGTTTTGTGAAGAATTGTTTGTTACAAAAAGCTATTTTTGCCGCTGAAACAGATCAACGATGGAAATTATACAAAAGTATTTTACGGAACTTACCCCAACTCAAATTGCGCAATTCTCGAAACTTAAAGAATTATACCAAGATTGGAACCTAAAAATTAATGTAGTTTCTAGAAAAGATATTGATGAGTTATACTTGCGGCACGTTTTGCATTCCTTAGCAATCGCAAAAGTAATCCATTTTAAACCAGGATCTAAAGTGATGGATGTTGGAACTGGCGGTGGTTTTCCAGGAATTCCATTGGCTATTTTATTTCCAGAAACACACTTTCATTTGGTAGATTCTATTGGGAAAAAACTAAAAGTAGTCAATGATGTTGTTGAAGGTTTAGGGTTGGAAAATGTCACCACAACCCACGGTAGAGTTGAAGATGTAAAAGATACTTATGATTTTATCGTAAGTAGAGCTGTGGCACAGATGGAAACCTTTGTTCGTTGGACAAAAGGTCGCATTGCTAAAAAACAAAATCACGATTTAAAAAACGGAATTTTATATTTAAAAGGTGGAGACTTGACAGAAGAGTTACAACGCTATACTTCTGCTACCCTATATGATTTGCCAGCCTATTTTGAAGAACCTTTCTTTGAAACTAAAAAAGTAGTACACCTAGGAATGAAGTTTCAATAGTACTGGCAGGCCTTTTCACTTAAGACAATCCAGAAATTACACCTTGGTCATCAATCTTCATATTTTCAGATGCTGGAACAGAAGGGAGGCCAGGCATTCGCATCATTTTTCCTAAAATAGGAATCAAAAACTGCGCACCTGCTGCTATTTCAATTTCTCTGACTGTAACCTTAAAACCTGTTGGCCTTCCAATTAATTTTTCATTATCAGAAAAAGATTTCTGTGTTTTTGCCATGCAAATTGCAAAGTCACTGAACCCGAGTCGATCAATTCGTTTTAGGTCTAATAAGGCTTTGTTTTCATATACCACCTTGTTTGCCCCATATATTTCTTTAGCGATCTTCTCGATTTTCTCTTTTACAGGGGCATTCCAATCATACAAAGTATTGTACTGTGTTGCTTTATTTTCCACGATATCCACAACGGCTTCTGCAAGTGCTTTGGTGCCTTCTCCTCCTTTTGCCCATCCTTCAGATAAAACTGCTTGAACCCCTAAAGCAGCACATTTTTGAATGACAAAATGGACTTCTTCCTCCGTATCGGAAACAAAAGAATTAATTGCAACAACTGGTTCGATGTTGAACTTTCGAATGTTCTCAATATGTTTTTCTAAATTACTGAAACCTTCAGAGACACACTCTAAATTGGGCGTATTATAGGCTTCTTTCTTAGCCCCTCCATGATGACGTAAGGCTCTAATAGTTGCCACTAAAACAACACATTTTGGATTTAGTTTTGCAAATGCTGATTTGATATTTAGAAATTTTTCAGCCCCTAAGTCGGCCCCAAATCCCGCTTCAGTAACCACATAATTTGACAAAGACAAGCCCATCTTTGTAGCAATAATCGTGTTGGTTCCTTGCGCAATATTTGCAAAGGGTCCTCCATGAATAATTGCTGGATTTTCTTCTAATGTTTGTACCAAGTTCGGCTTAATGGCATCTTTTAGTAAAATAGCCATGGCGTTTTCTGCTTTTAGATCCCTTGCAAAAATTGGGGTGTTGTCATAAGTAAGTCCAACAAGAATCGCCCCCAATCGCTCTTTTAAGTTTTTAAAATTGGTCGCCATACAGAGGATTGCCATAACCTCTGATGCAGCCGTAATATTGAATCCATCTTCACGTGGAACTCCGTTTGCAGTTCCTCCTAATCCAATGGTGGTTGCTCTCAACGCACGGTCATTCATGTCTATTACGCGTTTCCAAAGAATGGTTCTTGGGTCTATATTTAGATTATTTATTTTGCTTTGTAGGTTGTTGTCAATTAAAGCTGCGAGTAAATTATTTGCTTTTTCAACCGAATTAAAATCACCTGTAAAGTGCAAATTGATGTCTTCCATAGGAACTACTTGAGAATATCCTCCTCCAGCGGCACCGCCTTTTATTCCAAACACAGGGCCCAAAGAGGGTTCGCGCAAGACTACGGTAGCTTGTTTGCCTATTTTGTTTAGCCCTTCCGTTAAGCCAATAGAAACCGTAGTTTTTCCCTCTCCCGCCGGAGTAGGTGTTATTGCGGTTACTAAGACGAGATGATTTTTAGCAACTTGCTCCTCATTAATTAAATGTAAAGGAAGTTTGGCTTTGTATTTTCCATACATTTCTAAATCATCCTCAACGACTTGCAGTTTTTTTGCAATGTTTTTTATGTGTATTAATTGTTTTGCTTGTGCAATTTTAATGTCTGATAAATGGGTCATTTTAATGCTGATTTTATGGATTATTTTCTTTTTCTTTTTTTGTTATTAAACCCTTATAAATAAAGATATTTCCTTGTTTAAAAACGGTTTTTAATACCACTTATTTTTAAAACAAAAAACAACTACTTATAAATGTAAGAAAATAATTGGTTGAACTGCTTTGAAATAGTATATTTGCTCGTTTTAAACTAAAGAAGTCGACATAAATATAACTAAAAGATGCAAAACAAAGGACTTATTAAATTATTTGCTATCCTATTTGGATTAGTAAGTTTATACCAATTATCATTTACATACTTCGCGAGTAAAGTAGAAAAAGATGCTGCGAACTATGCAACCAAAATGGTACCTACCAACGATGCGAGAGAAAAAGCTGCTTTCGAAAGAAAGTACTTAGACAGTGTCTCTAATCAAGAAGTTGTAAATCTAGAAGTTACTAAATACACTTACGACGATATTAAGGAGAAAGAAATGAACCTTGGTCTCGATCTAAAAGGGGGTGTAAACGCAATTTTACAGGTTTCTGTAAAAGAAGTTTTAAAGGGATTGTCTAATGATTCTAAAAACGAAATCTTCAACAATGCATTAAATGCTGCTGACCAAAGGTTGAAAAGTAGTAATGATACTTACTTAGATTTATTTTTTCAAGAATTTGAAAGCACCGCAGGAACCACAAAATTAAGCGATCCTACTATTTTTGGAACAAAATCATTACGTGATAAAATTAAATTTGACGAAGCCAACCAAGTTGTCAAAGAAGTACTTCAAGCAGAAATTAATAGTTCAATTAACACGGCTTTTGATGTTTTAAGAAGTAGAATTGATAAGTTTGGTGTAACACAACCAAACATTCAAAGAATTGGAAATTCTGGAAGAATTCAAATTGAATTACCAGGAGCAAAAGATATTGACCGAGTTACAAAATTAATTACAAGCAAAGCTGAATTACAGTTTTGGGAAGTATATTCAAATGCAGAAGTGCAGAACTATTTCTTTAGTGCAAATGAAAAAGTTGCTGAGTTGCTAAAAGTAGATTCGGTTGAAGAAGAAACAACAGTTGAAGATGCAACCGATGAGTTGGATGATATTTTAGGTGCTAGCACAGATTCAACAAAGGTGGTTCAGAAAGACTTATTCACCTATTTGTTTCCAAACGTAGCTCAAAACCAACAACAACTAAGTTCTCTAGTTGCTCAGGCAAAAGTATTAGACACGGCACAAGTAAATAAATTATTAAATCTGAAAGAAGTTACAGATTTACTTCCAACAGCATTAAAGCATGTAAAATTCTTATGGGATTACAAGCCAACAAAATCGAATGACGGTACAGAGTTAATCGCTTTATATGCGATTAAGTCTAACAAAAATGGCAAAGCACCAATTGAAGGAGATGTTATTTTAGATGCATCACAAGAATTTAGCCAATTGAATAAGCCGGAAGTAAGCATGACTATGAACAGTTATGGTGCGAAACTTTGGGAGAAAATGACCACTGAAAATGCAGGGAAATTTGTTGCTGTTGTTTTAGATGATTATGTCTATACAGCCCCTTCAGTAAACCAACCAATTACAGGTGGAAGAACTTCGATCTCTGGTGGATTAATGACAGTTTCTGAAGCAAAAGACATTGCAACGGTTTTAAAAGCAGGGAAGTTGCCAGCAACGGCAAGAATTATCGAAGCAGAAGTTGTTGGACCCTCTTTAGGAAAAGAAGCAATCGATTCTAGTTTCCTTTCTTTTGGATTGGCAATTTTATTGGTTTTATTATGGATGACCCTTTATTACGGTAAAGCAGGTTTATATGCAGATATTGCTTTAGCAGTAAACATTTTATTCATCTTTGGTATTTTAGCATCCTTCAACGCAGTGTTAACATTGCCTGGTATTGCAGGAATTATCTTAACCATTGGTATGTCTGTAGATGCCAACGTAATTATCTTTGAAAGAATTAAAGAAGGACTCTTTAAGAAGAAAGGTTTAAAACAATCTGTAGAAGAAGGATTTTCTGTAAAAGGAGCCTTGTCTGCAATTATTGATGCAAACATTACAACCTTATTAACAGGTATTATTTTATATGTTTTTGGAACCGGACCTATTAAAGGTTTCGCATTGACATTAATGATTGGTATTGGGACTTCTTTATTTACAGCGGTATTTATTACACGGATTTTGATTGACGGAGCGATTCGCAAAGGTTCAAAATTAACATTCAATACCTCTATTTCAAAAGGATGGTTCCAGAACTTAAATATTGAGTTCTTACGAAAGCGTAAATTGGCATACATCATTTCTGGAGCAATTATTGTTGCAGGAATCGTGTCTATTTTCTCTATCGGATTAAAGCAAGGTGTAGATTTTAAAGGAGGACGTTCTTTTACCGTTCGTTTTGACAAGTCTATGAATGCTACCGAAGTTGCAGAAACCTTAAAAGGGGCTTTTGGTACCGCTCCAGAAGTAAAAACATACGGTTTAGACAATCAATTGAAAATAACAACTGTTTTTAGAATTGACGAAGAAGGACCTACTGTAGATGAAGAAGTGCAAAATGCACTATTTACAGGTTTAAAGCCTTACATCGGAGATACCTCTTACAATGATTTCAAACCTGGTTTCGAAAAAGCAAAGAATGCTAACGGAATTATGAGCTACAGAAAAGTAGATCCAACCATTGCCGATGATATTAAAACATCAGCACTTTGGGCAGTATTTGGTTCATTATTTGTAGTTTTCTTATACATCTTATTACGTTTTAGAAAAGTATCTTATTCTATTGGAGCTGTAGTTGCAGTATTCCATGATGTATTAATTGTATTAGGTGTTTTCTCTATTACCTATAACTTCATGCCTTTTGACATGGAAATCGGACAATCCTTTATCGCCGCCATTTTAACCGTAGTCGGTTATTCGCTGAATGATACCGTGGTTATCTTTGATAGAATTAGAGAATTTGCAGGAGTCAATACCACTTGGAAATATAGTCAAGTTGTAGACAAAGCCTTAAGTTCTACTTTAGGAAGAACTATAAATACCTCTTTAACAACATTATTAGTAATGATCGTAATCTTCTTATTTGGAGGAGATTCAATTAAAGGATTTATGTTTGCATTAATAGTAGGTGTAGCAGTAGGTACCTATTCATCATTATTTGTGGCAACACCAATTATGTACGACACGACTAAAGAAGAAGAAAAGAACAAATAGTTCTCTTTTAATATCATTTAAAACCGTTTTGCTTTTGCTGATTTTATTTCAGTAACTACAAGACGGTTTTTTCTATTCAAAATCAAGACCCTATCTTTGCCATCTGATGAATACTATAAAACTTCATGATTTATATTTTAAACCCTTTATTTCAAAGGAAGAGATCGCACGCATTGTAAAGTCTTTAGCCAAACAAGTTAAAGAAGACTTACCAAAAGATGAGATTCCATTTTTTGTGGGGATTTTAAATGGATGTTTTTTGTTTGCAGCAGATTTTATAAGAGAATTTAATGGAAATTGTGAAGTCTCTTTTGTAAAACTCGCTTCCTACGAAGGCACAACATCAACAGCAAACGTAAAACAGCTTGTAGGTATCAACGAAGACCTAACGGGGAGAACCGTAATTATTCTTGAAGACATTGTAGATACCGGAGCCACTTTGCAAGAAATCTATAATATCTTTAGAGATAAAAAAGTAAAACAACTAAAAGTAGCAACCCTCTTCTTTAAGCCCGAAGTTTTTAAAAAAGAACTACCCATTGCTTATATCGGAAAAAGCATCGAAGATAAATTCATCGTAGGTTATGGTTTAGATTACGACGGTTTGGGAAGAAATAAAGCAGCTATATATCAACTAACAGCACCACCAAAAATGAAGAACATTGTATTATTTGGCCCCCCTGGAGCAGGGAAAGGGACACAAGCAACCTTGTTAAAAGAGAAGTATGATTTAGTACACATCTCTACTGGAGATGTTTTTAGATACAACATTAAAAACAAAACTGAACTAGGTGTATTGGCTAAAACCTATATGGATGATGGTAATTTAGTTCCCGATGAGGTAACCATCAACATGTTGAAGGCAGAAGTAGAAAAAAATGCCAATGCCAATGGTTTTATCTTTGATGGTTTTCCAAGAACGGAATCACAGGCCATCGCACTAGATGCTTTCT
Source organism: Polaribacter sp. (assembly GCA_018663625.1). GTDB lineage: Bacteria > Bacteroidota > Bacteroidia > Flavobacteriales > Flavobacteriaceae > Polaribacter. The sequence goes on along the minus strand of JABJPX010000069.1, from coordinate 35,948 downwards.
TAGCAGAAAAAGGAGCAAAAATAAATGGAATGGTCGCCCTAGAAGTTTCCGAAGATTTATTAGTTCAGCGCTTGTTGGAAAGAGGAAAAACAAGTGGAAGAACCGACGATACGGATGAAGAAAAAATCCGAAATCGTTTTAACGAATACAATACCAAAACAGCGATCCTAAAAGAATTTTACCAAGAACAAGGAACGTATTATGGGGTGAATGGTGTAGGGTCTATTGAAGACATTACCGATAGTTTATCAGCTGTTTTTGATACACTTTAAATCGTTTGACAATTCAATTGTTGAACCAATAAATAGAAATAATGACTGAAGGAAATTTTGTCGATTACATAAAAATATATGCAACTTCTGGTAAAGGAGGACAAGGATCTATGCACTTGCACAGAGAAAAATTCATTACCAAGGGAGGACCAGATGGAGGAGACGGTGGACGTGGAGGCCATATTATTTTACGTGGAGACAAAAACATGTGGACGTTGTTTCACTTAAAATTTAAAAGACATTTTAGAGCCGACCCAGGAGGTTCTGGAAGTGGAAGTAGAAGCACTGGAGCAGATGGGGCAGATGTGTATGTAGACGTTCCGTTAGGAACCATTGTTAGAGATGCAGACACGGATGAAGTGATTCTAGAAATCACAGAACATCAGAAAGAAGTTGTGTTGTTGCGTGGAGGAAAAGGAGGCCTAGGAAACTGGCACTTTAAATCCTCAACCAATCAAACACCAAGATATTCACAACCTGGTATGGATGGTGTAGAAGCGTGGTTGCGCTTAGAATTAAAATTGTTGGCAGATGTAGGTTTAGTTGGTTTTCCAAATGCAGGGAAATCTACGCTATTGTCTGTTTTAACTTCTGCAAAACCAAAAATTGCAGATTATGCTTTTACAACTCTTAAACCCAATCTAGGTATCGTAGAACATCGTAATCATCAAACTTTCGTGCTTGCAGACATTCCTGGTATTATAGAAGGAGCTGCCGAAGGAAAAGGACTTGGACATCGATTCCTCCGCCATATCGAACGAAACTCAACTCTGTTGTTTTTAATTCCTGCCGATAGTGATGACATTAACAAAGAATATGCAATTCTATTAAATGAATTAAAAAAACACAATCCAGAATTGTTAGACAAAGATCGTTTGTTAGCCATTTCTAAATCGGATATGTTAGATGATGAATTAAAGGAAGAGATTGCTGCAGATTTACCTGAAGGCGTAGAAACCTTATTTATTTCCTCAGTTGCCGAATCTGGATTGCAAGAATTAAAAGACAAATTGTGGAAAATGCTGAACTAAGATTCGTATTTTAAAACAACGAGATATATCAAAACGCTCTTTTTTACAACAGTAAGAAAGAGCTTTTACTTTTTTAATTGAATTTTAATGGGCAAACTGTATTTTGTAACTACAGGAATACCTCTTTTTCTTGCAGGGGTTATTTTAGGTAAATTCTGTACGCTTACTTTTAGCAAACGATCCAATGTTGGTAGTTGTATCTTGATGTTTTCAGAAGATTGTATTTCATCCAAAATCACCCTTCCATTTGCAGAAATCAACAAATGAACAATCACCGTTTCAGAAATAGCTTCTTTTATTGTAAAGGAATGTTTTTGGAGTTCGGAGCCTATTTTTGCATGCATTGTATTTCTAAAACAAGTTGATTTTTCCTGCTTTGTTATGATTGAATCACACACTGGAAAAGAAGGTGAAAAGTCTACTGAAGAAAAATCTATTGTTGTGTCTAAAGGTACAATTTTCGAATCGTCTAATCCCATTACCAGATCACAAGAACTGCAAAAAAGAAGGAAGATTGAAAAAGCTAAAACACGCAAAAACATAGAATTAATTATTGTGTGAAATTACTAAATTTTATTGAGTTTTAATCTACTATAATTGGAAACGGAATCGCCGAAGGAAAAACTGTCTGATTCCATTTAACTATTTGAATACACAGTGTTAAATTTTGTTGTTTTTAGTTTTAAAAAATATAACAAACGTTTTGTATTTTCGTTTTACTTTAAAACATTTTATGGATATTTTTTTATTGCTATTAGGCTTTTTGTTGGTTTTACTCGGTGTTGTTGGGGCGTTTTTACCCGTTTTGCCCGGTCCTTTAACGAGTTGGTTCGGACTTTTAACATTGCACTTTACGAGTGTAATTCCTCTAAATTGGTCTTTTTTAGGCATTACACTAGCCGTTGCAATTTTAATTTGGATTTTAGATTACATCATTCCCGCTATGGGGACTAAAAAATTTGGAGGGAGTAAATTCGGCGTTTATGGAACCACGATTGGTTTAATTATAGGACTCTTCGTTCCAATTCCACTGGGTATTTTAATTGGTGCTTTTTTAGGTGCATTCATTGGAGAGTTGATTTATGATAGTAAAGATACGAGCAGAGCCATTAAAGCTTCTTTTGGTTCTTTTATAGGCTTACTCGCCTCAGCATTCATCAAGTTTTTTGTAGCTTCTATTTACTGTATGCTTTTCATTATGAAAATATGGGAATTTAAGAGTGTGTTGTTCTAATATTTTTTCAATAAAATGCAAAAAAAAAGCGTCCCATTTAAGGGAAGCTTTCCATTGGTTAACAAAACCATGACACTTTTATGAAAGTGCCAAAACAACACAACATTCGCTGCTTTAAAAAAAAAAGCAGTCTACAAATATACAACTTTTTCACATCCTATAGTTGATTTTCTTTTTATTTGTTAATTGCCTAACTCTGCAATAGATTGTATCTTTACAATCTTTAATATTTACTCGAAAACAAAGACAGAGAATGCAATTATCAGAACAAGAAGTTGTACGTAGAGAAAAGCTAATCAAATTACGTGATTTAGGGATCAACCCTTATCCAGCAGATTTATTTCCAATCAATTCAAATTCAAAAGAAATAAAGGAAGCATATGTTGAAGCCAAACCCGTAATTATTGCTGGACGTTTGATGTCGATTAACATTCAAGGAAAAGCCTCTTTTGCACAATTACAGGATGGAGAAGGTAGAATTCAATTGTATTTTAACAGGGATGAAATTTGTGAAGGAGAAGACAAGTCATTATACAACAACGTCTTCAAGAAATTATTAGATTTAGGAGATTTTATAGGAATCGAAGGATCCTTGTTTACAACCCAAGTAGGTGAAAAAACAGTGATGGTTAAAAGTTTTAAAATGCTTTCAAAAGCATTAAAACCTTTGCCAATGCCAAAATTAAAAGATGGTGTTACCTATGACGCTTTTACAGATCCAGAAATGCGTTACAGACAACGTTATGCCGATTTAGTAGTCAATCCACATGTAAAAGAAGTCTTTGTAAAACGAACAAAATTGTTTAATGCAATGCGTTCTTTCTTTAATGGTGCAGGATATTTTGAGGTAGAAACCCCTGTTTTACAGCCCATTCCTGGAGGAGCAGCAGCAAGACCTTTTATTACACATCACAATTCATTAGACATTCCATTGTATATGAGAATCGCCAATGAGCTTTATTTAAAAAGATTAATTGTAGGTGGTTTTGATGGTGTTTATGAGTTTTCAAAAAACTTCAGAAATGAAGGGATGGACAGAACACACAATCCAGAATTTACCGCGATGGAAATCTATGTATCCTACAAAGATTACAACTGGATGATGGATTTCTGTGAACAATTATTAGAACATTGTGCTATTGCCGTAAACGGAACTTCTGAAGCTACTTTTGGTGAACATAAAATCAATTTTAAAGCACCATACGCCAGAGTTACCATGGCCGATTCTATAAAACATTTTACAGGTTTTGATATTAACGGAAAAACAGAAGATGAAATAAGAACCGCAGCAAAATCAATGGACATTCCTGTTGATGAAACTATGGGGAAAGGAAAACTAATTGACGAGATTTTTGGAGAAAAATGTGAAGGAAATTATATACAACCTACCTTTATTACCGATTATCCCAAAGAAATGTCTCCGCTTTGTAAAGAGCACAGAGACAATCCTGAATTAACTGAACGTTTTGAATTAATGGTATGTGGTAAAGAAATTGCCAATGCCTATTCAGAATTAAACGATCCAATCGATCAACGAGAACGTTTTGAGCATCAATTAAAATTAGCCAAGAAAGGAGATGATGAAGCCACCGAATTCATCGATGAAGATTTCTTACGTGCTTTAGAATACGGAATGCCACCAACCTCTGGAATGGGTATTGGAATGGACCGTTTGATTATGTTTTTAACCAACAACCAATCCATTCAGGAAGTCTTATTTTTCCCCCAAATGCGACCTGAACAGCAAGCACCTTCTGTTGAATTAAACGAGGAAGAAAAAGCAGTTTTAGCACTCATTACCAAAGCAGAAAAAATTGACTTAAACGAATTGAAAATAAAATCAGGTTTGTCTAACAAGAAATGGGATAAAACCATTAAAGGGTTGACTAAAAAAGAAGTTGCTAAAGTTTCAAAAACAGACGAAGGTTTGTTTGTTGAAATTCTATAGTACTTCGAAAATAAAAATAAAAAATCCAGCTGTAAAGCTGGATTTTTTTATGAACTACAATCACTTAAAGCGATTATTTTATTACAATGCTAACAAGCCGTTTGTTTTTGTAACTCCTTCTGCAGAAGCTTGCATGTGTGCTTTTTCAGCGTCATTTAAATTGATTTCAACAATTTTTTCGATCCCGTTTTTTCCTAAAACAACAGGAACTCCAATACATAAATCATTCAAACCATATTCACCTTCCAATAAAACAGAACAAGGGAAAATTTTCTTTTGATCACAAGCAATTGCCTGTACCAAACCAGAAACAGCAGCACCAGGAGCATACCAGGCAGAAGTACCTAATAAACCTGTTAAGGTTGCACCACCTACTTTGGTATCTTGTAAAACTTGTTCCAATCTTTCTTCAGAGATAAACTCAGAAACTGGAACCGAATTTCTTGTTGCCAATCTTGTTAAAGGTACCATTCCTTTATCAGAATGCCCACCAATCACCATACCGTCAACATCAGAAATTGGTGCTTCTAAAGCTTCTGCCAATCGATATTTAAAACGTGCAGAATCTAAAGCCCCACCCATTCCAATAATTCTATTTTTAGGAAGTCCGGTTGTTTTATGAACTAAATAGGTCATTGTATCCATAGGATTAGAAACAACGATAATAATGGTATTTGGAGAGTGCTCAATTAAGCTTGCAGAAACCATTTTAACGATTCCAGCATTAATTCCAATTAACTCTTCACGTGTCATTCCTGGTTTTCTTGGAATACCAGAAGTAATTACACAAATATTAGAATCTGCTGTTTTTGAATAATCACTTGTGCTTCCAGTGATTTTTGTGTCAAAACCATTTAAAGAAGCGGTTTGCATTAAATCCATTGCTTTCCCTTCCGCAAAGCCTTCTTTAATGTCTAGTATTACAACTTCAGAAGCGAAGTTTTTCATGGCAATGTATTCTGCACAACTTGCACCTACGGCACCTGCACCTACAACAGTAATTTTCATATTTTTAGTATTTAATTGTGTTCAACTTAAGAGGCACAAAAATACATTAAATTATTGAAAAACAGCTTTTGATATATCTTAAAAAATGGTAGGTATTTTGTGTTTTTTGCAAAAAAAAAGCCTCAATACTTTTAATATTGAGGCTGTTTAAAATTAAAACTATTTTTTAGACATCTATGTTTGCATACTTTGCATTTCGTTCAATAAAGTCTCTCCTTGGCGGTACTTCATCTCCCATTAGCATAGAGAAAACTCTATCTGCTTCAGCTGGACTGTCAATAACTACCTTACGTAAGGTTCTAAATTCAGGATTCATTGTCGTGTCCCAAAGTTGTTCTGCGTTCATCTCTCCAAGACCTTTATATCTCTGAATCGAAACACTTCCTCCTAATTTCTGTGCAATTAAATCTCGTTGATTGTCATCCCAAGCATATTCTCTTTTTTGTCCTTTTTTCACTAAATAAAGTGGAGGAGTCGCAATATAAATATAACCTTGCTCTACCATTTCTTTCATGTATCTAAAGAAGAACGTTAGAATCAATGTTGCAATATGCGATCCATCGACATCGGCATCACACATAATGACTACTTTATGGTAACGAACTTTAGATAAATTTAAAGCTCTTGGATCTTCTTCCGTTCCAATAGAAACGCCCAAAGCGGTAAACATATTTTTGATTTCTTCGTTTTCAAAAACTTTGTGTTGCATTGCTTTTTCTACGTTCAAAATCTTTCCACGAAGTGGAAGTATGGCCTGAAAATTACGATCTCTACCTTGCTTTGCTGTACCCCCTGCAGAATCTCCCTCAACTAAGAAAATTTCACATTGAGCAGGATCTGTTTCAGAACAATCTGATAATTTCCCAGGCAAACCACCAATAGACATAACGGTTTTACGTTGCACCATTTCACGGGCTTTACGCGCTGCATGCCTTGCCGTTGCAGCTAATATTACCTTCTGAACAATTATTTTTGCATCGTTCGGGTTTTCTTCTAAATAATCAGATAACATTTCAGAAACGGCTTGCGATACTGCAGAGGTTACTTCTCTGTTTCCTAATTTCGTTTTTGTCTGTCCTTCAAATTGAGGTTCTGCTACTTTTACAGAAATAATTGCAGTCAATCCTTCGCGGAAGTCATCTCCCGCAATTTCGAATTTTACATTTTTAAGCAATCCAGAATTATCAGCATACTTTTTTAACGTTCCTGTTAACCCGCGTCTGAATCCAGACAAATGGGTTCCTCCTTCATGGGTATTAATGTTGTTTACATAGGAGTGCAAATTTTCTGCATAGGAAGTGTTATACACCATAGCAACTTCAACAGGAATTCCATTTTTTTCACCTTCCATAGAAATTACATTCGCAGTCAATTGCTCACGTGTGGAATCTAAATATTGGATAAATTCAGGCAATCCTTCTGTAGAATGAAAGGTTTCTGTAATCGGGTTCCCTTCATCGTCAGTTTTTCTTTTATCTGTAAGGGTAATCGTAATTCCCTTATTTAAATACGATAACTCTCGCATACGGGTTGCCAACGTCTCGTAATTGTATTCAGTACTTTGTGTAAAGATTGATTTGTCTGGTGAAAAAGTAACAATGGTTCCTGTAAAGTCGGTTTCTCCAATTGTTTTTACTGGGTACAAGGCTTTTCCTTGAGAATATTCTTGTTGCCAAACTTTTCCTTCTTTGTGAACCGTTGCTGTTAAGTGTTGCGATAGTGCGTTTACACAACTTACACCCACACCGTGCAAACCTCCAGAGACTTTGTACGAATCTTTATCAAATTTACCACCAGCTCCAATTTTTGTCATTACAACTTGCAATGCAGAAACACCTTCTTTTTTGTGAATTCCAACCGGAATCCCACGGCCATTATCTTTAGTGGTAATAGAATTGTCTTCATTAATGGTAACGTTGATTGTGTCACAATAGCCTCCCATTGCTTCATCAATGGAATTATCGACAACCTCATACACCAAATGGTGCAGTCCTCGAACACCTACATCTCCAATATACATAGAAGGTCGCATTCTTACATGTTCCATACCTTCTAATGCCTGAATACTGGAAGCATCGTAATTATTTTTTTTGTCTTCGCTCATAATAAAAGTGAATTATTCATTTAAGTTTTGTTGAAAATCAACATTGAAAATGATGATCTTCCTATTCTCAAATTTACAAATTTTCAGTCTTTTTATTTGTAATTTTTGTAATTAAGTTCCGAAATTATCAACATTTGTTGAAAACGAAATAATGGCTTAAAGCTCTTAAAAAGTACTTTATACGTCTTTTTTATCGTTGAATTTTTTTTTGTTTTACAAGAGATGTTTCAAACTCCTTAAATCTTAGATTTTAAATTCTCTTTAAGCAAAAAAAATCCCGCAAAAGCGAGATTTTTAGTCTTAAATTTATTTTAGAAATAAACAAATCTAATAAGCATCGTCATGAACATTTAGAATGGCTCTTCCAGAAGGCTCATTCATGTTTTTAAATGCTTCATCCCAGTCTAAGGCAATTTGTGTACTACATGCAACACTTGCTTCTTGTGGTACGCTTAATGCAGCGGCATCACTTGGGAAATGCCCTTCAAAAATAGCACGGTAATAAAATTCTTCTTTGTTTTGTGGTGTTTGAATTGGAAATCTAAATTTTGCGTTTGCCAATTGCTCGTCAGTAACTTCTTTGTCTACAACTTCTTTTAACGTATCAATCCAATCATATCCAACCCCGTCAGAAAATTGCTCTTTTTGTCTCCATGCAACACTTTCTGGCAACAGATCTTCAAACGCTTTTCGAATGATCCATTTCTCCATACGTTCTCCGTTAATCATTTTATCTTTCGGGTTCAAACGCATGGCAACATCAATAAACTCTTTGTCTAAAAATGGTACACGTCCTTCTATTCCCCAAGCCATTAAACTTTTATTGGCTCTTAGACAATCATACATATGCAGTTTTTCTAATTTACGAACTGTTTCTTCATGAAATTCTTCTGCATTTGGTGCCTTATGAAAGTACAAGTAACCACCAAAAATTTCGTCGGCTCCTTCTCCAGAAAGTACCATTTTAATCCCCATAGACTTAATAACTCGTGCCATTAAATACATTGGAGTAGAAGAGCGAATGGTTGTAATGTCGTAGGTCTCTATGTTGTAGATAACATCTTTGATAGCATCTAAGCCTTCTTGGATTGTAAATTTTATTTCATGGTGAATGGTCCCAATGTGGTCTGCTACCTTTTTAGCAGCGGCCAAATCTGGAGAACCTTCTAATCCTACAGAAAAACTGTGTAGTTGTGGATACCAAGCTTCTGATTTGTCATCAGATTCAATTCTTTTTTGAGCATATTTTTTGGCTATGGCTGAAGTTACTGAAGAGTCTAATCCTCCAGAAAGTAAAACCCCGTAAGGAACATCACTCATTAATTGTCTGTGAACGGCATCTTCTAAAGCTTTCTTTACTTCTGCGATACTTGTTTGGTTCTCTTTTACGGCCTCATAATCTCTCCATTCTCTATGGTACCATTTTACAAATTGTCCATCTTTGCTGGACATATAATGTCCTGGTGGGAACAATTCAATTTTGGTACAAGTTCCTTCTAATGCTTTTAGTTCTGAAGCAACATAGAAGGTTCCGTTTTGATCCCATCCAATATATAAAGGAATGATTCCAACATGATCTCTCGCAATAAAGTATTCATCTTTTTCAACATCATACAAAGCAAAGCCAAAAATTCCATTCAATTCATCTAGAAAACCAACACCTTTTTCTTTATACAATGCTAAAATTACCTCACAATCGGATGCTGTTTGAAAGTTGTAAGTTCCCTCAAATTGCTTGCGCAACTCTCTATGATTGTAAATTTCGCCATTGGCTGCCAATACTAGTTTTTTATCTTCACTAAATAGCGGCTGTTGTCCAGAAGCTGGATCTACAATCGCCAATCTTTCGTGGGACATAATCACTTTTTTATCACTATAAATTCCGCTCCAATCTGGACCACGATGTCTAATTTTTTTAGACATTTCCAATAACTGAGGCCTTAAGGCTTCAGGGCTTTCTTTCAAATCAAACGCACATACAATACCACACATAATTCTATATTTTATAATAATTGTTTATTTCCGATACAAAAAACCGAATTTTTGTTTAAATTTTAAACTTAAAAATAATATTTAATTATAATATATAACTTTTTAGTTGTTTTTATTGTTTTATTGAAACTATAGAGTTTATTTTTAATTTAGATACTTACTGTTTGTTAGTTCTTCTAAAAAAAATGATATAAAGTTTGGTTAAGTAAAATTTGCTATCTAAATTTGTAATTCAATGATAAAACAACAAAACATATGGTGGTGGAACTCTCTTAATTCATAAGTGAGAAATCTTCCTATATGTAAAAATATATAAAAGGCTTATCTCACGATAAGCCTTTTTTGTATTTATAAAACAAATACTGAGTTCGTTCAGCAACCATGAAAGAGATAAAATTTAAAACAACAAGTACCACCAGAATTTCGGATACAGTGACTCCAGTAGGCTTGTATTTGCGTTTTCGAGACGCCTATGCAAATACCTTATTACTAGAAAGTTCTGACTATCATAGTAAAGAAGAAAGTTTTTCTTTTATCTGTATAGAGCCCATGGTTTCAATGAAAGTTGAAGACGCCCTATTTTCGGTTTCTCACAAAGGAGTTCAAGTAGCCGAACAGGTGGTTGATAAAAACTTCTATGAGCTCTTTGACGAATTTACAGATTCGATAGTTTTGGATTGTCCAAAGGAGTTGAAATCTTATAACGGTTTGTATGGTTATACCACCTTTGATAGTGTACAGTATTTCGAGAACATTAGGTTTACAAATAAAAAAGCACCTTCTGCAATTCCAGAAATGCAATATAGTTTCTATCGTTTTATTATCGCCATCAATCATTTTAATGATGAAATGACATTGATAGAAAATAGTCAAGCTCACGAGGTTTCAAGGGTCTCAGAAATAGAAACGATTATCAATGCACAATCTTTTAATACACAAAAATTTGAAATCGTAGGTAAGGAAACTTCCAATTGTAACAATGAAGATTTTAAAGAATATGTAACAAAAGCGAAAGCACATTGCAAACGAGGAGATGTTTTTCAATTGGTTTTGTCACGTCAATTTCAACAAGAATTTAAAGGAGATGAATTTAATGTTTACCGAGCATTGCGTTCGATTAATCCATCTCCTTATTTGTTTTATTTTGATTACGGAAATTTTAAATTGATGGGCTCCTCTCCAGAAGCACAAATAAAAATCGCTGCTGGAAAAGCAACCATCAATCCAATTGCTGGAACTTTTCGAAGAACGGGTGATATGTCTGAAGACATTAAGTTAGGAAAAAAACTCTCAGAAGATAAAAAAGAAACGGCAGAGCACGTTATGTTGGTCGATTTGGCAAGAAATGACCTTAGTAAGCATGCCGATCATGTAACGGTTGAAGTCTTTAAAGAAGTACAGTATTTTAGTCATGTGATTCATTTAGTGTCTACGGTGCAGGGGAAAATTAAAGGAAATCCAATTGAAATTGTAGGAGATACTTTCCCAGCAGGAACCTTAAGTGGTGCTCCTAAGTACAAGGCCATGGAATTGATTGATAAATATGAAAATCAATCTCGTGGATTTTATGGTGGTGCTGTAGGTATAATAGGATTAGACGGTTCTGTAAACTTAGCAATTGCCATTCGTTCTTTTGTGAGTAAAAACAATGTATTGTATTCGCAAGCAGGTGCAGGAATTGTTATTCATTCAGATGAAGCAAAAGAATTACAAGAAGTAAACAACAAATTAGCCGCTTTAAAAAAGGCGTTAATTTTAGCAGAAAATATTTAAAAATAGCCTTTAGTAGTTCGCTAATAGCCAAAAGCTTTTAAAATGAAAATAGTAATAATAGACAATTACGATTCCTTTACTTATAACTTAGTTCATATGGTAGAGAAAATTACAGGCAATTTTCCTGCGGTTTTTAGAAACGATGAAATTAGTTTAGAAGACGTAAATAATTTCGATTTAATCATGTTATCTCCAGGACCAGGAATTCCTGAAGAGGCGGGTATTTTAAAAGAGATCATCAGAAACTATGCGGGCAAAAAACCAATATTTGGAGTTTGCCTTGGCCTTCAGGCGATTACTGAAGTTTTTGGTGGAAGCATTGTCAATTTAGATACCGTGTATCATGGAGTGGCAACCCTAATGGATGTTGTAGATGAAAGCGCGGTGATCTTTAAAGACATACCAACTCCATTTTTAGCGGCACGATACCACTCGTGGTCAGCTACTGAAGATGGTTTCCCAGAAGTATTGAAAGTTACGGCAAGAGACGAAGATGGAGGGATTCAAGCAATAGCGCATAAGGTGTTTCCAATTTCAGCAGTGCAGTTTCATCCAGAATCCATTTTAACAGAGGTTGGAGAACAAATTGTGACTAATTTTATAAATAGTGTAAAAAAGTAATGAAGTCACAACATCTTATGGATCCACTTTATTATTTCAACAATAGAACTGTATAAAAATGAAAGCAATTTTAAACGAATTATACCAGCACAAAAGATTGTCAAAATCGCAAGCAAAACAAATCTTAATTGACATTGCCTCCGAGAAATACAATGATGCGCATTTGGCTTCATTCATGACCGTTTTTATGATGCGTCCAATAACGGTTGAAGAACTTGCTGGTTTTAGAGATGCTTTGATGGAGTTGGCCATTAAGGTAGATTTATCTCCCTTCAATACGATTGATATTGTTGGAACTGGAGGGGATGGAAAGGATACTTTTAATATTTCAACACTCACTTCGTTTATCGTTGCGGGTACAGGTCAGAAAGTAGCAAAACATGGTAATTATTCGGTATCTTCGCAGTCGGGTTCGTCGGACATGTTGGCCAGCTTTGGATATCAATTTACCAATGATGAAAACACGTTAAAAGCGCATTTAGAAAAAGCAAATATTTGTTTTTTACATGCACCAAAATTTCATCCAGCAATGAAAGCGGTTGGACCCACAAGAAAAGCTTTGGCTTTAAAAACGTTCTTTAATATTTTAGGCCCTTTAGTCAACCCGAGTGCTCCCAAAAATCATTTTTTAGGAACATTTAATTTGGAAATTGCCCGTTTGTATAATTATATTTTACAAGAAGAAAAGAGTAATTACGGAATCGTTCATGCGTTGGATGGATATGATGAAATTTCTCTTACTGGCGGATTTAAACTCTTCACTAAAAAAGGAGACCAATTGATTCAACCCGAGGATATTGGTCAGAAAAAAATTGAACAATCAGCTATTTTTGGAGGAAACTCAGTAGCCGACGCCGCAAAAATTTTTAAAACGATTCTCGATGGAAAAGGAACCGATGCACAAAACAATGTGGTTTTAACAAATGCAGCGTTTGCTCTTAAGGTCGTTGAAGGAACAAAAAGTTTTGAGACCTGTTTTGAAGAAGCTAAGGAGGCGTTGTTTAGCTTGAAAGCAAAAGCGTGTTTAACAAAGTTAGTCCAGTAATGACCAAAAAGAAAAAGAACTTAATTTCAATTGTTCCTGCCTTTGTATTTATAGGTTTGGCGATTGGAATACAAACAAGAAATATATTTTTGCATACTGAAATTGGGTTTTTTACAGGTGTTTTGGTGTATTTCTTTTTAAATAATAAAAACTCAAATTCTTAATTTAGAATTATTTATATGACCATATTAGATAAGATAATCGCCTTCAAAAAGAAGGAAATTGCAAAAATAAAAGCAGAAGTTCCTGTAAAAAAATTAGTAGAAAGCCCTAATTTTTCTAGACAACCGTTGTCTTTAAAAAAATCATTGTTAACTGTTGGTTCTACAGGAATTATAGCAGAGTATAAACGGCAATCTCCTTCTAAAGGAATTATTAATGACAAAGCAACGATTGCCGAAGTGACCAACGGATATTTAGATGCGAATGTAGCTGCACAATCTATTTTAACAGATACTTCTTTTTTTGGAGGAACGATGGCAGATTTGATGGAAGCAAGAGTCATCAATCAGCAAATACCAATCTTACGAAAAGATTTTATTGTAGATGGTTTTCAAATTGTAGAAGCAAAGGCGATTGGTGCGGATGTAATTTTATTAATCGCTGCATGTTTAACTGCTACAGAATTAAAAAATTACGGAAATCTGGCAACCGATTTAGGTATGGAAGTCTTGTATGAAGTGCATTCGCAAGAAGATTTAGATAAAATCAAGCATTTAGAAAATAAAATCATTGGTATTAACAATCGAAATTTAAAAACTTTTGATGTAGACCTAGAACACTCTATCAAATTATCAGGTCAAATTCCAGATTCTTGTGTAAAAGTTTCTGAAAGCGGAATTTCTGATCCAAGAATTATTACAGGATTGAAAGAATATGGATTTCAAGGATTTTTAATTGGAGAAAGTTTTATGAAAGAAGAAAACCCAGGAGCAGCTTGTCAAGAGTTTATCAATCAAATAAAATAAAAGATGAAACTGAAAGTTTGCGGAATGAAGCATGGCGAAAATATCCAAGAAGTTGCAGCATTGCAACCCGATTATATGGGCTTCATTTTTTATGAACAATCAAAAAGAAATTTTGAAGGGATTATTCCTGAGCTCCCAAAATCAATAAAGAAAACAGGAGTTTTTGTAAATGAATATCCAGAGATTTTAATCTCTTTAGTTGAAGAATATCAATTAGATGCAGTGCAATTACACGGAGATGAATCGGTAGCCTATGTCACCGATTTACAGTTGCAATTAGCGGAAAGAAGAGCCTTGTTTATAGAGGAGAATAAACACCAAAAAAAGAAAAAAAACAAACACAAGATTTCGAACGAAAAAGTAGAAATCATTAAAGTATTTGGTGTAAAAGACACTTTTGATTTTGAAGTGCTAACACCTTATTTGGATGTTGTTGATTCTTTTTTGTTTGATACAAAAGGAAAAGAAAGGGGAGGGAATGGCGTTCAATTTGATTGGTCTGTTTTACAACAATATCCTTTTGAGAAGCCTTTCTTTTTAAGTGGCGGAATTGGTTTAGATTCTGTTGATGCGTTACAGACATTTCTAGGAAAACCAGGATCAAAGTACTGTTTTGCACTAGATGTCAATAGTAAATTTGAAACCGTACCAGGTGTAAAGAAAGTGGAGGAGATAAAAAAGTTTAAAAATAAAGTCATTGCGAAAGAAGCGAAGTAATCTTTTAGTATAAAGAGATTTCTTCATTCTATAAACCACAGTATACAATAAATTATGAAATCAAAATTTCAACCCGATGAAAACGGTTATTTTGGACAATATGGAGGGGCATTTATTCCCGAATTATTATATCCAAATGTAAAAGAACTCGCAGATAATTATATTCAAATTATCGAATCTGAAGCGTTTCAAACAGAGTACAAATCGTTATTAAAAGACTATGTTGGGCGTCCAACTCCGCTCTATTTAGCAAAACGATTGTCAGAAAAATATGGTGCCCATATTTATTTGAAACGAGAAGATTTAAATCATACTGGTGCGCATAAAGTAAACAATACCGTTGGTCAAATCCTCATTGCTAAGAAATTAGGAAAGACAAAAATTATTGCAGAAACTGGAGCAGGTCAGCACGGAGTTGCCACAGCAACAGTATGTGCATTAATGGGCTTAGAATGTACTGTATTCATGGGAGAAAAAGACATTGTACGTCAAGCACCCAATGTTGCTCGAATGAAAATGTTAGGTGCAAAAGTAGTGCCCGCAACCAGTGGAAGCAAAACATTAAAAGATGCTACCAACGAGGCCATTCGCTATTGGATTCAAAATCCAGCTACATTTTATTTGATCGGATCTGTTGTAGGACCCCATCCACATCCAGACATGGTAGCTCGTTTGCAGGCTGTGATTTCTGAAGAAATGAAATGGCAACTAAAAGAAAAAACAGGCAAGGAAAACCCAGATACGATCATTGCATGTGTTGGTGGAGGTAGTAATGCCGCTGGTGCTTTTTATCATTATATGGAGGACGAAGCGGTGGAATTAATTGCAGTAGAAGCCGCAGGTTTAGGAGTTAATTCTGGAGAAAGTGCAGCGACGTCTCAATTAGGAGAAGTTGGAATTATACACGGAAGTAAAACGATTTTAATGCAAGATGAATACGGACAAATTCAAGAGCCATACTCAATTTCTGCAGGATTGGATTATCCAGGAGTTGGCCCTTTACATGCACACTTGTATGAAACAAAAAGAGCAAAATTCATGAATGCTACCGATAAAGAAGCGTTAGCAGCTGCCTATGAATTGACAAAAATTGAAGGAATTATCCCAGCTTTAGAAACGGCCCATGCTTTGGCTGTTTTGCCGAAAATAAAATTTAAAAAAGACCAGGTAGTCGTCATTAATTTATCAGGTAGGGGCGACAAAGATTTAGAAATATTTATTAAACATTTAGAAGAATAATGAATCCGAAAATTGATTTTATTGAATCCGAATTAGAAAATTTAAGAGATACTTTAAAAGGTCATTCCTTGTATAAAAATCTTCACTCGATGGAAGATATTCAGGTTTTTATGGAAAACCATGTCTTTGCTGTTTGGGATTTTATGTCACTTTTAAAAGGCCTTCAAATAGATTTAACAACCGTTTCTACACCTTGGATTCCTAGAGAGAATTCAAAATTGGCACGGTTTATTAATGAAATTACGGTAGCAGAAGAAAGTGATTTTGATAAAGATGGCGTTGTTAAAAGTCATTTTGAAATGTATCTCGACGCTATGGAAGAGGTGGGAGCAGATACTTCAAAAATCACGTATTTTTTAAAACAACTCTCTGTTTTAAAATCTGTTGAAGAGTCTCTAGAAAGCACAACTATTATCGCTTCGGTAAAAGAATTTGTCTCTTTTACATTTAAAATAATCAACACGAAAGAAACCCATAAAATTGCAGCAGCATTTACATTCGGGAGAGAAGATGTCATTCCAGATATGTTCATCAAAATTATTGAAGAAGCAGCAACCAATCAGGATCAAAAATTTGATAGTTTTACTTATTACCTAAAGCGTCATATTGAGTTAGATGGAGATGAGCATGGACCTTTGTCTTTGCAAATGATCTCAGAATTATGTGGGAATGATACACAGAAATGGGATGAAGTTTTGGACGTTGCAAAAGAATCCTTATCGGTTCGAATTCATTTGTGGAGTGGTATTGAAGAAGAATTAAAAAGACACAAACAAGCACTCGTTTAATATGAAGAAATTAAATACGTTATTGGCTCAAAAAGAGAACTTACTCTCTATTTATTTTACGTGTGGATATCCAGAATTAGGAGATACAACTCACGTAATTTCAGCATTAGAAAAAAGTGGTGTCGATTTTATTGAAGTTGGCCTGCCTTATTCAGATCCTTTGGCAGATGGTCCTACTATTCAGGATTCAAGTCAAAAAGCATTGGAGAATGGAATCAATCTAGACATTGTATTTGAGCAATTAATGACGATTAAAGCAACCAATAAAACCCCTTTGGTTTTAATGGGATATCTCAATCAAATGCTAAAATATGGCGAAGAGAAGTTTTGTCAAAAAGTGATTGATTGCGGTATAGAAACCTTGATTATTCCTGATTTGCCAATGGTTGAATTTGAAAATCATTATCAAGCGCTATTTGACAAATACGGATTAACCAATGTGTTTTTAATCACCCCAAATACTTCCGAAGAAAGAATTCGTAAAATTGATAATTACACAAAAACATTTATTTATGTGGTAGCCTCCTCTTCGATTACGGGAGCAAAGGGTGCAATCTCTAAACAACAAATGGATTATTTTAAGAGGGTCAAAGCAATGCAATTAAAAAGTAAACTGATTATCGGTTTTGGTATTTCAGACAAACCAACGTTTACGACTGCCTGTGATTTTGCCGATGGTGCAATTATTGGTTCTGCATTCATTAAACACTTAGGAAGTCACGGCGTTGAAAATATAGACACTTTCATATCGCCTATTAAAGCATAAAAAAAGTGAAACTTTAAAGTTTCGCTTTTTTTTTATAACATGGTGCGAACCATAATCACCCCGTTCATACCTCGTATTCCGTAAATTGCAGATTCAGGGCCTTTTAGAACGGTAATTGATTTGATGGTACTTGGAACGATATCTCCAAAACTAGTCTTTCCAACTGGAGACCCGTTTAAGATGTACAAGGGTTCTCTATTTTGATCTCCTCTGATAGAAATTACGTTGTCTGTAGTAATTCTAACTCCCGACACTTTTCCTCTTAAATAATCATAGATATTTCGATATTGTATGGCCCCTGCAGCAAACTCTCTTTGATTACTAGCAACAATATCAGTACCTATTTTATTAGGAGATATTTTAATGAGTATTTTTTTTTGACCTAAATACTTGACTTTTTTGATTCCATGAAGTGCAGAAAATATAGAAATTTCTTTGGGAAGTGCTTTCAATTTTATCTTAAAGATCCCTTTGCTATTTGTAGTTCTTGGGTATTTTTTATTATCAAATAAAACAGAAGCACCAGGAATGGGTTTGTTGTTTGCATCCTTTACAATAAGTGTTAATTTCGATGCTTTCTTTTTTTCTTGTGCAACAGTCGTAACTGAGAATGCAAGAAGTAATACAAATATAATTCCTTTAAATGCTTTTCGTGTTTTCATATTTTTTCTTTTAAAGGTTCAGTCTTTTTTTTGATGCTAAAAATCAGCCTTATTAGTTTATACGAATCAAATTAATATCAAAAACTAAAGCGGCTCCACCGGGGATTGATCCACTTCCGCGATCTCCATATCCTAAGTCAGACGGAATTAATAAAATTCCTTTACCACCTTCCTTAAAGTAAGTAATACCTTCTCTCCAACCTAAAATCACTTGATTCAATCCAAAAGAAATCCCGTTGGTACTTTGGTCAAAAACGGTTCCATCTAACAATGTACCTCTATAGGCTACAGTTACATTAGAAGAACTTGTGGGTCTTGCGCCGGTTCCAGGTTCATTAATTACATAATACAATCCAGTACTGCTTCTTTGAGCATCCAAATTGTTTGCTTCTATATATTCAAGGATATCTGCTTCCGTTTGTGGTTCAAAATTTGAATCACTACCAGAACAAGAAAATAAAAGAAATGCAATGCAAAATAATGGTAAATAAAGTTTCATACTTGGGGTTTTGTTTTTAATAATGTGTAAATATAATTTGAAAAAACTTAATAAACTCTTTCCCCATTTAGAAAAGTGCTAATTACTTTTGTTTCTGGAATTTTTGCTCCTTCAATTTCCATGATATTTTGATCTAGAATGACAAAATCTGCAAATTTACCCACCTCGATACTTCCTTTTTCTAGCTCTTCGAAATTTGCATATGCAGCCCAAATGGTCATGCCTTTCAGAGTTTCTTCTCGCGATAATACATTTTCCATTTGAAACCCATCTTCAGGGTAGTTATGAATGTCTTTTCGAATCGTTGCTGCATAAAAAGTTAAAAAAGGATTTACTTGTTCTACAGGAAAATCTGTTCCCAAAGCAATTTTTCCATATTGATTGAGCAGTTCTTTAAAAGCATATGCGCCTTTCATTCGTTCCGCTCCAATTCGATCCTCTGCCCAATACATGTCTGAAGTTGCATGTGTGGGTTGTATTGAGGGTAGAATATTGTCAAAGTTTTTGAAATCTTCTGGGGCTACTATCTGTGCATGTTCAATTCTCCATCTTCTATTCTTATTGTTGGCTAAAACTTCTTTATAGGTTTTTAGCATCCAAGTATTTGCAGAATCTCCAATGGCGTGTGTATTCATTTGATAGTCGGATGCTGCTATCTGTTTTGCAATTTCCTGATATCTTTTTGCAGGATAGATGAGTGCGCCAAAATGATTTTCCCGATCGGCATATGGTGTTCGCATTGCTGCACCTCTGGACCCCAAAGCACCATCACCATACACTTTAAAGGAACGAACATTTAAACGGTCTGTTTTTAAAATTCCTTTTTGAATGTAATAGTCTAAATTTTCTTGAGTATCTCCAGAAACCATTGCATATACTCTCATTTTCAAGGCTTTGTTTTTCTGAAGACTGTCTATCAATTCGATTGTTTGTCTCCCGAGTCCAGCGTCATCAACGGTCGTTAAACCATAAGAAAAAGAAATCTTTTGGGCATCCAATAATCCTTGAATTGCTTCCTGTTTTGTCGTGGAAGGAAACTTAACAAAGTCCATTGCAGCGTCAATTAAAACTCCTGTCATTTTACCGTTTTTAAGAATGATTTCACCGCCAGAAACCTTCGTGTTTTTGGTAATTCTAGAAAGATCAATAGTTGCCTGATTTACCAATAAGGCATGCCCATCGACCCTTCCAACGGCGACAGGGGTGTTCGGAAACAAGGCATCTAATTTGTCTTTTGTAGGAAATGTTTTCACTTCCCAGTCGTTTTGGTCCCAGCCTCGACCGGTAATAAAAGCAACCTTCTTTTCTTTTTGAAAAGCGACAATTTTATCTAAAACTTCATCAAAGCTTTTTGTGCCTTCTAGGCTTACCTTTTGTTGTTGCAATCCCATTCTATAAAAATGACAATGCGCATCAATTAAACCCGGTAGGATTGTTTTGTTTTTGGCGTCAATAATGGCTGTTGCTTTGTATTTTTTTTGAATTTCAGCATTAGTTCCAACCCCAATAAATTTCCCGTCTTTTACGGCAAATGCGGTCGCTTTTTCAAAAGAACTGTTGACCGTATAGGTGTTTGAATTGATCATTACTAAATCTGCAGATTCTTGTTTGCAAGAAGTAAAAACAAATAGTACGCTAAAAAGGAAGTATATTTTTTTCATGAGTGTGTGTAGATTAAATAGGAAAGATATAGCAGTAAAAATTGTAGTGGAATTCGAATAATTGCCAGTTTTTTAGAGCCAATAGTAGGCCTTTCTTTTGTTAGATCCCAAATGTGAATTGGTAAAAAGAGGAGCATCAATATAAAAATACCTGCAGCAGCTTCTTTCACCGTTTGCGAAAAAAACAAAGCAACTCCTAAGATAATTTCAATACCTCCAAATAGGTAATTCACCGCTAATTTCGGTAAAAAATTGGGAATAAAATGCTTGAAAAATTGTGGTTTTACAAAATGCATGATGCCTGCATAGGAGAAAAATATTCCGAAGACAATTGTTAAAAAGAATAGGAAAGTGTTCATTGTTAAGGCTTTACAGGGGTGTTGTTGTAGAGGTATTTGTCCATTAAATAAAGAATACTTGCCATAGAAGCACTTCCGAGCTCTAGTTCTCTTTTGTTCACTTTATCAAAGGTGTCGATGCTGGTATGATGGTAGTCAAAGTAACGCTGACTGTCCGGTCTGTAGCCTACTAAGGTAACAGCATCCCCTTTTAAAGGAGAAATATCTGCACCACTGCCTCCTTTTTCAATGTCGTGTAATCCGTAAGGCGCCAGTAATTTTTTCCAGCTTTGTAAAAGCGCTGTATTTGCAAGGTTTGCATCGATAGAAAAACCTCTTGGGGTATGTCCACCAGCGTCAGATTCTATACCTCCAATATGATTTTCT
The DNA here is from genome assembly GCA_018663625.1 of Polaribacter sp. Taxonomy (GTDB): domain Bacteria; phylum Bacteroidota; class Bacteroidia; order Flavobacteriales; family Flavobacteriaceae; genus Polaribacter. The sequence continues at coordinate 14,895 of JABJPX010000069.1, read as the reverse complement.
TTGTTTAGGGTTGCCAATTCTGCATATTTTTTTGCACCTCGGGTTCCATTTTCTTCATTCATAAAAAAGACGACTCTAAGGGTGTTTTTTGGTTTGATGTTATTCTTTTTAAATAAGGCAGCAACTTCTAGTGATTGTACAATTCCAGTTCCATCATCATGCGCTCCATCTGCTAAATCCCAGGAGTCTAAATGCCCCCCTACAACCATAAAATTTTCTGGAGTTTCACTTCCCGTAATCTGTCCAACAACATTAAATGAAGGTGCATCTGGAAGTGTTTCACAACTTTGTTTAAAATAGAATTGTAAGTTTGGGTTTTTCTTTAAATCAGCACTTAAAATAGTAGCAGCTCTGGAACTAATAGCTGCAGTTGGAATGTGCAATTCCTTTGGCAAGTCACTATAGCTCATGGTTCCTGTGTGCGGATAGTCGTCGATACCATTGGTCATCGAACGAACAATCACTCCTTTTGCTCCATAGCGTCCACAAACGGCCGCGCCTTGTACTCGCTGATCAACACAACCTCCATAAGCAGCAAATGTATTGATAAGGGTATTGTCGAAAGGACGATTGAAAAACACAATTTTACCTCGCATTTTTTCGCCCAAAGCTTTTGCTTCTTCCAAACTTTTTACTTCCAGAACTGCTGCAGTTACACCTTCTTTAGATGTTGCAACAGAAAAGCCTAATGCACAAATTGGTACTTTCTTTTTTTCTCCATTCACCAAGTAGTTGGCCACCTCTTTCTCGCCACGAACCCAATGCGGAACCATAACGGGTTGTAACCAAACAGAATCTAAACCAACAGTATTCATAAGTTTTTCTCCCCAAATGACCGCTTTTTCCGCTTCTGGAGATCCAGACAATCGGCCACCAATATTTTGCGTCAAATCGCGCAACCACTCATAGGATTGACCTTCTGTTAATACGGTATTAAAAAGGGTTTTAATGTTTGTAGAATCTATTTTTTCTTCTTTATATAAATTGGGTGTATCGCTTATTTGTTCTCTTTTTTGTAGGCATGAAAAAAGAAATAATGTAATGGATAATACAAGCAGTAGTTTTTTCATTGTATGTAATTTTATTATAGCATAAAGCTACAAAAATGAAATTGAAAAATTAGGCCACAGATCGTTTATTAAAAATCGAATTTATAGGTAAGACCACCAAGGACTTGAAACCCTTGTACATTGAAGTTAGAAAACCGCTGGTAACTGGTATTTAAAACATTGTTTAATTTCAAGAAAACAGAAAGTGCATCATTAAAATGATACCCACCATTTAGGTTAACATCTACAAAAGAATCCAAGCGATCTGTACTGATTGCACTTGATGGAAATAGCGCATCGTAGGCCACTGTTTTACGTTCATCAACATAGAAAATATTTGTGGTTGCATACCATTTTTCGCTTTTGTATTTTCCAAATACAGCAAGCTGAAAGGCGGGTAAATTCCATGCTTCCTCTAGATTTTTTACTTGGTAATTATCATATTGAATGGTTGCTCCTGTTGCTATTTTATTGGTGACGTCATATTCGAACTCGCCTAAAAATGAGGTAGTTATTACATCATCATAAGCTACTTTAAAAGAGTTTCCAAACTCGTAGTTTTCTATAGGAATATTATTTGCAATTAAGTTTGTTCCGTTCGATTTAGAATTATTTCTGATAAAAAAAGGCATGTCTTCTTCTTCTTTATAATTCACTTTTAAATTAAAACTAAAAGCGTTATTTATTCTACCGCTTGCACCCAAAAAAACATTCATTTTTTCGCTGGTTTGGGTGATGAAAAGCGTTGGAGAAACATATGGGTTTTCTTCGGTAAAGTCTTTGTAAGTATTTGTCTTTAAGTCCCCGGAAACCCCTGTATAGAGAATTAATGCATCTTTGTTGATGGACTTAGAAATTTGTACATCTGGATATGCTAAGAGGTTTGTTACCCTATTTTCGGTGTCTACCGATGCAAATAATTTCATTCCTGCTTTGATTGAAAAATCAAAGAGCGCAAAATTATATGTTGGGTGAATTTTACTTGTAATTATTGAATAGTCTATTTCTGAATTGTCAATAGAATTCCTTTTGAAAGCACCTTTTAATACCTCAAATTTTGTATCGACTGAAAGGTCATTTAAGTCATAACTTATAAAATCTAATGATAAATTAAAAGCAGTTTTTAGGTGCATAAGGAGTTCTTTACTTTGATATGCATCTGAGAAAGAAGATACACTAACTGTCGTATTTTCTACAATAGTATTTTCAAAATCGAATGCTCCAATCAATTGAAAGTAATTGTTTTCTTGTTCGCTGTTAATGGTTTCAATAGCTGTACTTGCTTTTAGGTTTTCAGGAATGCCATACCAATTGTATTTGTTTTGGGCAGAATTTAAGGAGACTTTCCAATCAAAATAACGCTCTTGTTGCTTGTAAAAAAGAGCAGTTTTGAAATTAGAGAAGGTACTCGTTAAAGCAGTATTCTTAATATCTTCATTTGAAGAAATATACCTTGCATAGATGCCCATTTCGTTCTTAAAGCGTGTGTCATAGTGCAATGCGGTCTCTACGAATGGGGTAGTGAAGTTTCCAAAACCACCAGCAATATAATTGTCATAAACACGTTCTTTTACACCCACATCGATTCCTTTTACAACCCCTGTTTTAGGCATAAATGTAGAGGCTACGGGTATGGAGAAAATGGTATATTTAAGTTGTTTCTTTTTACTTTTTTCAGAGAGTTTAATTTCTGGAGTTCTTTGTATTTTATTTGCGTCTGCAATTTTGGGATTGTAGGTTGTAATTACATTTACAACCTCTGTTTTTACAGTATCCTTTAGCGTCTCTTTTTTCTTTTCTTGTGCTTTTAGCCCGAGAAAAGAGAAGAATAATAGTACTAATAAGCTTCCTTTATTCATTAATTTTTCGTTTTTTCTTCAGTAGGAATCTCCTCTTCTTGTTTCACAGAACGATTTATTTTCGCCTCGTTTGCTTTTATTTTGTCGAGTGTTGTTTGTGCTTCAACGATTACATCATCAAACTCTTTAAAGTTTTCAATAATATTCTCCAATACATAAGTGGCTTGATATGCATCTTCTAACCCATCATAATTTTTAGCCATAATAATATAGCTTTTTACGCCCCAATATTTATAGGCTGAATAATCTGCAATTAGTTTTTGTACTATTTTATTTGAACTTTCGTATGCTTTTTCTTTGTTCTTAAAAAAGGCATTGTAATACAGTGACTCTGCTTTTAATGCTCCAGTAGCATTTTTAGTTACTTCTGCATAATATGCTTTAGCGGTTTGAAAGTCCTCATTCTTAAAAGCTGATCGAGCAATAATTATTTGGGCATCATTTTTTAATACTTTGTCTAGCTTTTCTCTCGCCAATATTTTTTTTGCGTACTCCATTGCCAATCCATAAGATCGAGTTTTATAATAACCTTGCATAAGGTTGCTTTCTGCATACAGAATGTTTGTTGGAGAATTTGCTTCTTGTTCTAGTCGCTTTAACAAAGGGATTGCATTGTCCAGTTCTTTTTTGAAAAGATAGATTTGTGATAGTTTGTTAAGAGACGCTTCGCTAAAGTCACTTTGTGCTTCATTTAAAACCATTGAATAGCTTGGTATTGCTTGATCAAATAGAGCTTGTTTGTAGAGTGTTTCTGCTAAATAAAAATTGGCTTTGAGCGCATGAATTCCTTCCGGAAAACCCGTTGTATATCCTTGCAAGCTAGCAATAATCTTTTCTTGATCTGTAGTGTTCAAATACTTCTTTTCGGCCGCTGCAAAAGTGGTGTTGTCTAATTCTGAATTGGTAATATTAATGAATTTCAATCCTTTTATCCAGGTTACATAATCACCTACATTGTCATTGTCTATATAAATGTTTCGGGCATTTGCAACCGCTTCAAATGCTTCAGGTGAGTTTGGAAATAAACGAACAATTTGTTGATATTTTTCAAGCGCTTTGTCATTTTCACCATCATTGTAATAAAGCAATCCTTGTCGGATGAGTGTTTTTGCAATAAAGATACTCTTATCATGCTTTTCTATAAGGCTACTGTATGCAATGTGCGCTTCGGCATTTTTATTTATTTTTGAATAGGTATTTCCTAACTGATACAACGCGTCGTCTTTTAATGAGGACAATTTATAGGTAGAAATCACTTTGTTCAAAGCAGCTATTTTAGCTTCGTTTTGGTCTGTAAAGCCATAGCTCATTCCGATTTGATATTGTGCATAATCAGCACCTATACCTTTATTGGCGATTACTTTTTGATAAGAAATTATTGCATTTTCATAGGCGCTTGTTGCAAAATAACTATCTCCAAGACGAATGTATGTATCTTCCAGCACCTCACTTTCGATTGAATTTTGCTTTGTTGTTGCTTCAAAAAATGGAATTGCTTTCGCGTATTTTTTTAGTTTGAAATAATTGTATCCGATGGTATAATTCAATTCCAAAAACTCAGGATCGTTATTGTTCTTTAAGACTGTTTTGAGGCGCATGAAATTTGCAAGAGACTCTTCATTATTTCCTAATTGGTATTGCGCTTCCGCTTCCCAATATCTTGCTCTCAAAGAAATGTTGCTATTACTCGTTTTTTTTGCACTCGTAAAAAAAGGCAAAGCTTCTTTGATTTTTTTAGATCGATACAATTGAATTCCTCTGTAGAGTGAAACCTCCAAATGGAGTTTGTTGTTATTTTTCGATTTATTTTTTTCCAAATACTCCAAAGCACCTAAATAATGTTGTTGATGTAAAAACGAACTGACAATTAAGTTGTTTATTTCATCATAAGCTTTGGATTTTGGATAGGCTTTCAAGTACTCTTGTAAGACCACTGCAACATCTTTAAAGGGGTTGCCCTCCTCATAACTTAGTTTTGCATAGTTCAGGGCAGAGTCCTCCTTTATTTTTAGATCAAAATCCATTTCACTCGCCGCTTTAAATGCACTTAAAGCTTCTGTTTTTTTCTCGCTATTTAAATAACATTCTGCTAAATGATAGTATGCATTTTGTGAAACACTGTTCTTTTCGTCGAGTATTTTATTAAAGTTATTGATGGCATTTTTAAAATCGTTTTGCTTATAATATGCATATCCTAATTGATAAAAATCGGTATTGTTCCATTTCCCTCTTTTCCCTCGATAGGCTTTTAGATACGGAATGGCTTCCTGATACTTTTGTAAATTGAAATAACTCTCACCAATAATTTTAGAGATATTTGGAGATTCCCTTCTATTTGCAGTTGCTAGTAGTTTCAATCCTACGCTAACACATCGATTGAATCGGCCCGCTTTAAAACTAATATCCAAGAGGTAGTATGAAATTTCTGCTTTATAGGAGTCATTGTCAGCAATTTCTCTTAAGGTAGATTCTGCAACGGCATAATCTTCTAACTTATAGGCTAAATATCCGTAATAATAACGTGCATCATTTCCATACTTTCCGTCATTTATAAGCGGTAAGAAACGCTCTTTTGCTAATTTATAATGATTGGTTTTTAAAAGGGCATATCCCATTTTAAAATCCAGTTCTTTTTTGTTTTCTTTTGAGAGTTGTTCTGGAATTACTTTTTGAAACCACTTTAGAGAATATGCGGCTTTTTTATTGGCAAAGTAGTAGTTTCCAACATTAAAATAAGCTTTGTTTTTTTTAATACTTGTTGGATTCTCTGCTACAAATTTTAAAACTTTTTTATCGGCATCTGTTTTATTTAGTTTTATCGCACACATTGCTTCATAGTAGGAAGCATCGCTTTTTACGACAGTGTTGTTTGCTGCAGTCTTTGCAACGGCACCAAATATTTTTAGAGCAGGAGCATATGCTTTGCTGTTGTATAATTTTAGAGCATCGTTAAAATCCGTCAAAATACTTGCATCAACAAAAGATTGTTGTGCAAATGTTGGCGTATATGTCAGAAAAAAAAGGGAGCAAGTTAAAAAGAACCTACTTAAAAAAAGCTTCATAGATTTGTTTGTGTTTCTTTAATTTGATAACGGACTTTTTTTAAATTTGTTTGATAAAAGTCTTAAAAAATATTCTAACATTAATCAAAAGTAAGAATAGTTTGCAATTTTTAGTTAAAAATAGAAAGAAACTTATAAGTTTGTAAAAACTACATAGTTGTATGGAAAATGCTGTTTTGCATCTAGAAAATGCAGATATTTATCAAAGAGAGAACTTGGTCTTGTCTAAAGTGAATTTAACTTTAGAAAAAGGGACTTTTTATTACCTAATTGGAAAAACAGGGAGTGGGAAAAGTAGTTTAATGAAAACGCTTTATGGCGATTTGAAATTACAAAGCGGCATCGGAACCATTGCAGACTTTGATTTAAAAAAATTAAAAGAAAAAGAAATCCCTTTTTTAAGAAGAAAAATAGGCATTGTTTTTCAAGATTTTAAATTATTAAGTGATCGAACTGTTTTCGAAAATTTAGAATTTGTGTTGAAAGCGACTGGTTGGAAAGACAAAACAGCGATGAAAAATAAAATCACTGAAGTTTTAGAAAAAGTAGGCATTCAAAATAAGTATTACAAAAGACCTCATGAACTTTCTGGAGGAGAACAACAACGTGTTGCCATTGCGCGCGCTTTATTAAATGACCCAGAATTGATTTTGGCAGATGAACCTACCGGGAATTTAGATCCAAAAACATCTTTAGAGGTCATGGAATTACTCAATCAGATACATCAAAGCGGAAAAACCATTTTAATGGCCACCCATGATTATCAGTTGATCGTTAAATTTAAACAGAAAACAATTAAATGTGAGGGAGGTCAATTGTTTGAAGTTGCACAACAAGTTATTGTATAATGCTATCCGTACTTATCCCAACATATAACTACAATGCTTTTGAGCTCGTAAATGAGCTTCATAAACAATTGCTGAAATCGGAGGTGCTGTTTGAAATTATTTGCATTGATGACGGATCAAAGTCCACTTTAAATCAACAAAACGAAAAAATAAACGACCTACCACACGCACGATTTAATGCGTTAAAAAACAATATTGGGAGGAGCGCAATCCGAAATTATTTATCAGAAAAAGCGACTTATAGCTGGTTGTTGTTTTTAGATAGTGATGTTTTACCAGCAAGCCCGTTGTTTATTCCTAATTATTTAAATCAGATTCAACATAAAACAGGAGCTGTTTTTTGCGGGGGAATTCGCTATTTAGCATCCGATGAAAATAAAAAACTATTGCGGTATAAATACGGTATTAAGTTTGAAGAAATTAACGTGGACAAGCGAAAAAAACGACCGTATAAGTTTTTTTTTACCGCTAATTTTTTAATTGATAAAGCGCTCTTTCATAAGATTCGATTTGAAGAGAAGCTTGTAAAATATGGACGAGAAGATTTGTTGTTTTCACTGACATTAAAAGCAGAGGATTTTCCCATTATTCATCTCGAAAATGAAGTATATCACCTCGGTATAGATGCCGATGCCGCATTTGTATCTAAAACCAAACAAGCAATGGAAAATATTGCTTTTTTAGCAGATACTAATCTGATTTTACCCAAAGAAGGGAATTTATTAAAGACGGTGTATTATTTGTCTCTGTTTGGTATTTCTTATGCAGTCGGGAAACTAACCCATTTCTTTGAGAAAAAGGCAATAAAAAACGCCTCAATTTTTTATTTAAATTGTTTCAAAGTCAGTTATTTATGTTCTTTAAAAAAAGCGTTATAAATGAAAAGAGCAGCAATCTCAAAATTGATTTATCAAAATATAAAAGACCATCAATTACAGTTGAAGAAGCAATTCTTGGCCAGTAAAAATAAAATAGGGTTCTTTTATTTAGATGCGCTTTTGCCCAAAGAAATTGCTTTAGAAATTTATAATAAGTTTCCTGATTTAGAACGAACTGTAGCGCGAAAGAGTTTGAGAGAACGAAAGTTTACAGCTTATCAAATGAATACTTATGATTCCCTTTTAGAAGAAGTGGTATTTGCCTTTCAAGATAAAAAAGTAGTGCAACTCGTTTCAGAAATTTGCGGAATTAAAGAGTTGCTTCCCGATCCGAATTTATATGCTGGAGGCGTTTCGTTAATGACAAAAGACAGTTTTTTAAGTCCACATTTAGACAATTCTCATGATAAAAATCGAGAAAATTGGCGGGTTTTAAACCTTCTTTACTACGTAACACCAGATTGGGAGCTTGCAAATGGCGGAAATTTAGAAATATGGCCCAAAGGATTGCAACAAGCGCAAATTACAATAGAAAGTAAATTCAATCGATTGGTGGTCATGGCAACACATCAAAATTCGTGGCACTCTGTGAGTAAAATTGTTGAAAACAAAGTAAGGTGTTGCGTGTCCAATTATTATTTTTCTAAAGAACCTTTGTTACCAATAGATACTTTTCATGTGACCACTTTTAGAGGTTGGCCAAAAGAAAAATTAAAAGACATTCTTTTACAAATTGACAATAAAATTAGATCCAGTGTGCGTTTTTTATTCAAAAAAGGCGTTCGAGAAAATCCCCACCAATATAAAAAATAGTTAGTGTAGCTTTTCAAAAATAGCAAGTAAGTCTTGCTCTTGATGCTCCCAAATTAAATCATTTTTCGCCGCTTTTAACGCAACAGAGAAATTTTTCTCTAGGAGTTTTTCAATCTGTTTTGCCAACATTTTTGGAGTACTATCTGCAACTATTTCACCCAATTTATAGGCGGTTACAATTTTCTTCATTTCTGGCAAGTCAGCAACTAAAACTGGTACTTCAGCCTGTATATAATCAAATATTTTATTGGGCAAGGCATATCGGTAATTTAATCCAAGATCTTCTTCTAAACTGATTCCAAGATCCGCCAATGGTGTTATTGAATGCAATTTTTGAGGTGAAACCTGTCCCAATAGCTTTATTTTATTTGCTAAGTTTTTCTTTAGAATCAAGGTTTCTAATTCATTGAATATGTCTCCTGTTCCGATAATCACGAAGATGCAATTAGGAAGAAACGCCATGCTGTCAATCATTAATTCCAAGCCCCTCCCTATGTTTACTGCACCCTGATAGAGGATGACTTTTTTCCCCGAAGTATCAAATAAGAACTCGCCGATATGATTACTGTTTTTATATACTGGAAGATTGCGGATTACATTAAATTTCGTGGTATATTTTTTTGCATAATGCACTGCAATACTATCGCAAACAGTGTAGGCGTTTTTTAAATTGGGAACGATCCAGTTTTCCAAAAGCGTCCATATTTTCTTTACAAAAGGACGATGTACCAATTCAGGAATTTCCGAAAATAATTCATGACTGTCAAAGACCACTTTTTTTCTTTGTAGTTTACCAACCAAATAATTGGGCATTAGCGTATCTAGATCATTGGCCAATAAAATTGTTTTCTTGGAGAGTAAGAGGAAAAAAAACAAACGAAGATTGAATTCAGCATAAAATAAAACCCCGTTTTGAAAAAGTAGTTTGATTCTTTTTGTTGTGTAATTACGTTGAAATGGTTTGCTGTTTTTGGTTCTTTTTCCAATCAATAAAACCTCATACCCTCCATTGTAAAGCGTGTTGCATACCTTGTCTACACGTTGGTCTGTAGTGAGGTCGTTGGTTACAGAAACTATAATTTTTTTCAATATGGGTTGTTTCCTGCAATATAAAGACAATAAATCATTTTAGGAAAAAAATTAAAAAAGTTATCGTATTTTTAACGTGTTAAAAGTCTTTAAATTTTTCTGTTCTCTATTCAAAAATGAACAAGTGTTTTCTTAAAAAAAAACGCAAAGAACCCCATACTATAAAAAATGAAGAAAATACTTTTTTTGATCTCGTTACTATTGTTCTCCTGTTCAGAGGAACCAGAATTGCTCCTTACTACTCCTGGAGAATTGACAACCTTCGCCTTTAAAAAATCGATCAACCCAAATTTAACATCCGATTTGGTGTTGAATTTTGACGGTGTGGATACCTTCACAGGATCTTTGAATTACCGAACAGCCATCGAAAATTTAGTAGCTACTTTTGAAACTGTTGGAGGAACGGTGACCGTTCAAAACGTTCCGCAAATAAGTGGAGAAACCGAAAACGACTTCAATCAAGTTGTTACTTACACCGTTTTAAATTCTGACGGCACCAACCCAAGAAATTATTATATAGACATTACCTACTTTACCGGATTGCCGGTCATTTCAATTCAAACCAATGGAGTTCCAATCGATTCCAAAGAGAATTATGTAGTAGGAACGGTAAGCATACAAGGGGCTCGAGAATTTGAAAACCTTGAAGAACAAGCAATGAGTATCCGAGGAAGAGGAAATTCTACTTGGTTTGGTCCGCCTAAAAAACCCTATCAATTAAAATTTAGTGATAAAACAGCCATTTTAGGCATGCCCAAAGATAAAAGATGGGTTTTCTTAGCGGAGTATTCAGACAAGTCGCTTTTAAGAAATAAAATTTCTTTGGAATTGGGCGCTATGAGTGAACTTGAATATACACCAAAGGGTGAATTTTCTGAAGTATTCATAAACGACGAATACAACGGAACCTATCTCGTTGTCCAAAAAGTAGAAGTGAAGAGCAATCGCCTCGATTTGCCCGACAATGGATATTTAGTGGAAATCGATCAATACTATCGCTTAGGAGCTGACGATGTTTTTTTTCAACCGACAATTTTTACACAAAATTATTCAGAAAACGTTTTTGCAGTAAAAGCACCCGCTTTAGATTTTGGCAGTCCAGAACTTGCTTTGATTGAGGAACATATCAATGTTTTTGAAGCCGTCTTGTTTGGAGACGATTTTAAAAACCCAACAACAGGCTATCGAGCATACATTGATTTGCCTAGTTTTGTAGACTGGTACCTCATCCAAGAAATCGCAAAAAGTGTAGATGCCAAATGGTATTCTAGCATCTATTTTAACTATGTGCCCAGCGAAAAAATTAAAATGGGTCCATTGTGGGATTTTGATCTTTCATATGGCAATGTAGATTATGCAGACTCTAGGTATTTCGAAGGTTTTTGGATCAAAGACAATCCTTGGTATGCACGTTTATTTCAAGACCCTTATTTCGAAAACTTGGTCAAAGAACGCTTTCTGTATTTTTATAACAATACTGATCTTCTTTTAGGCAACCTAGACAGTCATGAAAATTATCTAGACTTAGCCCAAGAAAAAAACTATCAAAAATGGCAAACTCTTGGCACCTATGTTTGGCCAAACCCTGTTTTTTTTGATACCCATGCTGAGGAAGTTACCCACTTGAAATCGTGGATTTCCAATCGGATGAGTTGGCTGTATGGTCAGTTTAATTAGACCTTCCTACGTGAATTTAAAACCAAAATTCAACCCAACAAATACGTTCTGCTTTTTAAACTTGAAGCAAAGACAGTCTCATAAAACTACTCGATGAAAAAAATAATCTTATTGCTTTTAATTTTAGGTATCAATTTTAAAAGTCATGCCCAAATAAACCCAGACAATATTGAAATTATAAGAGATGCCTATGGCGTTCCTCATATCTATGCAGCAACCGATGTTGAGGTTGCTTATGGTTTTGCATGGGCACAGGCAGAAGATCATTTTAAACTGCTACAAGAAGCCTATATTGCCGGCAATGGAATGTTAAGCAAACACATTGGTTTAAAAGGAGCAGGCGCCGATTTCTTAGTACAGCTTATCCAAGCAGAAAAAACGGTTGACGATCAATACCATACCCTCGATAAAAAATTCATTGCTTTGCTAGAAGGGTTTACCCAAGGACTCAATGCCTTTGCCAACAAACACCCAAAAGAAGTCCTTCAAAAAGCACTTTTTCCACTCACACCTAAAAAGCTTTTACGCTATACCCAATTGCAATTATTCATTTCCAATGGTGCAGATAAATTGGTAAAAGGGATTGTAAATAATGAATTGTCATGGCCTTATGAGATTGAGCAAGATACTAAAGGATCTAATTTATTGGCCATTAGTAGGAGCAGAACCCAATCCAACGAAACCTTTTTAGCTATTAATACGCACCAACCTTTAGAAGGCCCTACCTCTTGGTATGAAGCCCATTTAGTCAGTGAAGAGGGAACCAATATTATTGGAGCTACCTTTCCAGGATCCCCCTGTGTTTTAACAGGTGCCAATGCGTTTTTAGGTTGGACACACACCGTTAATTATCCTGATAAAGCAGATGTGTATGCTTTGGAAATGCATCCCAGTAAAAAAGACGTGTATTTGGTAGATGCCGAAGAACATCGTTTAGAAAAGTACAAAGCAAGGGTATATTTTAAATTTTTGGGAATGCGAATTCCAGTGAAGAAAACCTTTTATAAAAGTATTTACGGACCAACATTGAAAAACAAAACAGGTGTCTATGCAGTGCGAACTCCAAGTACAACCAACATCAATGCCATTGAGCAATGGTGGAAAATGAACAAGGCGAAAAATTTCACTGAGTTTTATAAGGCATTAGAAATGAAAGCACTCCCGGGGTATAATATTGGGTATGCCGACAGAAACGATACCATTTTTTACATTTCGAATGGTAAAATTCCGATTCGAGCTGAAGGATATGATTGGACGGATGTTGTTCCTGGAAACACACGCGCTACGCTTTGGGATACCTATTACGATATTAAAGATTTGCCACAAGTGGTGCGTCCAAAATCTGGATTTGTTTACAATGCCAATCACACCCCATTTAAATCCTCAGGAAAAGCTGACAATCCGAAGCCAGAAAATTTTGCAAAAGCAATGAATTTTGAAACCTACGACAACAATCGATCTACACGCCTGTTGCAATTGCTCGAAGCTGAAGAACATATCGATTATGAGCGTTTCAAACGCATTAAATACGACCATCAATTGCCCACTCCGTTGCAGTACAATTACATGGATTTGAATCCCTTGTTTACTATGAAACCAGAAGATTATCCAGCAGTAAGTGTGTTGTTGTCAGACATTAAAAACTGGGATAGAATTACCGATCCAACATCTTATGGAGCAGGCGCCTATGCGGTTTTGTATTACCAACTCAGACCTTTTTACGATGCTTTGGGTGCAGATAGCACCTTTACCCATGCTGCATTGTTCAGCGCATTGAAAGAAACAAAGGCCTATCTCAAAAAACATTTTAAGAAAGAACGCATTCAATTAGGAGAATTTCAGCAATTGGTAAGAGGCGATAAGGCCCTTCCTATTTTTGGTTTGCCAGATGTGGTGACTGCCATGCGAGGCGTCCCATATAAAGACGGACGTATGAAAATAACCCACGGAGAATCCTATATCGGAATGGTGCGTTTTACACCTAACAAAACCTACTACGAATCGGTAATTTCTTTCGGAAATAGCCGCAGACCTGAAAGCCCACATTATACCGATCAGATGGATTTGTATGCCAAGTTTAAGACAAAAACCATGTCGTTTGAGCGTGCTGAAGTTGTAAAAACTGCCATTAAAACCTATGCGCCAAAATAGCACCTGTTACAATTTACACACCTTCAATATCCATTAAAAAAGAACAATTATTTATGAAACACATTGCTGCTCCTTTTACATTGCCCAACGGATCTGTCTTAAAAAATAGAATTGCAAAGTCTGCAATGAGTGAAAATTTTGGAACCCGAAAACACGCTCCTAGTAAGGGGTTGATACATGCATATCGGGTTTGGGCAAAAGGAAACCCAGGCTTGCTTATTACTGGAAATATAATGGTAGATTCTATGGCATTGGGGGAAGCCCGCAATGTGGTTGTAGAAGATTACAAAGATTTTGAGCTGTTAAAACAATGGGCAAAATCTGTAGAAGGAACCGGAGTACATCTTTGGCCTCAAATAAACCATCCAGGAAGACAGGCCTTTGCAGCCATTAACAGAGAAATCGTAGCACCTTCTGCTGTACCTCTTAAAATGGGCGGTGCTTCTAAAATGTTTAAAATGCCTACAGCTTTGACGGAAGAAGCGATTTGGGACATTATCAAACGTTTTGGAACTACGGCAAGAATCATGAAAGAAGCAGGGTTTACAGGCTGCCAAATTCATGGTGCTCATGGGTATTTGGTCAGTCAATTTTTATCACCCAACAGTAACATCCGAACCGATCAATGGGGAGGATCTTTGGCCAACAGAGCGCGCTTTGTTTTAGAAATTTACCGAGAAATTCGCCGTCAAGTAGGTGCCGCTTATCCCATAGGTATTAAGATTAATTCTGCAGATTTTCAGCGAGGAGGTTTTACCGAAGAAGCATCGATGGAAGTCGTTCGTATTCTTGGAAATGAAGGGATTGATCTGATTGAAATTTCTGGAGGCACCTATGAAAAACCTGCTATGATTACTGGAGATCGAAAGAAAAGCACCGTTGAACGCGAAGCGTATTTTTTAAGCTATATTGAGAAAGCACGAAAGCTTACAAAAACGCCTTTGCTCTTAACAGGAGGATTTCGTTCGGTTGCTATTATGGACAAAGCTTTGGAGGAAGGAAATCTCGATGTGGTAGGTTTGGCCAGGCCCTTTTGTTTGTATCCCAATTTGGCAAATCAAATTTTTGATGGGTCTGTAAAACGTTTCGAAGCACCAATCCCGAGCATTGGAATCAAAATTCTCGACCAATTGGGGGGCGTAGAACTTCCTTGGTACGAACTTCAAATTCAACGTCTTGGAAAAGGAAAATCCCCCCAAAAAAACCTGCCGGGCATCTTAGCCTTTTGGTTCAGTTTGAAGAGTTTGTTTTTTAAATCTTTTTGGAAGAATTAACGACTCACTTATTTTTTAGGTACTCGCTATATTTAAAACATAAAAAACCCACAGCCTTAAAAGTTGTGGGTAAATTGTGGAGCAGAGGGGAGTAAAATCGAACTATTTTGGTGAGGATTTGGAATTATTAAAATAAAATATCGTTTAAATAACTCCACATTTCGTTATGGAAATTGATAGGGACTAAATCATCAC
>JABJPX010000068.1 GCA_018663625.1 Polaribacter sp. | reverse complement strand
GTCAATCTCCTGTTTGTTTAATATCAAAAAAAGATATTATGCTTACATTTGATAATCAAACACAAATTTACATGAAAATTAAATTACTTTCTGTTCTTACTCTTTTTATGCTTGGAACTACCTTCTCGCAATCTCTTGAATCTCCTTCTGAATTTTTAGGTTATGAAATTGGGACTCGTTTTACCAGACATCACCAAGTTGTCGATTACTTTAAATATGTTAGTAACACTATTTTCAATGTAAAACTGGAAAAATATGGTGAAACAAATGAACACAGACCGCTTTATGTGAGTTTTATTTCTTCCAAAGAAAACATTGCTAATTTAGAAACTATCCGAAAAGACAACCTTTCCCAATCTGGAATTATTAAAGGAAGCACGGTTAATAACAAAGCAATTGTTTGGTTGAGTTATAATGTACACGGCAACGAGGCTTCGAGTACAGAAGCGGCAATGCTCACGTTGTATGAATTGATTATGAATAAAAAAAAATGGTTAGAAAATACGGTTGTTATTATGGATCCATGTATCAATCCAGACGGACGCGATCGGTATGTGAACTGGTTTAATCAGGTGAAAGCAACTCCATATTCGATTGATCAAAACGCGAAAGAACATATAGAACCTTGGCCTTCTGGTAGACCAAACCACTATTTGTTTGATTTAAATAGAGATTGGGCTTGGGCAACTCAAGTAGAATCATCACAAAGGATTGCTATTTATAACAAATGGTTGCCTCACATTCATGTTGATTTTCATGAACAAGGAATTAATAATCCTTACTATTTTGCCCCTGCTGCAGAACCTTTTCACGAAGTAATATCTGATTGGCAACGTAATTTTCAAACTCAAATTGGAAAAAATCATGCAAATTATTTTGACAAAGAAGGATGGTTGTATTTTACCAGAGAGAGTTTCGATTTGCTGTACCCAAGTTACGGTGACACCTATCCAACTTATATGGGAGCTATTGGAATGACCTATGAGCAAGCGGGACATGGACGTGCCGGATTGGGAATTCAAACCAATGAGGGAGAGGTTTTGACGCTGAAAGATCGAGCGATTCATCATATGACAACGGGTTTGTCTACTGTTGAAATTTCTTCTAAGAATGCTGTCTTATTAAATTCTGAATTTAAAAAGTTTTTTGATAATTCGAATTTAAAATATAAAAGTTATGTGTTAAAAAATGAAAATCAGGATAAATTGAATCGTTTAAAAAAGTTGTTAGACAAACATGAAATCCGTTATCAATCGGCTAAGGAAGGAAGAGCAAAAGGATATCTTTATTCGATTCAGGATCAAGGAAAAATGGATTTAACTTCTTCGGACATCATTATTCATACGGACCAACCTAAAGGCAAAATGGTCAAGGTTTTGTTTGAACCAAAAGCAAAATTAGCAGATTCTTTAACCTATGACATCACTGCTTGGTCTTTGCCATATGCACATGGATTTGATGCAATTGCTTCTAAAACGAAATTGCCTTCATCGAATGTAGCTAAAGATAGTACAATTAAAAATTCAATTGCTAGGAGTGCTTACGCATATATTTCTAAGTGGAACAGCATCGAGGATGCCACTTTTTTAGGAGCTTTGCTACAAGAAAATATCGTACCTCGATTTAGTGAGAAAGCTTTTTCTATTGAAGGAAAATCTTTTGAAAGAGGAGCACTGATTATTTTAAGAAATGACAATCGCAATGCTGAATTTGATGCAAAACTAATTGCAATTGCAAACAAGTATCAACGTTCTTTAACGACAGTTGCTACTGGTTTTTCTGACTCGGGTGTAGATTTTGGGTCTTATTCTGTGAAGCCAATTAATCAACAGAAGATAGCTGTGATCTCGGGGAAAGCTACTTCTTCATTAAGTTTTGGAGAAGTTTGGCATTTTTTTGAATCACAATTGAACTATCCAATTACTAATATCAATGCTGAAGGTTTTAGCGATATCACTTTGCATTCCTATGATGTCATTATATTACCAAGTGGTTCGTATCGAGATGTTTTGAATAAAACGATGATGACTAAACTAAAAAAATGGATGCGTGACGGTGGGACACTCATTGCCATTGGAAATGCGTTACGCAGTTTTGCTGATAAAGAAGGGTTTTCATTGAAAGTAAAAAAATCAGAACAAAAAGATGAAGTAGCTAATCTAACTCCTTTTGCAGATCGAGAACGTAAAAGTGTTGCTGATTTAATTACAGGAAGTATTTTTAAAAGCACGATTGATACAACACACCCTTTAGGATTTGGTTATCAAACATCTTACTTTTCTTTGAAACTAAGTGGTACTTCATATCAATATTTAGGGAAAGGTGTAAATGTTGGTTATTTCGATCAAAACACAAAAAATGTTTCGGGTTATGCTGGAAGTGAAGCCATTAAAAACGTCCCAAAATCACTTTTGCTTGGTGAAGAATCGTTTGGTAATGGGAGTATTGTCTATATGGTAGACAATCCGTTATTTCGATCTTTTTGGGAAAACGGAAAGCTTTTTATGGCAAATGCTGTTTTTCTGTTGAATTCTAACACCTTAAAATAAGTCGATTTTATTTACAATTTATAGACAAAAAAACCATCTCAAACGAGATGGTTTTTTAACTCAAAATAATTCAAAAAAATACAAACAATCTATAACTTAAAAGAGGTTTATGAGGTC
>JABJPX010000067.1 GCA_018663625.1 Polaribacter sp. | reverse complement strand
GATGTAAATGCTTGTGTTATCTTTAAGAAATATTCAAAATAAGGCTTCGACAAGCTCAGCCTGACACTAGGAATCTTTATTGTTTCTTTGGATTAAGATAAGAATTGGAAAAAAGGAATTAAACAGTAAGTCAATTTGGAAGTACAATGTCACACTGAGCTTGTCGAAGTGTAAAAATAAAAACAAAATGAAAAAAGAAGAAATAATTGAGATTTTAAGGACCCTTGTAAAGCCGTATGTACAAAATGAGGAAGCTTTTATAAACCTTACAGAAGACACCGATTTTATCAACGATTTAGAGATTAATTCTGCAAATTTGGTAGATATTGTTCTCGATGTAGAAGATGAGTTTAGCATCGAAATAGACAATGACTCTATGGAAAAAATGTTGTCTGTAAAAGCCGTTGTTCAAATTATTCAAGAAAAAAAATCGGTAAAATGATTGGGAATGACATTATTGATTTAAGTCTAGCAGCAATCCAAAGTAATTGGCAGCGCGCGGGTTTTTTAGAAAAACAATTCACTAAAAAAGAACGAGAATACATTTTAAATGCTGCTGATTCTTTTTTGCAAGTGTGGTTGTTTTGGAGCATGAAAGAAGCGGCATATAAATGCTACACTCAGCAATACCAAAAACGCTTTTTTGCGCCTCAAAAATTTGAATGCAGTATGGTTTCTAAAACCAAAGGAATTGTTGTTTTTAAAGGAATTGAGTTTTTAACAACCACCTATTTTAACACCCTTTATTGTCATACAATCGCAAAGAAATCAAAAGAGCGTGCAGTTATTTTTTCTTCGATTGGCTTACCAAAAACAATTGATTACGACATTAAGCAGGAAGTACAAACCCTTACTGGGGTTTTAGCAGCAGAAATTTTGCAAAAAAAATCTTGTATTGGCGCTCCTTTATATTACTACAAAGAAGAACGAATAACCAACGCATGCTCAATTTCTCACCATGGAAATTTCGGAGCTTTTGCTTTTACATTACACAATGAATACGAAAGAAATAACATATAATCTTTGCAAAACCTATGTAGATAAGCGCTTAGAAACGATTGAAGAAATCATTTCCTCGAACCAAAAAGCATTGCAGTCAGAAACAAAAAGTTCTGCAGGAGATAAACACGAAACAGCACGCGCAATGCTACAGTTGGAAATGGAAAAAGCAGGTCAACAACTCGCAAGTATTTCTCAAATGAGACTCATATTAGCAAAAATTGATCTTAAAAATTCTTCTAAAAATGTGCACTTAGGAAGCCTTGTATCTACAAATAAAGCAACCTATTTTTTATCAATTTCTGCAGGACAATTTATGGTTGCAAACAAACCAATTTTCGCAATTTCACTCTCTTCTCCAATAGGAAAATTATTGTTGGGTAAAAAAGAAAATGAGGAATTTGTTTTTAATGGACAGCTTTTTAAGATTACAAGTATTGAATAAAAGAATCCTACAAATGCGGTAGTGAGAGGAAGATGATTTCACTTTTCTCTAATGCTTCAGAATGATTAAAAAATACTTTCTGGTTTTCAAATTCACCCTCAATTAACCAATAAGAACCTTTAAAATAAGAGTTTACTACAGTTGCTTTCAATGCTGATTGTGCCACAACTTTTAGTTGATGTGGATACAATAAAATGGTTTTATTGTTGATTGTAATTTCGTTGACATCATCAAACAATGCAGCGATGTATTTTGTGATTGGGTTTTTATAAATTTCTTTTGGTGAAGCACACGCTACCATCTTTTTTTGCTGAATAACAAGTAAGGTGTCTGCAAAAGAAAGCGCATCGTTTTTATCATGAGTGGCAACAATACAGCTAATTTTTTTTTCTTTTAAATATTGGAATAAATTCCTACGTAACGTATTCTTTTTAAAATTATCTATTTGTCCAAAAGGCTCGTCTAACAATAAAAGTTGAGGTTCTCTTGCGAGCGCCCTTGCAATGGCTACACGTTGTTTCTGTCCACCACTTAGGTGCTTTACCATTACGTGTTCAAAAGCAGTCATTCCGATGACTTTTAAGAGCTCTTGGGTGCGTCTTTCACTCTCTTCAGGGTAAAAGCGTGATAAGAATTTCTTAATATTTTCAGCGACCGAAATATAAGGCATTAAATCAAAATCCTGTGCCACATATTTAAAGAAATCCATTCCCGGAACCAGGTGAAATTCAGGACCAAAAACTTGTTTCTCTTTCCAAAAAATTGTCCCTTTTTGTAAATCGAGTAAGCCATAAATAGCTTTCAAAAGCGTCGATTTTCCACAGCCACTTTCTCCCATAACACAGAGATGTTCTCCTTCATTTAAAGTGAAGGTAAAATCATCCAATACAATATTATTTTTAGAATATCCGAAAGAAATGTTTTGCACGATTAGCATCCCACAAAAATAAGGTTTATTGTCATTCCTAAGGACGGATACAGCTATAAAAAGACACTTTTTATTTGTATTCAAATAGCAAAAGATGAGGAGACTCGCTTTGTTGTGATTTTAATAAATAGACGCCTTAATTTCAAAGGAGTCTTTTTAATTAGTTTAAGTTTACCTCCGAATAATTCCAATAGAGTATCTGCTACTTTTGGGGGAGTAAAAAAAGATGTACAGTTTTTGAACACCTACTTTTCTAAACAATAAAAAACCGACACTTTCATATCGGTTTTTTGCTTTGATTACTTGTGTATTAAGTACCTGTATTGGTAAAGGATTAAGATTTTATCTTGCTTTTTGGCGGATTTGGCAGTTGCTCAAAACCCATATTGAAAAGCGTAAATCCAAAAATATCGGCATATTGTTCAATGGTTTTGGCAACAGGTGTTCCGGCACCATGTCCTGCATTGGTTTCGATTCTAATTAAAGTTGGATTACTCCCAGATTGTTTGTCCTGCAGTTCTGCGGCAAATTTAAAACTATGTGCTGGGACTACTCGATCATCATGATCTCCTGTAGTTACTAAAGTTGCAGGATATTCCACTCCTTCTTTTACATTATGCACTGGAGAGTAGTCTTTTAAATATTCAAACATTTTTTTACTGTCTTCAGCAGTTCCATAATCGTATGCCCAACCCGCACCCGCTGTAAAGGTATGGTACCTAAGCATGTCTAAAACTCCGACTGCAGGGAGTGCCACCTTCATTAAATCAGGTCTTTGTGTCATGGTTGCACCTACCAAAAGCCCCCCGTTAGAACCTCCTCTAATAGCCAAGTATGCCGATGAGGTATACTTTTTTTCGATGAGGTATTCAGCTGCTGCAATAAAATCGTCAAATACATTTTGCTTTTGCATTTGCGTTCCAGCTTTGTGCCATTTTTTACCATATTCTCCTCCGCCTCGCAAGTTTGGAACGGCATAAACACCTCCTTGTTCCATCCAAACAGCATTGGCAATGCTAAACGAAGGGGTTAAACTGATATTAAAACCTCCATATCCATATAAAATCGTTGGATTTTTTCCGTTCAATTCCACGCCTTTTTTATGGGTGATAACCATGGGAACTTTAGTGCCGTCTTTTGAGGTATAAAATACTTGACTGCTTTCATAATCTTCAGGATTAAAATTGATGGCCGGTTTCCAGTAGGATGTATAGGTTCCATCTTTTGGATTGAATTTATAGGAGGAGTTTGGGGTATTGTAATTTGTAAAAGAAAAATACAATTCTTTGGCATCCTTTTTTCCACCAAAACCTCCTGATGAACCAACACCAGGCAATTTTATTTCTCGAACTAAATTTCCATCAAAATCATACTGAAGTACTTTTGAAACGGCATCTACCATATATTCTGCAAAGAAGTATCCGGCTCCAGAACTTAAACTCAATACATTTTCTGTTTCCGGAATAAAATCTTTCCAATTTTCTGACGAAGGATTTTTTGCATCTACTGTGACTACTTTTTTATTGGGAGCATTCAAATTGGTAACGAGGTACAATTTACTTTTACTGTTTTGGGCCACATAGGTATCGCTTTCAAAAGTGTCGATTATAGGGATAAGCGGACTGTTTTTAACTGTGAGATCTTTGATAAACAATTTGTTTCCAGAGGTAGAAGTTGAAGCTGAAATTAATAAATAACGATTGTCTTCAGTTACAGATCCTCCTACATATCGATGTTTTTCTATCGCTTTTTCACCAAAAATGACGACATCATCTTTTTGTGCTGTTCCTAGTTGATGGTAATATAATTTGTGTTGATCTGTTTTTGCAGACAATTCACTTCCTTTTGGTTTGTCATAACTTGAGTAGTAAAAACCTTCATCTTTATACCAGGAAATTCCTGAGAATTTTACATCCACCAAGGTGTCTTCTTTAATTTTTTTAGATGCGGCATCCATAATAATTATTTTACGCCAATCGGAACCTCCTTCAGAAATAGAATAAGCAACTGTTTTACCGTCTTTAGAAAAACTTAACGAGCCCAAGGAGGTTGTTGCATCTTCCGAAAAAGTATTTGGGTCTAAAAAAACAGTTTCTTCACCGTCTTTTTTTCGATAAACCACATATTGATTTTGTAAACCGTCATTTTTATAAAAATAAGTATATGCTCCTTCAGTAAAAGGGGTGCCTACTTTTTCATAATTCCACAACTCAGTCAAACGTGTTTTTAGTTGTGCTCGGTATGAGATTTTACTTAAATAATCGAAAGTAACTTCATTTTCGGCCTTTACCCAAGTTTCTGTGTCTTCACTTCGGTCATCTTCTAACCACCTATAATTGTCAACTACTTCGGTGCCAAAAAGGGTGTCTATAACTGCTTTTTTTGTTGTTAACGGATAATTCACTTTGGTTTTTTGTTGTTTTATTTCTTCATTACAAGAAACAAAAATTGCACTTGTAAACAGAACGGGGAGGATTAATTTTTTCATGGTTTTTAAATTTTGTAGAACACTCAAAGTTAGTATAAAAAAAAATGCTTAAAAGAATGCTGCAAGAGTTTTCTTTAAACTTTAATGTCTTCTTAGTAAAAAAGGGGTTTAAATCGTCCCAATTTGTATACTGTGTCAATAGATTCAAAATCACTAAAAATTCAGTAAAGAAGATATTTTCTGGTCTAAATTTTAAGTAAAAACGAGTACTTTAATAGTGTTTTTATTTTTATTGAAAACAGGTATTTATAATTTGAGAGATATAAAAAACAATGTTTGTTTCACAAATTAGATGCCTACATTTGCGAGAAGAATCCAATAGAAAAAAACGAAAAGCACACTAAAATTTAAAGAATGACAGAAAACTTAACAAAAGCAACTTTTTTAGAAAAGGTATTTAATTTTGAAAATAATCAAGAATGGACTTTTGAAGGAAAAGTGCCCGCACTTATCGATTTCTATGCAGATTGGTGTGGCCCTTGTAAAATGATAGCTCCTATATTAGAGGAATTGTCTGAGGCCTATGGAGACAAAATAACCATTTATAAAATAGACACAGAAGCAGAACAAGAATTGGCTGCTGCTTTTGCCATTAAAAGCATTCCTTCCATGTTGTTTTGTCCTATGGATGGCCCCCCACAAATGGCAAATGGCGCCTTGCCAAAAGCAGAATTGGAACGCATTATTGCAACTGTTTTAGGCGTTGAAAAATAATTTTTTTCACTTTAGAAAAAGATGAAATTCCTGCCTAATTTTTAATTCACATGTCCTGAAAAAGAAATCTTTCAGGATTTTTTTAGTGTTAAATTTTATACCTAAGTATTTGATGCATTAGAAAAAG
>JABJPX010000066.1 GCA_018663625.1 Polaribacter sp. | reverse complement strand
TGCAGCATTAACCGGTGCAAGAGAAGTAGAATTTAACGGCGAATTGGACCCTGAAACTTCTTGGAACGGAAATATAAATTATGTAAAAAAAATGGATACAGAAAATTCATTTGTCACTTTAGATGCAAGTGCTTTTTATACATATTTTAGCAATCGTATTCTTCCAGATTACGAGACTGACACTAACAAAATCATCTATTCAAATTTAAATGGTTTTTCAGTTTCTAAAGGAATCGCGTTCAATATAGACGCTACTTTTACAAACGGGCTAACATTAAATGTAGGCGCTACGCTAATGGATGTTTCCATTACAGAAAACAATGTAAAAAGAAAGCAATTATTAACAGAAAGTTTTAGCGGAGTTTGGTCTATGTCCTATAAATTCAACAATAAAATTACCCTCGATTACACCGGAAACATTTTTGCCCCAATGCTTTTGCCTTTGTTAGGCGAAAATGATATAAGATCCAAAAGTTCGCCCTGGTATAGCATTCAAAACATTCAAGTAACTAAAAAATTCATTAATAGCTGGGAACTATATGGTGGGGTAAAAAATTTATTAAACTTTACACCGAATGCAAATAGTATTAATAGTGCAAACAATCCTTTTGATATAGGCATCAACACAGAAGAAAATCCTGAAATGGCTTTTGATCCAAGTTATATATATGCATCTAATCAAGGAATTAGATTGTTTTTGGGATTGCGTTACACAATTTTTTAATAACAATTATTTAAGATGAAAAACTTTGTTTTTATTTTTATTTTCATGGGATGGTTTTCGATATTTTCACAATCTGTAAAATCTGAGTTATCGATTTTCACTTTTACTGAAGTAGAAAAATTAAAGCAACAAAACCCTAAACCTATTGTTATTTTTATTTACACAGACTGGTGCAAATTTTGCTCAGGAATGAAAAAGAATACATTTAAAAATGAAAAAGTAATACGTCTCTTAAATGATCACTTTTACTTTATAAAACTTAATGGTGAAGAAAAAGAGGACATCTCATTTTTAGGTAAAACTTTTAATTATATGCCCAAAGGAACAAATACAGGTGTTCATGAATTGGCCAGCGAATTAGCATCAATAAAAGGAAGAATCACATACCCAACAACTGCAATCTTAAATTCTAAATTAGAAATTGAGGCACAATTGAATGGCTATATAAATTCAAGCAAAATGAATATGATATTGCTTGAAATGATAAAACTAAACGAAATTTAATATTGAGTTTGACATTACCTTCCCCAAACCCTTCTAACTAAATTTCTTGGAACGAAACTATACACGATACCCACAGAAAAATATTTGTGAGATTTTTGCAAATAGGTTTTGTCCGATGAATACCTAAGCATGGCTTGAAAATTAACTCCATACTGTTGTGAAAACCAAAGCGTGTTTCCTGCACCAAAATTTAGGGTCGATGAAGATATTAATGCATTAATAGAACTTACCCCTAACAACAAATAAGGCACTGCGTTATAATCTGATCGATTAAAATCATAGCGAACCGTAGCATCTAGGGTTAGATATTTGTTTAACTGTGGGTCTATAACTTGACCTGCTGCTACTCCAGCATTCAATGAGAATCCATTTACCAAATGTCGAGAGACATCGAGTCGCGGAAATTGATGTACAAATTGATATCCCATAATTTTTGATTGTTCTGGAGTATATTTTGCGAGTGCATAACTAACTCCTGCAGTCCATTTACTTTCTTTACTTTGAGCCAAGAAAGAAATTGTAAAAATTAATGCAAGCACTGTTAGTAACGAGTTTTTATTTAATCTCATGGAATTAGGGTATTGAGGTCTAGTTTTTCTTAAGGGACTTGAGGTTAATTTTGTAAATATATTCTATTTGAATAGAAAATAAAATTGAATATGGTTTTTTATCATTATAGGGCTTACATTTGTATAAAAATTTAGTTCGTTGAGCAAACAGAGCATTGTAGATCAGTATCAAAAATCTGAAAATATTTCGCAGATCATTAAAGCGTTTCAACAA
The DNA here is from genome assembly GCA_018663625.1 of Polaribacter sp. GTDB lineage: Bacteria > Bacteroidota > Bacteroidia > Flavobacteriales > Flavobacteriaceae > Polaribacter. The sequence continues at coordinate 18,269 of JABJPX010000066.1, read as the reverse complement.
GATAAGACTTCTCTTCAACTGAAGGATTTAGTGGGCTCTTCGTTGTCTTTTGTAATCGCTGAAACTTTTAAAAAAACAGACAGACCCTATCTTTTAATTTTTGACAATAAGGAAGAAGCTGCCTATTATTTAAATGATTTGGAACAACTTTTAGGAGCGAAGAATGTGCTTTTTTATCCAAGTTCGTATCGAAGACCTTACCAAATTGAAGAAACCGACAATGCAAATGTTTTATTGCGTTCTGAGGTTTTAAATAGAATTAATTCTAGAAAAAAACCGGCGGTAATTATTACCTATCCAACAGCATTGTTTGAAAAAGTTGTAACGAAGAAGGAATTAGAAAAGAATACTTTAAAAATTACTGTTGGCGAAAACTTATCATTAGATTTTGTAAATGAAATTTTATTTGAATACAAATTTAAGCGTGTCGATTTTGTCACTGAACCGGGTGATTTCTCTGTGAGAGGAGGAATTATAGATGTATTTTCTTTTTCAAACGATGAACCCTATCGAATTGAGTTTTTTGGAGACGAGATAGACAGTATTCGAACTTTTGACGTTGCTACACAATTGTCTAAAGAAAAGCTAAAAAAAATAGCGATCATACCAAATATTGAAAACAAAACACTAAAAGAAAGTCGAGAAAGTTTTTTAAAATACATTTCTGACAAGACCATTGTTTTTTCAAAAAACAACGACCTCCTTACTGGCAGTTTAGATTTGTTTTTCAAAAAAGCGGAAGAAGCTTTTGATAACTTATCCGAAGAAATAAAACACGCCAAACCCGTCGATTTATTTTGTGATGGTGCCTTTATAAAAAAGCAATTACTAGATTTTTCTTTGGTAAATTTTGGAAACGAAAAAAACCTTGAAAAATTTCATATCGGCAACAAGAAGGAAGTTACATTCAACACGCTTCCACAACCTTCGTTTAACAAACAGTTTCACTTATTAATAGAAAACTTAAACGAGTATCATAAGGCAGGTTTTACCAATTATATTTTTTGTGCCAACGAGCAACAAGCAAATCGATTTCATGACATTTTTGAGGATGCCGAAACTGAAGTTCATTTCGAAACTATTGTTTTCCCATTATACCAAGGTTTTGTTGACGTTCACACAAAATTAGTTTGTTATACGGATCATCAAATTTTTGAGCGTTATCATAAATTTAAATTAAAAAATGGATATGCAAAAAAGCAAGCCATTACACTTCAAGAATTAAATAAATTAGAAATCGGAGATTATGTGACCCATATGGACCACGGAATTGGAAAATTTGGAGGCTTACAAAAAATTGATGTAGAAGGTAAAAAACAAGAAGCCATAAAACTCGTATATGGAGATAGAGATATTTTATATGTAAGTATTCACTCACTGCATAAAATTTCTAAATTTAATGGCAAAGACGGAAAACCACCCAAAATTTATAAATTAGGTTCTGGAGCTTGGAAAAAAATCAAGCAAAAAACAAAAGCAAGAGTCAAACACATCGCCTTCAACTTAATTCAGTTATACGCGAAAAGAAAGCTACAAAAAGGAATTGCTTTTGGTCCAGATACGCACATGCAACATGAATTGGAAGGAAGTTTCATGTACGAAGACACCCCCGATCAATTTTCAGCAACACAAGACATAAAAAATGACATGGAAAGAGAACAACCCATGGACCGATTGATATGTGGTGATGTTGGTTTTGGAAAAACAGAAGTAGCAGTTAGAGCTGCTTTTAAAGCAGTAGATAATGGAAAACAAGTAGCTATTTTAGTCCCTACGACTATTTTGGCTTTTCAACATTTTAAAACCTTTTCTGATCGCTTAAAAGGCTTTCCAATAAAGATTGACTACCTAAATCGTTTTCGGACTGCAAAACAAAAAACAGCGGCAATAGAGGGTGTTAATAGTGGCGAAGTTGATATCATTATTGGTACACATCAATTAACAAACAAACGAATCGCGTTTAAAGATTTAGGCTTGTTAATTATCGATGAGGAACAAAAATTTGGCGTTGCAGTTAAAGACAAACTAAAAACATTAAAAGAAAATGTAGATACCTTGACATTGACTGCAACACCCATCCCAAGAACATTGCAATTTAGTTTAATGGCGGCAAGAGATTTGTCTGTGATAAAAACACCGCCACCAAACAGACACCCGATAGATACCAATGTAATTCGCTTTAGCGAAGAAACAATAAGGGATGCTATTTCTTACGAAATCTCTCGAGGAGGACAAGTCTTCTTTATTCATAATCGAATAGAAAACATCAAAGAGGTTGCTGGACTGCTACAACGCTTAATTCCATCAGCAAAAATTAGAATCGGTCATGGACAGATGGATGGCAAAAAATTAGAAGAATTAATGCTCGAGTTCATGAATAATGAATTTGATGTTTTGGTATCCACTACCATTATAGAAAGCGGCTTGGATGTACCAAATGCCAATACGATTTTTATTAATAATGCGAATAATTTTGGACTGTCTGACCTGCACCAAATGAGAGGTAGAGTTGGGCGTTCCAACAAAAAAGCCTTCTGTTATTTCATTACGCCTCCCTATCACATGATGACAGATGATGCAAGGAAACGAATTGAAGCGCTGGTGTTGTTTTCTGATTTAGGGAGCGGAATTAATATAGCAATGAAAGATTTAGAAATTCGAGGTGCTGGAGACTTATTAGGTGGAGAACAGAGTGGTTTTATTAATGATATTGGATTTGATACTTATCAAAAAATTCTAAAAGAAGCCATCGATGAGCTGAAAGAAAATGAGTTTAAAGAGTTGTACCCAAAAGACCTTTCCAAACCAAAAGAATTTGTAAAAGAAGTGCAAATTGACACCGATTTTGAAATTTTATTTCCGGATGATTATGTGAATTCAGTCACTGAAAGATTGAGTTTGTACAACAAACTAGGAACCCTTGAAACTGATGAAGCATTGACCATTTTTGAAACAGAAATAGTAGATCGCTTTGGAAAAATACCCGATGAAGTCAGTGATCTTTTAGATTCTGTTCGAATAAAGTGGTTGGCAAAGGCTTTAGGATTGGAAAAAATTATTTTAAAACAGAAAAGAATGCTTGGCTATTTTGTAGCGAATCAACAGAGTGATTTTTATCAAACGGAAGCCTTCACGAAAATATTAAAATATGTGCAACAAAATGGAAAAAGTTGTGTCATGAAAGAAAAAGAAACTAAGAACGGGTTGCGTCTGCTGATCACTTTTATCAGAATTGACTCCGTAAAAACAGCTTTGGCTATTTTACAAAAAATATAAATTTTGCAAAATTCAAATCTTAAAAATTTTTCTAATTTATTATTAGCAACCCTATTTATAAGTACTTCTGGGGTCTTAGGCAAGTACATTGCACTCCCTACTGAAGTCATTATTTGGTTTCGAGCTTCTTTAGCAATGGTATTTTTATATGTTTACTGTACCTCCAAAAAAATCGATTTACGCATCCACTCAAAAAAAGAATACCTTCCTTTTTTTATGAGTGGGGTTTTTATGGCAGCGCATTGGGTAACTTATTTTTATGCCTTAAAACTTTCTAATGTTGCTTTGGGTATTTTGTCTCTCTATACATTTCCCATTATAACGGCATTGTTAGAACCATTCTTTTTTAAGATGAAGTTTGACCCGGTCTACATTGCATTAGGGCTTCTTATTTTAGGGGGAGTTTCTTTTTTAGTCCCTGAATTTAATTTAGAAAGCACACAAGTAAAAGGAATTTTATTTGGAGTGTTTTCTGCACTTTGTTATGCCATTCGAATCCTAATCTTAAAAAAACATGTTGCCAATTATAACGGAACCATGCTCATGTTTTATCAAACGGTTATTATTACCATCTTGCTATTGCCAACTTTATTTTTTATGGATCTTAGCGGACTGCAAAGTCAGTTTCCTTTCCTTCTCTTATTGGCGCTTTTAACCACTGCCGTTGGTCATAGCCTCATGTTACATTCTTTAAAGTTTTTTTCGGCAACCACAACCACCATTATTAGTAGTTTGCAACCCATTTTCGGGATTGGCTTGGCGGTGTTTTTTTTAAATGAAATTCCAAACTCCAATACCTATATTGGAGGTGGATTGATTTTAATAACGGTTGCTATTGAAAGTGTACGGAGTAAAAAATAATCTTTGCTTAAAACAATTCTTTGTTACTTATGTCTAAGTAATTTCGTTTTACAAAATCGAGAATAGTTTCTAGAACTTCTCCCATGTTTTCACAATCTTTAAATTTCACATCTCCTACATATTTTATCAAATGCTTTTTCAACAACTGAACATTGTCTGGAAAAGAAATAGTGTCTTGCTTCATACATTTTATCAAACGAGCCGCTCTTCTTGGTGCGGCAATTATTCTTTTTGCCATAAAAGAACGCTCTTCAACTTTATACTGCAGGATGGAATTATTGTCTAATTTTTTACTCACCATTTCTACTATCTTAAAGTTTTCTTTCATAAACTGAAGATTGTAAACCTTTAAGTTTCCTTCAAAAGATTGTTGGTCAAAATCAATGGCTCTAATTTTATAAATAATTTGATCAAAATCATGTGTTGGAATAATCACATAATTATACGAACGCATATCTCCCAATAAACGAACTAAACACCGTTCTTTGAACTTTACAAACTCTTTTGCAATTTGAGATTTTTCTGCTTCTGTACATTTTGGCAAGAAATCATTTATAAAATCGTCTCCAGGAATTCCGGCAATATGTTCTTCAATTAAGGTGTCTTTATAGACCAAAAAATTCATGTTATGGGGAGATAAAATATGCTCTAACTCTAAACCATAAACCCGGGATGCATCCGCTTTTTTTACATAAAAATAGGTGTAATTATCATTTAGAATATTTCTGATTTTTATACGAAATGGCTTGGAATTCCCAAAGGTACAGTAATCAATAGCATCTACATTTAAAAAAGGAATGGTTGCATCATTTCCATCGGAATGCAACATCGTGTATATTTTTTTTAAACTCTTATCAATTTCTTGTCGGTCAAATTCTGAATAATAGGTTCGAATCCAAAGAGTGTCATCATCACTTTTATCATACACCGTAATTGAGCCTTGAAAACGTAATAAATCGTCATAAAAGATAGGGATCTTTATGGTTCTATTGTATTTTAACAAATACTTCCCCAACATTTCGTTTATAGGGAATGTTGGCTTTTTCTTAGACATCAATTTTTTCTCTACCGCCATCTTTCTATTGATTTTGCTCAAAAATAAGAATAATTAAATCAGTTCAAACAACTTCCCCGGCAAAGGTTTTAAAACACCTTTCATTTCCAACTGCAATAAAAGCGGTGAAAGTTGAAATACCGGAATATTACATTCTAAAGAAATAACATCGATAACCTGTTGCCCTTTAAAATGTAAAAAGTCATATATCTTTTGTTCCTTTTCATTCAATTCAAGAAACAATTGTTGTTGGATTGGTCCTGGTTTTTCTTGCAAATCCCAGTTCAGCATCTTCACAATATCTGAGGCAGCAGTTACAACAGCAGCTTTGTTGTTTTTTATCAAATCATTACAGCCTTTACTAAATATATCCGATGCTCTTCCCGGCAGGGCAAAAACATCTCGATCGTATGAATTGGCAATGTCTGCCGTTACCAAAGAACCTCCTTTTTTTGCAGATTCTATAATAATTGTTGCTTTTGAAATGCCTGCAACGATCCGGTTTCTTTTTAAAAAATTCTCACGTTGTGGTGGATCATCATGCCAAAACTCGGTGATAAACCCTCCTTTTTCATTGACTTGATGAATGTATTTTTTATGCACTTTTGGATATGTATGTTCGAAACCATGTGCTAAAACCGCAATCGTTTGTAAGTTGTTTTTTATAGCAGCTTTGTGGGCACAAATATCAACTCCGTATGCAAAACCGCTTACAATTATAGGGTTGTAAATTGATAACTCTTTGATAAGTTGATTGCAAAAATCTCGTCCATAAGAACTCATATTTCTTGTTCCAACAATCGATATGATTTTATCATTCGAAATATCGATGCGCCCATCTTTAAAAATAAGGATGGGCGCATCAATACAATTGAGTAAGTTTGTAGGATATCCATCCTCTAAAAAATAGGAATATTGAATGTTATTTTCTTGAATGTAGTCTAACTCTTGTTTTGCTTTTAAAACATTGCTTGAATCAAACAAATGCTTTAAAACATGATCTCCAATACCATTAATTTTTGCTAAAGTGGTCTTTTTTTCTTTGAAGATTTGCGCAACATCTCCCACGTTTACAATGAGTTTTTTGGCCAGAATGTCGCCAACGGCTTTGCTTCTTTGCAACCGTAAGATTGCTAATAATTTTTCTTCTTCCAAAAGGCAATAATTTGATTACCAAGATATAAAAAAATTGTTAATAATTTTTAGACCAACAGCGTTTGTAGGTTTACAAATTTCCTATATTTGTATATATGACAGTAGAAAAATACATCAACGAATTATTATATAGGTATGATTGTGTAATTGTACCCAATTTTGGTGGTTTTATTACGAATAAGATTGGCGCAAAAGTCAATTCCTTTACACATACTTTTCATCCACCAACAAAGCAAATAACATTCAATACGCATTTGAAACAAAATGATGGCTTGGTGGTTAGCTATATTGCCGCTGTAGAAAATATTTCTTTTGAAAAAGCGCTTGCAAAAATCAATGCTAGTGTTGCTTCTTGGAACGAATCTTTAAAAAACGGTGCTGTTGTTTTTGAAAATATTGGAGCACTCGCTTTCAATGCAGAAAAACAGTTGATTTTCGAACCCCAAAAAGAGCATAATTTCTTAACAAATTCTTTTGGTTTATCAACGGTTTCATCGCCAGCGATAAAACATCCAGTTCCTGCAAACACAAGCAAATCTGTCATTCCTTTGTTTGCTAAATATGCAGCTACTGCTGTTGTTTTGTTATCTCTAGGTTTTATTGTTCGCAACGGATACCAAGAAAGACAGCAAGAACAAATGTATGCATCTCAAAAAGAAGCAATCGACAAAAAAATACAAGCAGCTACGTTTGTTATTTCAAATCCATTACCAACAATTTCTTTACAGGTAACCAAGGAATCTCCAAAATCTTTTCATGTAGTCGCTGGTTCTTTTCAATTCCCAGAAAATGCAGAAAAGAAGTTAAAACAACTCAAAAAGAAAGGTTATAATGCTACTATTTTAGGATTGAATAAATGGGGGCTCACTCAAGTTGCTTTCGATAGTTTTTACTCGCGCAAAGAAGCGCTTGCAATTCTAACAACAATAAAAAAAGAGGTTTCTAAAGACGCCTGGATTTTAGCTAAAAAATTCTAAAAATTCGAAATCCCTTTTCTTTTAATACCCACCTTCGTTAGGGAACGATTCTTACCTTTGTAAAAAATATTTTTATGAATTCAAAAACACCTTCAGCGTCGTTAACAATATTAACCGATTTAGTTTTACCTGGAGAAACGAATTATTTAGACAATCTTTTTGGTGGCGAATTATTAGCCCGAATGGATCGTGCTTGCAGTATTGCAGCTAGACGTCATTCTAGAAGAATTGTGGTTACTGCCTCAGTGAATCATGTTGCCTTCAACAAATCTGTACCCGTTGGAAGTGTGGTAACTGTAGAAGCTAAAGTATCTCGTGCTTTTAAATCTTCTATGGAGATTTTTGCAGATGTTTGGATAGAGGACAGACTGTCTGGAGAAAAAACAAAGGTAAACGAAGGTATTTACACCTTTGTAGCTGTTGATGACACAGGAAGACCTGTAGAAATTGAACAAATTACTCCAGAAACAGATTTGGAAAAAGAACGTTTTGAAGGCGCATTAAGAAGAAAGCAATTGAGTTTAATTCTAGCCGGAAAACTTAACCCCGCAGACGCGACAGAATTAAAAGCTTTATTTCTATAAGAGGATCAAAAGTATTCCGATTTAGTTGAAAAATAAGAACCAAAGCTCATTAAATTTCTTTTAAATTTTAAGATTGTACCTTAGCTTGATACATCTTAATTTTAAAAATGATTCAATCTTACAAGAAAAAACCAGTCTTAGCAGAACAGTACGACACCATCATTATTGGTTCAGGAATGGGGAGTTTAACCTCCGCAGCAATTCTTGCAAAAGAAGGACAGAAAGTTTTGGTTTTAGAACGTCATTATATTGCTGGAGGATTTACGCATGTCTTTAAGAGAAAAGGATTTGAATGGGATGTTGGGATCCATTATATCGGCGAGGTACAAAGAAAAGACGCAATCATAAAAAGATTATTCGACTACATTTCTGACGATCAGCTCAAATGGGCAGACATGGGAGCGGTATATGATAAAATTATTATTGGAAACAAATCGTATGATTTTGTGAAAGGGGTGCAGAATTTTAAAGATAAATTATGTAGCTATTTTCCAGACGAGAAAGAAGCGATTACAGCCTATGTTGACTTAGTTTTTGCTGCGGTAAAGACGAGTAAAGGCTTTTATATGGACAAGGCACTTTCACCCATTCTAAGTACTTTAATTGGGGGTAAACTGCGAAAAAAATTTTATACCTTTTCTGACAAAACAACGGATGAAGTTCTAAGATCTATCACCAAAAACGAAACATTAATAAAAGTGCTTTCTGCTCAGTATGGTGATTATGGTTTGCCACCAAAACAAAGTAGTTTTGTAATGCATGCTGCCGTTGCCCGTCATTATTTTTCTGGAGGAAGCTTTCCTATTGGAGGGTCTTCTAAAATTGCAGCAACCGTTGATAAAGTAATCGAAAATGCAGGAGGTACTATTTTAATTAGTGCGGAAGTAGATGAAGTAATAATTAATAAAAACAGAGCTACTGGGGTAAAAATGAAGGACGGTAAAATATTTTCTGCAAAAAATATTATTTCTGGCGCTGGGATTATGACGACCTATGACAAATTACTTCCAAAACAAATTGTAGAAAAACATCAATTAAAAAAACAACTAAAAACAGTAAAGCGATCTGTTTCTCATGCGTGTTTGTATATCGGATTAAAAGGTTCTCCTGAAGCATTAAAATTACCAAAAACAAACTATTGGATTTACCCAGATAAAATAGATCATGACACTGCAGTCGATAATTATGTAAAAGATTTAGAGTCCGATTTTCCAGTGGTATATATTTCTTTTCCATCTGCAAAAGATTCAGATTGGTCTAATCGGTATCCAGGAAAAAGCACCATAGATATCATCACATTATTGCCGTACGAACCTTTTGACAAGTGGAAAAATTCAACCTGGATGAAACGTGATGAAGACTATGTTGCAATGAAAGAAAAAATTGCGCAACGCTTATTGAATGAATTATACAAACAACTCCCGCACCTAAAAGGAAAAATTGAACATTATGAACTTTCTACCCCTTTAACAACAAAGCATTTCATCAATTATCAAGAAGGAGAAATTTATGGATTGGACCATACTCCAAAGCGCTTCAGGCAGCGTTTCTTGAAGCCAAGAACCCCAATTAAGAATTTTTATTTAACCGGTCAGGACATCGTTACAGCAGGAGTAGCAGCAGCATTATTTTCTGGAGTAATTGCGACCGCTGCAATCACAAGAAAGAATATTATTAAAAAAGTTATGCAACATTCACTTATCGTTTGAGCATCCAAGACGCTGGATTTAAACGCGTAGTATTTTTAAACAATAAAAAAATTAGGGTTGTTTTACCTGTTACTTTATCGGTATATACTTTTCCTAATTCTTGGCCAATTGTTACTGTATCGCCCATCTTAACTAAAGAGTTTTCTAAGTTGTTATAAGCCGTTATATAATTACCATGCTGTACTAAAACATTCTTTTTTCTTTCAGTAGTCAATTGAATTGCCAGAACAGTTCCTCCGAAAATGGCAGATGCATACGCGCCTTTTTTGGTCGCCAAATGCAAACCAGAACTGTTAATTGTAATTCCACTAAATGTTGGATGCGGTTGTTTGCCAAAACGTCTAATAACCAAACTTTCTCTTAAAGGCCAGGGTAGCTTTCCTTTATTCAATTCAAATCTTGCCGCTAAAGCTTTTGCTTCTGGGCTTAAAATAAATTCGTTTTTCTTGGTTTTATTTGAACTTACTCTTGTTTTTCTGTTTGCTCGCGCAATGGCTGCTCTAATTAGTTTGTCTATTTTTTGTGCAATCTTTTTTTCTTCTCGAATCGATTTTCTAAGTTCGCTCTTGTATTTTTTTTCTTTCTTTTTAATTTCTGAAACAAGTTTTTCTTGATTTTTTTTATCCTGTTCGATCTTATTTTTTTGTTCGTTTTCTGATAAAATTAACGTGTCTTTTTCTTGTTTTTGTAAATTTAAAGAAACAATAAATTGCTTTACAAGGTCAGTTTGTATCATTATTTCTTCTCCTTGTTTTTTCCGAAAAGAAGCATACTGCTTCATGTACTCCAAACGTTTATAGGCTTGTCTAAAATTACGAGAAGACAATAAAAACATGGTTCTACTTTGCTGAGATTTGCTCTTATATGACTTAAAAATCATCGATGCATAATCTTCTTTCAAGGCAGATAGGCGTGTATTGAGTTTCGCGATTTTGTTTTCATTAGCAACAATTTCAGCGGATAAGAGTTTGACTTCTAAATGAATTGTTTCAATCAATTTCTCGCGAACACCAATTTTTTGATTGAGGGCACTTAAATCTACTAAAGCATTTTTTTGATCGTTTTTAGCTTCAAAAAGTAACTTATTTACCTTTTTAATCTTGAGGTTTAATTTCTTTCGTTGTGTTTCTAACTGCTTTCGAGTTTGCCCAGAAATGCAAACTGTACTTAACAAGAAAATGAGGAATGGAATGTAAAACCGTTGTCTGATCATTATAAATTGAGGCGTTTATAATTTGCTGGAATTCTAAAAGAAGTATTTACTTTTGTATTCAATTTAACGGATTTAAACGTTGCATCTATATGAGTATATTTCTTCTTTTGTTGTGCTTTAATAGTGATATTTGTGGGAAAAATTTCGGCTTCAATTATCTTGTAATTCGAATATGAAATATCTAATTGCTGTTGTTTTATTGGGTTTACAATCTGTTGTTTCTCTAATTTAAAATGTGACGGGCTTACTGAATAAAAGATCTTAAACAAATCGGATTGTACTTTTGGTGACAACACAAAGGCATTGTCTTTTATTTCAAGTTGTTGTTTTTGCTTTTTCACATTCTGTATTGATTGCCCTAAAAGTACATTTTGCAATTGTTCAAAATTAATTTCAAATCCTAATAGTTCCTCCAAACTTGAAAAGTCGCCATCATAATAATTTTTGAAAAAAGGAGAATAGTATTGTACGCTTGTAGGAGTTATTTTTACTTTTAAAATAGTAATAAATTTTGTCACTTTTAACCAGATAACTTCGTCTTTTACAATGCGCATGGTAACAGAAACACTTTCTTTTGTTTTGCCGTTATCAAACTTCACTTTTACTTTTGCTGCAAGAGTCTTTTTATCAAAATTAGCTGCAACATGTTTTCTTGCAACTTTTCTCGCAGACATTTTTTCCGCAATTGCATTGGCATCAATGACTCTTTTATTAGTGCCACAAGATGTAAAAAACAGCAAAAGAACGCATATTCGAAAAAGGTATTTCATCAGCTTCAGTCTTTATTTAATTTCTTTAAATACTTTTTCTCTTCTTTTAGGTTTCCCAGACCTTTGTATGATTTTGCAATTTCCTTGTAAAAATCTTGTTCCATTTCATCTTCAATTACAAAGTCAATCCCACTTTTCAATATAGATAACGCATTTTTGTACCCTTTCTGTTGGTTCAAGATTTTTCCTTGCACCAAATACACGTATGGTTGGGCTGGAAAGCGCTGAATTCCTTGCTTGCTATACTTTAATAAAACTACTTCATTTTTAGAGTTTTTCAATAATCGTTCTAGAGATAGGTAGGTTTTATCAAAATCAAATTTCGCTTGAAAAGAAACAAGTTTCGTCGGTTTCTCTTCCTTTTTAAATCTTAATTTTCTTTTTTCTAACGCCGTTTTTAAGTTTCGAAGATACACTGTAGATCCATTTTGTTCTGTAATTAAATTTATAGTCTCAAGTGCTTTTTCTGGCTGATTATCCCTAAGGTAAAGCTTTGTTAATCCTTCTTTTAGTTGGACATTTTTAGGTTTCTTGGCTACCAATTCAATTTGTATTTCAATTGCTTCAGCATAGCTGTTGCTACGCTGTAAAACAGCAACTAAATGCTGTAACATCCAGAAGTTTTCTGGGTCTTTTACCAATGCTCTATCAATATATTCTTTGGCCAATTCTATTTGATACAGCGCAAAATAATTCTTAGAAAACTCAAAGAAAACAGCAACATCGTTTGGAATTATTTGATTGCAACTTTCTAAATTTTCGATCGCTTTCTGAAAGTTACGAATCGATTTCTCCGCCAAAGCTTTAAAAAAATATTGTTGGAATTTTAACTCCTTTTCTTCATTCAAATCTTTTGGCAACGCAATACTATCTTGTGCATATGAAGGCATCGAAAAAAACACAAAGAATATAGAATAAAGAACTAGCGCACTTTTAAAGGAACGCTTTATATTTTTTTTTTCGCTATTCTTTGTGATAAATTTCATTTATAATAATTCGGTATAATCACCAATACTTACAGAAGTGTACTTCCCGTTGTATTTGGCATAATTTCCAATCATTGCCTGCTCTAAAACTGCATTTTTTATAGAGACATTTGATTGAATTAGCGAGTTTTTAATAGTTGAATCTGTAACAATACTGTTTGCTCCAATAGAAACATAGGGTCCTATTTTTGTATTTTTTAACAGTACATTTTCACCAATAAAACAGGGTTGAATAATTTCTGAATTGTCTAAGACAACATCTTTAGAAACTAAGTTATTACCGGCTTCATACTCGAAACCTAACACTTGTTTATTCGTATCTACAGTAGGATCTTTTTTACCACAATCCATCCAAGCATCTACTTTTCCTGGAATAAATTTTGCGCCTTCTCTTTTTAAAGTTTCTAAGACATTGGTCAATTGGTATTCGTTATTCTCTTTTAGATCATTGTCAACTAAATATTCAACTTCCTTTCTTACACGATCTCCATCTTTAAAATAATAAATACCGATAATCGCTAAATCTGAAACAAAATCTTTTGGCTTTTCAATAAAGTCGGTAATAAAACCGTCTTCTACTTTTACGACACCAAAGGCACTTGGGTCTTCTACTTGTTTAACCCAGATGGCACCGTCTGCACTTGCGTCTAATTTAAAATCTGCTTTGAATAATGTATCAGCATAAGCAACAACACAGGGACCACTCAAGGATTCTTTGGCGCAATATAGTGCATGTGCAGTTCCCAAGGCTTCTTCTTGAATGTATACCGATCCTTTGGTTCCTAATTCTGCTGCAATTTTCAATAAGGTCTCTTTCGTGTTTGCGGGAAACCCTTTTGCTGCTGGTCCAATTATAAAGGCTATTTCATCTATTTCTTGGGCTACAACTGCAGTAATATCTTCTACCAAACGTTGTACGATTGGTTTTCCTGCAATAACGGTTAAAGGTTTAGGGATTGTGAGCGTATGAGGTCTTAAACGTGACCCAATTCCGGCCATTGGTACAATTATTTTCATAAAGAATTCTTATCTAATTTCGGGGTGCAATATACCACTTATTGAGAGATTAAAAAAAGGCTAGATCCCCTTAGGAATTGCGGCAATTAGTGTTTTCGTATACGTTGTTTTTGGTGCTTTGTAAATAACATCTGCATCACCAATCTCCTCAATCTCTCCTTGATTCATGACCACCAATTGGTCTGACATGTATTTAACAACTGAAAGATCATGGGAAATAAAAATATATGTGAAATTAAATGTTGCTTTCAATTCATTCAATAAGTTTAAAACTTGTGCTTGGACAGAAACATCTAAAGCCGAAACCGACTCATCGCAAATAATTAGCTTCGGTTGTAATGCGATTGTTCTTGCAATACCAATTCGCTGTCTTTGTCCTCCCGAAAATTCGTGGGGATATCTATTAAAATGTTCTTCTTCTAAACCCACTTTTTTTAACAGGTCTAAAACATACGTTATTCTTTCCTTCTTATTTGACAAAATACCGTGAACCTTCATCGGTTCTAAAATAGCATTCCCAACCGTAATTCTTGGATTTAGTGATGAAAAAGGATCTTGAAATATAATCTGAATGTCTTTTCTAAGTTTCTTCAACCCTGTTTTTGATAGCTGTGTAATGTCTTTTCCTCCAAAAAGAACCTGTCCAGAAGTTGCTTTTTCTAAATGTAAAATAGTTCTACCCAAAGTAGTTTTACCACAACCAGACTCCCCTACCAAACCCAATGTTTCTCCTTCAAAAATCTGAAATGAAATATTATTTACGGCTTTTACAACTTCGTCTTTCTGAAACCATGCCCCTTTGGTAATAAACTCTTTTTTTAAATTACGTATTTCTAACAGAGGTGTTTTCTGATATATTTTTTCATGAAAACGAGCTCTATCCTCTTTCGTATATACGGTGTTATCAACAGTTTCATCAATAAAATCTGTAACCGTTGGTAATGTATGTAGCCTTAGCTCTAAATTTGGCTTCGAATTGATTAATGCTTTGGTATAATTTTTTTGGGGGTTTAAAAAAACTTCTTTTGTGCTTCCTTGTTCAACAATACTTCCTTTATACATGACTACTACCCGATCTGCTATTTCCGAAACCAAGGCTAAATCATGGGTAATAAAAAGGATACTCATTCCATATTCTTGTTGCAATTCTTTTAACAACAAGATAATTTCCTTTTGTACGGTAACGTCTAAAGCCGTTGTTGGCTCGTCAGCAATCAAAATTTCCGGCTTGCAAGCGATCGCCATGGCAATCATTACCCGTTGTTTTTGCCCCCCACTAATTTGATGTGGATACGCTTTAAAAATACTAGATGCTCGGGGTAATTTTACTTTTTCGAAAAGAGAAATTACAGCAGCATAAATTTCACTTTTAGAAAACTGTGTATGTTGTTGTAAAATTTCTGCAACTTGATATCCGCAGGTAAGAGTTGGATTAAGAGAACTCATCGGTTCCTGAAAAATCATGGCAATTTTACGGCCTCTTATTTTCTGAAATGCCTTTTCTGAATAGGTATTTATATTTTCTTCATTGTAGAAAATAGCGCCATCAACTTTCGCAATTCCTTTTGGCAATAACCCTAAAAGCGCTAAAGAAGTAATCGATTTTCCACTTCCCGATTCTCCTACCATTCCTAAAATTTCATTTTGATACAATGAAAAAGAAACATCATGAACAGCTGCTTCAATTTTTTTATTTTGAAGAAAAGAAATTGAAAGGTTCTTAATGTTTAGCATTTATAGACTTTTGAAAGACTAAAATAAGCTTTTAATTGTACTCTTTTTGTGATGCAGCAGAAAGTTTTATATAAAAAATGAACCTAAAGAAACAATGGCTACAAATAAGTTAATTAATCCCTTTAAACCCGAGTTAACGTTTGGGTTTTTTGTTTCTTTGTAATTCCTAAAAATCAATCTTTTGAATTACTTAACAGTAGAAAATATCTCTAAGTCTTACGGCGAACGTATTTTGTTTAATGACATTTCTTTCGGAATTAACAAAGATCAAAAAATAGCTTTTGTAGCTAAAAACGGAAGTGGAAAAACTTCTATTTTGAATATCATTGCGGGTTTAGACACTTCCGATTCAGGTCAGGTTGTAAGTAGAAAAGGGATTTCTATTGCTTATTTGGCTCAAAATATGGATTTAGATCCTGCTCTTACGATTGAGGAAACTATTTTTGCGACTGACAATACGGTATTAAATGTTGTAAAACAATATGAAGCTGCTTTAGAAAATCCTGAAAATGCCGATGCATTTCAAACGGCTTTTGATTTGATGGAGCAATACAATGCATGGGATTTTGAAACGCAATACCGCCAAATTTTGTCAAAATTAAAATTAGACGATCTAACATTAAAAGTAGGAGCACTTTCTGGGGGGCAAAAAAAACGTCTTTCTTTGGCCATTGTTTTAATTAACAAACCCGATTTATTAATTTTAGATGAACCCACAAATCATTTAGATTTAGAAATGATTGAATGGCTAGAAGCTTTCTTTGCAAAAGAAAAAATAACGCTATTCATGGTAACGCATGATCGTTATTTCTTAGAACGTGTATGTAATGAAATTATAGAATTGGATGAAGGAAACATCTATAAGTATAAAGGAAATTATTCGTACTATCTTCAAAATAAAGAGGAACGCTTAGCATTGGAAGCTACCAATTTGGGCAAAGCCAAAAGTTTATTCAAAAAAGAGTTGGACTGGATGCGCAGGCAACCGAAAGCAAGAACGACAAAATCGAAGTCGAGAACAGATGATTTTTATAAGATCAAAGAAAAAGCACACCAAAGAAGACAAGATCATCAAGTTCAGTTAGAAATTAACATGGAGCGTTTGGGAAGTAAAATTTTGGAGCTCCACAAATTGAAAAAATCGTATGGAGATAAAAAGATTTTAGATGGATTTGACTATATTTTTAAACGTGGAGAGCGTGTTGGGATTATTGGTAAAAACGGAACTGGAAAATCTTCTTTTTTAAATATCATCACAGAAACTGCTCCGCTTGACAGAGGAAAGGTGACCGTAGGTGAAACAGTGAAATTTGGGTATTATACACAATCTGGAATTAAGGTAAAACCTGGACAAAAGGTGATTGAAGTTATCAAAGAATTTGGTGAATTTATTCCACTAACAAAAGGACGTAAAATATCTGCTTCGCAACTGTTAGAACGTTTTTTGTTTGACAAGAAAAAACAATACGATTTTGTAGAAAGACTTTCAGGAGGAGAACAAAAGAGATTGTACTTGTGTGCTGTTTTAATTCAAAATCCTAACTTTTTAATCTTGGATGAGCCCACCAATGATTTAGATGTGGTTACTTTAAACGTCTTGGAAAACTTCTTGTTAGATTACCCTGGAAATTTATTGGTAGTTTCTCATGACCGCTATTTTATGGACAAAATTGTGGATGCACTATTTGTTTTCAGAGGAGAGGGTGTTGTCGAGAATTTCCCAGGAAACTACTCAGATTTTAGGGCCTATGATGGTTCTATTCCTAAAGAAGTAGAAAAGAAAAAAACACCAGAAAAAGTGGTGGAAAAAAAGAAAAAACCTGTGACCTTAAACTTTGATGAAAAAAGAGAATTTGGAGGTTTAGAAGCAGAAATTGGAAGACTTCAGAAAAGCAAAGCATCGATTGAAAATCAATTTTTAAATGTTGAAATTCCTACGGATGAAATTGCAGCGAAGTCTCAAGAATTGGAAGCAATTATCAAAAAATTAGAACAAAAAGAAGAACGATGGCTAGAACTTTCTATGAAATTAGAGGGTTAAAATAATTTCCTTAAAAAAAATTCAACTAGACACTGGTAATGTCTTCGTCATTCAACAACGCTTCATTATTGAACCTTAAGAGAACTTGTGCGACCACAATGGTGTCTTTTTCGCAATATTTTACAATTCTGTCCATGTTTTTTTCTTGATAATAAACCTGCGCCACTTCACTCCCATCGATATCGTCTTTTGGAGATGGAATTCCTAAAATGGAGGTTAATAGTTTTAAGGAGGTATAATGTTTGTAATCTCCAAATTTCCATAATTCTAAGGTGTCTAAATGCGGGACTTCCCAAGGTTTTTTTCCGAATAGATTTAGTTTTTGAGGCAATTCTATTTTATGAACTATCATTCTTCTTGCCATAAATGGAAAATCAAACTCCTTTCCATTGTGCGCGCACAACACTTTGTATTGCTGACTGAAATGAGTGTTTAATAACTCTTTGAAATCGGTAAGTATTTTGACTTCATCATCTCCAAAAAAGGAGGTAATTCTTAATTTTTTTACTTTGGATACTTCTGTAAAATACCCTACTGAAATACACACAATTTTACCAAACTCTGCCCAAATTCCTGCACGATCATAGAATGCTGCTGGGGTAAATTCTTCTTTTCTTTGGTACTGAGTTTTCTTGGCAAACAGTTCTTGCTGTTCTTCCGATAATTCCGACCAATGTTCAAACTCAGGCACTGTTTCTATGTCTAAGAATAAAATATTCTTAAGGTTGGTTTTCAAATTCATGGTGCTTTTTGTTTAAATATAAAAAAAAGAGTTAGTAATACTGTAAAAAAGAATTTATTATACATATAATAGTATTTTTAATTAACATAGGTTATAAATATACAACTAAAAATAGAGCTTTAAAGGTTCATTTAACAATTATTTAAGGTC
>JABJPX010000065.1 GCA_018663625.1 Polaribacter sp. | reverse complement strand
TATTGCCCCAAAGCCCTTCGTGTTCTAGATACTGAAGACCTACATTGCCTTAGAAAAACTAGACATGAGGCACTAAAAAAAGGAATTGAGTTTAGTAATGAGATGCTCTTAAATTCAGAGATCTCTAAACGAGAAATCGCAGCAATTTATCGCTGTGATATTTCTTTAATCATTTCAACTTTTGAGATGAAGCTATTGAAAGAAGTATTTAAAATTGATAAAAGCTTGTTGTATTATTTACCATTTTTATTTGATAAAATTGATGAAAATAATTCATGGAAGCCCTATGATGAAAGACATCATTTTGTATCTATTGGTAACTTCATTCACGCACCCAACCTAGATGCAACAATTCAATTAAAAAAACATATCTGGAAAGAAATTCGAAAAAGAATTCCTGCAGCTGAACTTCATATTTATGGAGCGTATCCGACCCAGCAAGTTTTGGAATTTACCAATGCTAACGAAGGCTTTTTTGTTCATGGTTTTGTAGAAGATGCCTTTGAGGTTCTTAAAAATAGTAGAATCTTACTAGCTCCTTTGCGTTTTGGTGCAGGAATTAAAGGAAAACTTAGCAACGCCATGTTGTGCGGAACACCTTCAGTTACTTCTAGTATAGGATCTGAAGGAATGAATGATGAAATTCCTTGGAGCGGTTTTGTAGAAGATGAAATAGCAAAATTTATAGAGAAAGCTGTTTTATTATATACAGACAAAATTCAATGGAATCAGGCGCAGCAACGTGGAATAGAAATTATCAATACAAAGTTTGACAAAGAACAATTAACACCTCTATTATTTAAATGTATAGATGAGGTTTTTTCTAATTTAGAACAGCACAGAAATAATAATTTTACAGGGAAAATGCTGATGCACCATTCTTTACAGAGTTCTAAATACATGAGCAAATGGATTCAAGAAAAGAATCGTAAGCATAAACTATAACAATCCTGCTCTTTTTAATAAAGCTTCTGGTCTAGGCTCTTTTCCTCTAAATCGTTTGTATAGTACCATAGGTTTTTCAGTGCCACCTTTAGTTAGAATGTGTTCTTTAAACTTTTTGGCAACTTCTTTGTTGAAAATTCCTTTTTCTTGAAAGTATTCAAAGGCATCAGCATCTAAAATCTCCGCCCATTTGTAGGAATAATATCCTGCTGAATATCCGCCTTGAAAAATATGAGAAAAAGCAGTACTCATACAGTTTTCTTTGACATCAGGATAGAGTTGAGTTTCAGAAAAAGCTTGAGTTTCAAACTCTTTTACAGATACAATATTTTCTGGAGTCTTGCCTCCATGCCAAGCCATGTCTAATAAACCAAAGCTCAATTGACGAAGTGTTTGCATGCCTTCATGAAAACTGGCAGATTCTTTAATTTTTTCTACATATTCCATTGGAATAATATCGCCTGTTTGGTAATGTTTTGCAAATAATGCTAATGCTTCTTTTTCATAACACCAGTTTTCCAATACTTGACTTGGTAATTCTACAAAATCCCAAGACACAGAGGTTCCAGACAGACTACTATACCTTGTATTTGCAAGTATGCCGTGTAATGCATGTCCAAATTCATGAAATAGGGTAGTAACCTCATTAAAAGTTAATAGAGAGGGTTGTGTTTCTGTAGGTTTTGTAAAATTACAGACAATAGAAATATGAGGTCTTTCATTGCTGTTGTTTTTAATTTGCTGAGACTTGTAGGAGGTCATCCATGCACCATTTCGTTTTCCTTCCCTTGGGTGAAAGTCTGCATATAAAATAGCAATAAACTCACCTATAGTGTTTTTAACATGGTACGTTTTTACATCTTCGTGATATTTTTCAATAGTAAAAACTTCTTCAAAAGTTAGGTCATACAACTTGTTTGATACAGTAAATACTCCCTCAATAACATTTTCTAATTGAAAATAAGGCTTTAAAATCTCTTGATCTAAATTGAAAATTTCTTTTTTTAATTTTTCTGAATAAAAGGCACTATCCCATTTTTGAAGTTGATCTATTCCGTCTAGCTTTTTTGCATATGACTCTAAATTTTTAAATTCTCTAAGCGCTGCTGGTTTTGCCTTCCTCAATAAATCCTCAGAAAAAGAAAGTACTTTTTCTGGAGTTTCAGCCATTCGTTCCTCCAACACAAAATGCGCATGAGTTTTATAGCCAAGCAAATTTGCTCTTTGATGTCTTAACTTAACAATGTTTAAAACAATTTCTTCATTATTGTTCTCATTGTTTTGAAATCCTTTTTTTCCAAAGGCGATAGCTAGTTTTTTTCTTAAGATTCTATTCTCTGCATACGTTACAAATGGAATGTAACTCGGATAATCTAAAGTAATAAGCCAGCCTTCTTTATTTTGGTTCTTCGCCAACAAATTAGCTGCTTCTTTTGCTCCATCAGGAAGCCCTTTTAAGTCTTTTTCATCGGTTATATGAAGTTTA
>JABJPX010000064.1 GCA_018663625.1 Polaribacter sp. | reverse complement strand
TTTGGGGAGAATAAGAGACTTAAAAAATCAAGTAAAAGCAGTAGATGGACTCTTTATTACCTTATTCCATAACGAAAGTTTGAGCAATTATTTGCGTTGGAAAGGTTGGAAAAGACTCTATGAATCCATGCTAAAAATCGCCACTTCATAAAGATGATCTATTGCATTAAAAGAAAAGACGTAGATATTGATAAGTATGATGCTTGTATTGCCGCATCTGTGCAATTCAGAATTTATGCGTTTTCATGGTATTTAGACGCTGTTTCCGAGAATTGGGAGGTCCTAATTTTGAATGATTACGAAGCTGTGATGCCGCTTCCCTGGAAGCAAAAATATTTTTTAAAATACATTACACAACCTTTTTTTTGTCAGCAATTAGGCATTTTTTCCTTCGCACCTATTACCCTTCAAATTCAGGAAAACATGATCCGTCGGATTCCTAAAAAGTTTATGAGAACGTCCATAAACTTCAATGCTGATAATTTTTTGAATGCTAACATGAAGTTGAGAAAAAATGCGCTTTTAACAATAGAAAATGTATATGAAAATATGCATGCTAAATTTAATAAAAACAGAAAAAGAGTCCTCAAAAAAGCAAGTTCATTGGGATTTACTTTTCAAGAAAACATCGCTGCAAATGAGTTTTACGATTTTTATGTGTTGAATGACAAAAATCATCGCACCCATGTTTCAATGAAAAAAGTACTTCAAAATATTTTAAATTTAAAGACACAAGCTGTTCAATGTTATGGGATCAAAAGAAATACAGTTTTAATTGCTGGAGTGTTGCTTTTAGTAGATCCCAAAAGAATTACCTATTTAATCCCTGTTGCTAGTGCGTTTGGAAAAAAGAATGCTGCGGCAACCTTACTTGTAGATGAAATTATTAAAAAGTATCGGCATAGCCATCAAATTTTAGATTTTGAAGGTTCTATGATTCCTGGAGTTGCTAAATTCTATGAAAGTTTTGGGACAACGTATGAAGATTATCCTACTTTTTCGAAAAATTTTATTTAGGAATTTTTCTGTGAAATTTCATCTCAGTGAGTGTTTCTTCGTAAGGCTTATTTTCTTTGATTACTTTGCAAGGGTTGCCAACGGCAATAGAATTTGACGGAATCGCTTTACAAACAACAGACCCAGCGCCAATAATGACATTATCTCCAATACGTACTCCCGGTAATACAATGCTATTTGCTCCAATAAAAACATTGTCACCAATAACAATTGGAGCGGTTTTTGTATGTTCCGAATGCCTTGTGTGCGCATGATTTGCAGAGATGATTTTTGAACCCGTTCCAAAACCTACATTATTCCCAATAATCAATCCGTTATTGGCTTGTACGTATACATTTGGATTGTCTCCCGGATCGCATAAGATCCCTTTTTTAATATTTTCAGGTGCCAATACCTTGGAAGTAAAATGAACCGGCCAACTTGCTTTTGGGTTGAGTCGGAATAGTTTTTGGGGAATCCAATAATGAAAAAAAAGAATGTAATATTTTTGATACCCATACTTTTGACGGAAGTAGGTAGGATATAATAAATGAATCAAATGCCCAAAGATTAAAAAATCTAGCCTTTCAAATAAAGTCGGTTTTATCATGAGTAGGATTGTTTTTTTATAATTTTCAAAAAATAAAGAGTCAATATTAAATAAGCAATACCTCCCAAAAAGGATAGGATATAAATTGTATAGGTTAGCTCATGCATTATAAAGCCAATATAAAAAGCAATACAATTGATTACTAAAAGAATTGCATTGAAGAGCAAACTTATATTGTTTTTATCTAAAACTACAATGATATTGCTAATTGGACTAAATGAGGATCTGCTTAAAACAAGAAAAGATAGCAGCAGTAAATACTTTCTTAAATTGACCCAGTTGTCTGTTAAAAACATTTCTAATAAGTAAATCCCAAGGGTATTCATTAGCACTAAAAATAAAAACATGGTGCCAACATTAAAGCGAATGATTTTTTTAGTGGTTTTTAAAAGCTCTTTTTTTGAGGTATTCATTAGGCTAGATGCCTTTTCAAAGTATACCGTTGAAATGGAAGAAGAAATTATAAAGAGCGGCATTGTCAAAATCTTTTGACTGAAAAAATATACGCCTGCATCCTTAAGGCTAAAAAAAGCAAAGATGAATAACGGAATCGACTGTGATGCTAAATTGTTTATAAACCTAGAGGGAAGTAAGAAGGTCATTATAGAGCTATTAAAACTCAGATTTGTTTTAATAATCTTAAAATCGATTGCATTGAAGTAATTTTTATTTTTAAAACTAAAATACAAAGTAACAATGAGCAATGAAATAAACGAGCTATAAACCAATCCGTAAAGGCTATATTTTATGTAAAATGCAAATTGAAAAAAAACATTGATGAGAACTAAAAGTATTTTCGCAAATGAAATGGAGGAAAAATTCTTGTTACTAGTCAGGAAAAATTCATGCGTTTTATTATAACTCAGCAAAATGGCACTCAATAGAGCGAGCATTAAAACATTAAAATCCATTCCCTTATCAAAGAAAATAATATAAAAAGGAAGAAGTACCAGGGTGCCAATAACGGTCATTACCGGGATGAGTATGAATAGAAAATTAAACCAATGATTTCGCGTGAATTCCTCTTTGCAGGTAACAATATAATTGTCTAGTTGTAGCGAATTCAAAACAGATAGAATGGAAGAAAAACCAATAAAAACGCTCAGAATACCGTAGGCTTCACTTCCGTATATTTTTGCAATAAAAAGAGAACTAATCACTGCAATAATTTGTGCAATTAAAGTACCTTTAAACATTATAAGAATGTTCTTATAAAAAGTAGATAAATGGTTTTTGTTTACTTTTGGAGTCAAAAAATAACTTTTTATCAAATATAAAACAATTGGCACGGATTAAACACATCTTTTTCGACTTAGATCATACGCTTTGGGATTTTGAAAAAAATTCAGACCTTACTTTTCAAGAATTATTCAAGAAGTATCAGATTGATCTTGATATTGCTATTTTTTTAGAAGTGTATAAGCCCATTAATTTTAAGTATTGGCGTTTGTATCGACAAGAAAAAGTGAGCAAAGAACAACTGCGTTATCAAAGATTAAAAGAAGCATTTGATGCTGTCCATTTTTCTATTTCTGACGAATTAATAGACACCTTGGCCATTCAATATATAAAACTAATGCCAAATTTTAACCATCTTTTTGACGGAGCTATCGATATTTTAAACTATTTGAAAGACACATATCAATTGCATATTATTACCAATGGATTTGAAGAAGTACAGACCAAGAAAATGAAAAGTTCAAAGATCTATCATTATTTCGATCAAGTAATTACCTCGGAGTCTGTTGGAGTCAAAAAACCAAATCCATTAATTTTCAAACATGCTTTGAGTGTTGCAAAAGCTACCAAAGAAAATTCAATTATGATTGGCGATAGCATCGAGGCCGATATAGAAGGAGCGATCAACTTTGGTTTTAAAGCTATTTATTGTGACTTTGAAAATACGAATCCGAAAGGGAATACGTTTGTAACCGTGAGAGCCCTTCATGAAATAAAACAATTGCTATAATTTTACTAAAACTAAAGCCATATACTTTAAAAGAAAATTAATGAAACATTTTAAAATAGGGATATTCCTTATGTTCCTTTTCTCAGTGGCATGCTCAGAAAAGTTAGATTTTAAGCAAGTAGAGGAATTTGAGCATCGGCCAGTCATAAAAACACCCCTTGTTTATTTCACTTTATATTCCAATGATTTTATAGACACGGTATCAGGTGCAGAAAATGTGAACCCATTATCTGACGTGTCGGATTTCCGTATTCTAGAGAATGCGTATCTCCGAGATAACTTGGAAAAAATTATTATTGATATCGAAGTTAAGAATGAAATAACCAGAGATTTTACTGTGGAGATAGTATTTTTAGATGATAATGGAACGGTTATCTACACCCTAAGCACGCTAAATGTACCCCCTCAAAATGAAGCATTTACCTATCAAGAAAGCATTGAAGTTCGTTTAAATCCAATTATTTTGAACACTAGAAAAACTAGAACATCGGTAACCATTTCTGGAGCCGCTACACCCCTCATTGAAAACGACCCAAGAGCGTTTGAATTAAAATCCGCTGGAACCTATTTTATAGCTGCCGAATAATTATGAAGAAATTCTTTTTTCTGATGCTGCTCTTTGTGTCTATAGATACATTGACGCAAAACAAACAAGTTTTATACGGTTTTGCAGAAAACCCTCAAACCCTCTTATTAAACCCAGGAGCAGAAACAAATTATAAGTTTCATATTGGAATTCCTTTTCTCTCGGGGATGTCTGGAGATGTTGCCCTAAAGAACTTCAAATTAAACGATCTTTTTTCTGAAGATGGCATTGATTTCAATACAAAAATTTTTCGACTTTTAAATAAGTTGGCACCCGAAGATCACCTAAAACTGAACGTTCAAATCGATGTTTTAAATGCCGGTTTTAGAGTGAACGATAAAACCTATATTAGTTTCGGCTTTTACCAAGAATTGGATGCCATTGCGTACTGGCCCAAAGATGTAATTACGTTGTTAAATGAAGGGAATGCCCCTTATCTCAATAAAAGCTTTGACTTGTCACAACTTCTTTATAAAGTAGATTTTGTAGGTGTCTTACATGTTGGGATGTCCAGAAAAATAAATCAAAAGCTCACATTAGGAGGTAGGTTTAAGGTATATTCTTCCACATTAAATATCGAAACTCAAAATAATTCCGGAACCTTTACAACACAACTAGGAACAAACAATATATATACCAACTATTTGAACACCATCGATTTGAATTTTTTATCTGCAGGTTTGGTTGTAAACGATGCATATTTAGAAAACCCGATGGAACTCATTACCAACTCTTTTTTAGGAGGAAGTTTGGGAGTTGGACTCGATATTGGACTCACCTATCATCTTTCGCCCAGATTGGAGTTTACAGGAAGTATAATCGATTTTGGATACATCAATTATTCAAAAAAAGTTCAAAACACCACCGTAAAAGGAAGCTATACTTTTGAAGGAGTAAATTTTTTGTTTGACCCCGCTAACCCAACAAATTATTGGGCAGAGTTAAATGCCGATTTTGAAGAGAAAGTACCAAGGGGCAACAACACGAATGCCTATGCTTCTTGGAGACCGACAAAAGTAAATGCAGCTTTAAAATACAGTTTTGGTTCGGAAAGAAGAAGTAAATTTTGCTATGACAATACCTTCAAGGAATTTTATACGGATGCTATCGGACTCCAAATACACACCATTATGAGACCTTTACGTCCGCAATATGCCTTAACGGGTTTCTATGAGAAGACATTTACAGAAAAACTACATGCAAAAGTAACCTATACGGTAGACGATTATTCTTTTCATAATGTAGGTGCTGGAATTTCTACACAAATAGGAAATGTTTCACTTTTTGGAATGGTAGATAACCTTTTCGCTCTCAATAATCTGGCAAATTCTAGTAGTGTTTCCTTTCAAATGGGGCTCA
>JABJPX010000063.1 GCA_018663625.1 Polaribacter sp. | reverse complement strand
CATTTCATCTTTAGCAAATGCTACATATACAGTCCGGATACCCAATGAACATGGAAATATATCCAAAAAGATCATCATCAATAATTAGATGTAAAAAAATAAAGAATACCTCCTAATTTTCATTAGGAGGTTTTTTTATATACATAGTAGTAATGCACGAAACGCCAGAATTTCCTTAAAGACTTCTATAAAACCATTGCTTCATTCTGAGGCTAAATCCATTTTGCTAAAGTAAGTAGGTGTGTTCTTCTGAATGTTTTTATCTTTGCGGCATGTTAGAAGATAAAAATCCACAAAAAACCTCATTGGCTGAGCTTGGAGAGTTTGGTTTAATCAATCATATTACACAATATTTTACGGTTAAGAATGCCACTACAAAATATGCTGTTGGCGATGATGCTGCGGTGATTTCCAATCAAGATGAAACCTTAGTCACAACCGATTTATTGATCGAAGGAGTGCATTTTGATTTGAGCTATATGCCATTAAAGCATCTAGGTTATAAGGCAGTCATGGTCAACCTATCGGATGTGTACGCGATGAATGGGAAAGCCACTCAGATTACGGTTTCGATAGCTGTTTCAAATCGCTTTCCACTAGAAGCAATTGAAGAATTGTATGCAGGAATCCAGTTGGCTTGTGATACCTATCAGGTAGATTTAGTGGGTGGAGACACGACCTCTTCTACCAAAGGAATTTTAATTTCTGTAACGGCCATTGGAACTGCAAAAGCGGAAGATATTGTGTACAGACACGGTGCAAAAGCAACCGACTTAATTGTAGTTACTGGAGATTTAGGAGCTGCTTATTTAGGATTGCAAGTGTTAGAAAGAGAAAAGCGAGTGTTTGCGGTAGATCCAAAGAATCAGCCAGACTTAGATAATTATACGTATTTGATTGAACGACAATTGAAACCGGAAGCTCGGAAAGATGTTGCGGGTTGGTTGAAAGAATTGGACGTAAAACCAACGGCAATGATTGATATTTCTGACGGTCTCTCTTCGGAAATCATGCACATTTGTTCGCAAAGTAAGATGGGCTGTAAAATTTACGAAGAGAAATTGCCTTTAGATCCTCAAGTAATTTCTGCTTGTGAAGAGTTTGAATTGGATTCGACCATGGTCGCTTTAAGTGGCGGTGAAGATTATGAATTGCTTTTTACGGTGCCGATTGCCGATTTTGATAAAATTAAAGGAAATCCAAATTTTTCTATTATTGGACACATTACGGAAGAAAACCAAGGATTGAACTTGGTAACCAGAGCCAGCCAAGAAATTGAGCTAAAAGCACAAGGCTGGAATCCGATGAAAGAGGAAGCATAAAAACAGATTAAAAAGAGATACAAAAAACCCGCAAATTTTTAATTTGTGGGGCAAAGAAAACTTTAAACGTACTTGCACTTGCGTTGGCTTTTACATTCCGCTTATCAATTCTTTTGCTTTATCTAATGTATAAGCACCATCAACTTCTTTCTTCTCAAAAATCATAAAGTATGCAAAGTCATTCCCAGCTTGCTTTCCCCATTCATTTCCTAAACGACATTTAGCAGCACTATCGGTATTGTCCAAATGCCCTCCTTTGGTTTCTATCAATATTGTTTTCCCAGATTTTGTCTGTAGAATAAAGTCAGGATAATGATTTGCTTTAAATCCATTTATATAAAAACCTTTCCCTCTTTCTAAATTTCTATGCCAAAATTCAACATTAGCAGATGTTCCAATATCCATTATAACTTGTTCTTCAAAATTATTCATTGAAGCTTCTCTTTCGTATAAAGACTTTCCAATTGAAGAACCTAAGTTTCCAGGAACTATTTCTTTTGCTAATTTCCAGTTCTCTTTTGTATTTATTTTTTTAGATATTATTAAATCTTTTACGTCTATATCTAGAATTTCAGCTATTTTCATAAAGATTTCTAGTCTTGGTTGTTGTCTGTTTTGAGCATAAGCATTTACCATATTATAGCTTTTGCCTAATTTCTCAGTCAACCAAGTTTGTTTAATTCCTTTTTGTTCCAACACTTCCTTAATTCGGTTCATTTCAGAGCTTGTGGCTAACTGATTATATGTTTACTAAAAGGTTCTTTATCCATTACTATTATCGGGATAACATTATTTTATTAAATGGTCAAATAATTAAACCTTTAAGTCACTGTAAACATATGTAAATATTTGTAAAAAATTTAAAAAGATAGATGTCAATAAACAACTGGGCATATATGAGAATAACTGGGCGTTATTTTAGTATAACTGTCTTAGAAGTGTAGAAATTTTTGAAGTAAATTGCTTTTTAACAACGTTTTACAAAGGAAGTCAAGGCAAGGGTGAGTGCTGGCGCGTTTTCAATATGGCTCATGTGACCCTCTGGAAAAACAACCACTTCCGAGTTGGTTGTTTTTGCTTCGTTTAAAGAAGTTTCAAGATCCAAAACAGGGTCTTTTTCGCCGATAATAATCAATTTTTTAAAGTTGTTTTCAGTCAAAACCGCCGTTCGGTTGGGGCGAATTCGCATCCCTTCCTGTCCAGCAATATAGCCTTGTATGGGTGTTTTTAAGGCCTCCTGCAATGCCGCTTTCATTTCGGCTTTAAAAAGACTTCGACTTTTTTCACCAAACAAATTGGAGAAAGACATGCGGACCATGTTTTCAAAGTTTTTCTGAATCATTTTGTTGGCACGGAGTCGCAGTGTTTTTCGCTCAGCATCATCTTCAATAGCTGTAGAATTCATCAGGCATATTCCTTTTATTTTCTGTGGGTATTTCTCTGCAAAAGCCAAAGCCACATAACCGCCCAACGAATGCCCAATGACCAAACATTTTCGAATGCGCAAGTGTTTTAAAACTGCCGCTACACTTTCTGCAAACAGCTCCATGCTGTGCACATAGCCCAAACAGTCAGATTTTCCATGGCCGAGTAAATCAATAGCAATGACTCGATTTCTTTTCGAAAGTTGCGGAATCACGTCTTTCCACATGCTTGTGTTTTCTAAAAAACCATGTAAGAGAACCACAGCAGTTCCTTTTCCGACATCCGAAAAAGAAATGCCTGCTTTTTTAAAAGTGACCGATTTTTGCATCTTACAAAAATATGTATATTTCAAGAATAAAAATCAACCAAAAAATGAATAAAACAAAAGAAATTTGGATTGCTGGTTTTGCTCTTTTCTCACTTTTTTTTGGCGCAGGAAATTTAATATTACCCCCCACTCTCGGGTTAAAATCTGGAGTAGATTGGTGGATTGTTGTGTCGGGTTTTGTGCTAACAGCTGTTACCATCCCTATTTTGGCCATTTTTGCACATGCAAAATTACAAGGTACTTTGTACGATTTTGGGAAGAAAGTGTCCCCACGATTTAGCAGTGTGTATTGTTTTCTTATCTATATCATTGCCGTTGCAATTCCCTCTCCAAGAACCGCCGCAGTTACCCATGAAATGACCGTGCAACCCTTTTTTGACACCGCACCCATTTATACAAGCATCGTGTATTTTGTACTGGTTTTTATTTTTGCCATAAACCGAACCCGAGTCATTGGGTTAATCGGGAAGTTTCTAACACCGATTATTGTTTTCATCCTGTTGATCATTATCGGAATTGCTGTTTTTACCACTTCTGGAACCCTGCAAGCTTCCACCTTTACAACTCCTTTTGTAGATGGAATTCTAGAGGGCTACCAAACCTTTGATGCCATTGGTGGCGTGGTGGTGGGCGCTGTCATTATTATTTCATTAAATTATAGCAGTCACACTACTTTTGATGCCAAAAGAAACTTGATTCGAAAAGCTGGTTTTATTGCCGGAATCGGCTTGCTTCTTATTTATGGCGGCTTGATTTTAAGCGGTGCTTTATTGGGTCCTACTTTTGCAGAAGGCACCACAAGAACTGCCGTTTTATCAGGATTGAGTACCCAAACATTGGGCAATTTTGGCACCCAGTTTTTAAGTGTTTTGGTGGCATTGGCGTGTTTTACAACCGCGGTTGGAATTGTTACAGGAACCGCAGATTACATCAGTGGAATCTGTAAAAATTCTAAAAAAGCCTACCTCATTACGGCAGCAATAGCAGCTGCCACTGGAGTCTTGGTAGGAAGTTATCAAGTAGGTTTTATCATTACATTGGCCGTGCCTGCCTTGATGTTTTTATATCCCATTACCATTGTATTGATTGTTTTGAATGTACTTCCAGACAAATTGGCTTCCAAAAAAGTATTTAGAGGCGTGGTATTGGTCACCTTTTTGTTCAGCATCCCCGATTTTTTAGGCTTTGTAATTCCGAGTGCATATTTAGTAGCTTTAAAAAATTTCATTCCATTGGCAAACGCCAGTTTAGGATGGTTGCTTCCAGCTTTTTTGGTTTTTGTTGGGTTGAATGTTCCTGTTTTCAAAACCAAGGCCTCCAATTAAAAGCACTTTAAAAAAAGTGTTTTTATGGTTATAAAATATAAATAGGTTATTTTTGACCTAGATCTAAAACACAGCTTTTGTTAAACTATTACACATATCCACATACCTCCTCCAAAAAATGGGTGACCTTTGTTCATGGAGCAGGTGGTAGTAGCTCTATATGGTTCAAACAAGTGCGTGCTTTTAAAAAGCATTTTAACGTGTTAATTCTCGATTTGCGAGGACACGGAGATAGCAAACCGACCTTAAAAGATACCTTCAATCCAAAATATACTTTTGATTCGATAACCGATGATATTGTGGAGGTTCTTGCGCATTTAAAAATAAAGAAATCGCATTTTATTGGCATTTCTTTAGGAACAATTTTGATTCGAAACTTGGCCGAAAAAAAACCAGCAATGGTTCAGAGCATGATCATGGGAGGTGCAATTATAAAAATGAATTTCCGCTCGCAAGTGTTAATGAAAGTGGGCAATCTTTTTAAATCTGTGGTGCCCTATATGCTATTATACA
The DNA here is from genome assembly GCA_018663625.1 of Polaribacter sp. Classification (GTDB taxonomy): domain Bacteria; phylum Bacteroidota; class Bacteroidia; order Flavobacteriales; family Flavobacteriaceae; genus Polaribacter. The sequence continues at coordinate 792 of JABJPX010000063.1, read as the reverse complement.
AACTCTTTGCATTTATTATTATGCCAAAGAAGAATCACAAAAAATCGAGATTATTGTTTGTCAACGAAGCGAAGAAATTATACCAAAAAGAATTTATTCGTTGGTTTAAGTTGACTTCAGAAATCAATCCACTATTAAGACTTTTTAGAACCAAAGACATTAAAATTCCTACTTTTTATGTGATGGGTGCAGAAGACCATTTGTTTTTGCCTTCCATAAAAAACATTGTTTCCAAACACAGCAGTTCCTCCCTTTATGTGGTAGACAATTGTGGGCATGTAGTGAATGTAGAACAGCCAGAAATGTTCAACACCCGCAGCATTCAATTTATCAATTCTTTGGGATAAAAAAAACGAGTCTTTCAACTCGCTTTTTATATTAAGCATTCATAATATCTTCAATTTCATCTGCTTCAATAGGAATATTTCCCATCAGATTAAAAGGAGCTCCGTTTTCTTGAACCACCACATCATCTTCCAAACGAATTCCAAAACCTTCTTCAGGAATGTAAATCCCAGGTTCTACCGTAAATACCATATTGGCTTCCATCGGTTTGTGAAGCAATCCATAATCGTGCGTGTCTAAACCAATATGATGGCTGGTACCGTGCATGAAATACTTTTTGTATGCAGGCCAATTTTTATCCTCATTCTGAACATCTGCTTTGTCGAGCAAACCTAATTTCAGTAATTCTGCCGTCATAATTCCGCCAACTTCAACATGGTAATCTTTCCAAATCGTTCCTGGTGTTAAGAGCTTTGTTGCCTCTTTTTTTACATGGTTTACTGCGTT
>JABJPX010000062.1 GCA_018663625.1 Polaribacter sp. | reverse complement strand
CATTGCGGTTGCATAAAGAACAAATAAAATAGCCATTAAACGTGTGGAGTACAAAAAACCGATTATTTTTTTCATCTGAAATGATGCTTTTTTTTAGTTCGACAAATTTACGGATAAAACGATTAAAAAGAAGACAACTTTACTTGTTTTTTAGTATTTAGAATTGATAAAAATGAGCCTGTTTTTTTAGACTTTTATCGTTCAATAAAATCTTGATATGCATCCTGTGTAATTGCTTTTCCTAAAGAATCTAAAGTATGAAACGAAGTCCCTTTTTGAAGAATGGGTTTGTTGCTCACAAAGTCATAGGCGAAGACCCCATTTTTATCCAAAGTCCCAAATCCGTTGTTGAATATGTAGTGTGCATACTGACTTTTATCGCTGTTAAAAAGATGTTTACTCCATTTAAAATCAGAATTATCAATATCTAAAAGGTCTAAAAGTGTGTATGAAAAATCTACTTGTGATGTAATGGTGTTGATTTGAACATTCTTTTTTTGCAATGCACCCCCTAACCATAGCATTGGTATTTTAAATTTTTTTGGTGAATTAAAGACGCCTTCATGTTTTGGAGAACGATGTCCATGATCTGCCATAATTACGATGAGTGTATGATCCCACCAAGGTTGTTTTTTTGCGTTTTCAATAAATTTACCAATCGTTTTATCTGTGTAGGCATGCGAGCTTCTAAATCTGTTTTCCTCTGTGTCTTTGCCAAATTTATAGGTGTCTGGAAACTCAAAAGGCTCATGACTTGATAGGGTTAATGCAATTTTAAAAAAAGGGGTGGTTTGTGTATCATTAAAATCTGCTGCAAATTTTTCCATAAATACATGGTCATGCGCTCCCCATTTTGAATTCCAATCTTTTTTATCAAACGAATCGCCATCTATAAATTTAGTGACTCCTGCATTTCTTAAATAGGTATTCATATTTCCAAAGTTTAAATCCCCACCATAATAAAAGGAAGTGTCATAACCCGCATCAATCATGCTTTTGGTAAGCATAGGTAAGCTACTGTTTTTATTCGGAATCTTGATAATACTTTTATTCGTTTGTGGATAATAACCACTTAAAATTGCAATTAAACCTTTGTCAGTTCTGTCTCCATTTGCATAAAAATTGGTAAACAAAATCCCTTCTTTGGACAATCGATTTAAGTTTGCTGTTACATTGGGTTCTCCGCCAATAGACCCAACTAGTTTGGCGGTTAAGCTTTCCCAAATAATTAATATCACATTTGGTTTTTTAGTATTTAAAATCGAGTCTTTACTGCTTTTAAAAAGTTTTTTTTGTCTTGAATTTATAATCTCATTGGCTACTGAAGTGTCAAATTTTTTATATGGATTTTTTGTTGAAACTTCACTTGAAATAGCATGTGTGAAGTTCCACATAAAATTAACTGCAGCATGATTCCCAAACATATTGTTTGAAAAATATACATTACTTTGGTTAATTGGTATTGTTTGAAGTCCTCCTCTAATTGGAAGAATCAATGCACCAATTACTATGAAAAGAAATGGAATTGCTAGATAACTACCCGAAGACAGTTTTTTAATTTCTTTATTGATTCTTTTTTTAAATAATTGGATGAAACCGAATGAAAATAACACCCAAATAAATGTTCCAGAAATGATTTGAAATGTAGACGCTGTTGCCCACATGATTTCAGGTGTATTTAAATAATTGAGTAAGGTATTATCGATTCTTATTCCCCAAGATTGATATAGCGAGGCATCAATAATCATCAACAAATTGATGAGAATAATGGCTGAATAGGTGAAAAGTTTGATTAAAAATGAAATTACTTTTCTAGGAATAAAAAGCGATCCTAAAATCAAGAAAAAAGGAAGTATTGAAAGATAGCCTGTAAATGAGGCATCCAATCTAAAACCATAAAGAAATGTTTTTAAAACTTCGTAAAAACCAAGTTGGCAAGTGTCCTCATAATAAAACAACAAGAAAAAGAGGCGCGCAAAGAAAAAGAAGCCAATCCATAAAAAGTAATATTGAAGAAAAAATTGAATTCTATGTTTAAAAGCGTTCATATCTATAATGGGTCAAAAAAATTATTCGGTCACTTTTAAGCGTGCTTTCGCACTTATATTTTCATCTGCATATTCTTTATTTAAATACTTTAGATACCCTGTAATTGCAATCATTGCTGCATTATCTGTTGTGTATTCAAATTTCGGAATGTATGTTGTCCAACCAAAATGTTTGTCTGCTGTAGACAGCCTTTTTCTAATTTCTGAATTGGCAGATACTCCACCCGCAATAGCGATGTGTTGGATACCGGTATGTTTGACTGCATTTTTAAGTTTATCCATTAATATTTCAATAATCGTATATTGAATGGATGCGCAAATATCATTTAAGTTTTCTGCAATAAAATTGGGATTGATTCTTTGTTGTTTTTGAATAAAATAAAGAATTCCAGTTTTTAAACCACTAAAACTAAAATCCATATCACCAACTTTGGGTTTGGTAAACGGATAGGCTTTCGGATTCCCTAATTGAGCATGTTTGTCTATATAGGGACCACCAGGGTAAGGGAGTCCTAATATTTTTGCAGATTTGTCAAAGGCTTCTCCAACGGCATCATCTATGGTTTCACCTAATATTTCCATATTAAAATGGTCTGTAACTTTTACAATTTGTGTATGTCCACCACTAATGGTTAAACAAATAAAAGGAAACGGAGGAATAGTACTTCCTTCTTCCATTATAAAATGTGCTAAAATATGCGCTTGCATATGATTTACATCAATCAATGGAACGTTAAGTCCTAATGCCAAAGATTTAGCAAAAGAAGTCCCAACCAATAATGAACCCATTAAACCAGGACCCCTAGTAAAAGCTATGGCAGATAAGTCTTCTTTTTTAATTCCTGCTTTTTCTATTGCTTGTTGTACAACGGGTACAATATTTTGTTGATGGGCTCTTGATGCCAATTCTGGTACAACTCCACCGTATTTTGAGTGTACTTCTTGATTTGCAACAACATTACTCAATACTTTGCCGTTACAAATAACAGCAGCACTCGTGTCGTCACAAGAAGATTCAATCCCTAAAATATAGTCGTTTTGCATTAAATATTACTTTTAAGCTACAAAATTAACGATAATTTTTTATGATGTAACCGTTTTTTAAGAATAGAAATTTAATAGTTTGTTATATTTGGGCGTTCTTTGTGTAACTGGCAATGTTTTTGATAAGATTTGCTGAAAACCTCAATAACCTAATTATACAACCTATCAAAAAACATCAAAAAATACTATTAAAGCTGTTAAAGTACATTGTACTTTTTCTTTTGTTGATAATAATTCTATTATCAACTTCTTATGTGCAGACAAAATTAGCAAAATACGCAACGACCACTATAAATGAAGATTTTGGAAACGATTTGTTGATTCAAAAAGTAGATCTATCTTTTTTGGGAACTGTGCAATTAAAAGGAATCGAAATTCGAGACCATCATCAAGACACACTAATTTTTGTCAAAAAACTATCCACATCATTGCTGAATGTAAAAAAAATATTGGATGGAGATGTGAAGCTGAAAAGTATTTCTATAGAAGACGCCCATTTTCATATGAAAACGTATAAAGATGAGCAAGATGATAATTTAACCGTTTTTATAGACAGTTTTGATTCAGATTTTTCCAAAGATTCATTGCGAACCCCCTTTGTTTTAGAAACCTCAAACATTTATGTTAGTAATTTAAATTATGAGTTGACGAATGAAAATGATGAAAAACCTTTAAAGTATAGCGCCAAAAAAATTGGAGGTAATCTACAAGATTTTTCGATTGTTGGTCCCAAAGTAAAAGCGAATATTAGAGGTTTGTATTTTACAGAATCTAACGGTTTAAATGTAACGAATCTTACAACAAATTTTTTGTATTCAATAAACGCAATGCACTTTAAGGAGACAACCTTACAAACTCGAAATTCTAAAATTTTAGGAAATATTTTTTTTACTTATGATAGAGAAGATTTAAAAGACTTTAACAATAAGGTGGAAATTAAAGCAAATTTTCAAAAAAGCACTTTTTCTGTTTATGATTTTAAGAAGTTATATTCAGAAATTAGTGGAAATGATGTTTTAAATTTTAAAGGAAATGTCTCTGGAAAACTGAATGATTTAAAGATTCAAAATTTACGCCTAAATTCTAAAAACGGTATAAAAGCATCTGGAGATTTTACGATTGTAAATTCAATCAATACCAATAAACCTTTTCTTTTTAAGGGCGATTTAGAGCGTGTTTCAGTAACTTTTCTAGAATTAAAAAACCTGCTTCCAAATGTATTAGGAAATACGCTGCCTCCAGAATTATCTCGACTAGGGAGGTTTGATATAAATGGACTGGTTCGGGTTACTTCAGAGGAAGTAAGTGCAAACGTTAATTTGAATTCTGAAATTGGAGCCATGCAATCTGATTTTAAAATTGAAAACAGGAGCAATCTCGATTTTGCTACTTACAAAGGTGATGTTGCTTTTAGTGATTTTGATCTTGGAGTGTTTATAGACAACCCCATGTTAGGAAGATTTACTTTAGCAGGAAATGTGAATGGACGTGGGTTTCAATCTGCATCATTAAACACTTCTTTTGTTGGTACCGTTGCCGCATTCGAATTTAAAAATTATACCTATTCCAACATGGAAGTAGATGGTGTGTATCAAAATAATAAGTTCAACGGAAACTTGTTGATAGACGATGACAACTTTAAGATGAATTTTAAAGGTTTAGCAGACCTTTCCTCCTCCATGCATAAATTTGATTTTGACGCAACGATTGCTTCTTTAAATTTAAAAGAAACGAATCTGTTTACAAGAGATTCCATTGCAGTTTTAAAAGGAAAAATAACCTTAGATGTTGCTGGAAATACCTTTAATGATATCCTTGGAAACGCTAGTTTTAAGGATGTTTATTATACAAATCATGATAAAGAGTTTCACTTTGAAGAGTTTCGTGTTTCTTCTTCGTTAAAAGAAGATGTAAAGCGAATTGAGATAACCTCTAAAGATATCGCAAATGGGTTCTTATCTGGTAATTTTGCTTTTTCAGAATTGTTGCCCGTAGCCCAAAACGCATTGGGAAGTATTTATACAAATTACAAACCCTATAAAGTCGCTAAAAATCAGTTTTTGGATTTTAATTTTACGTTGTATAATCAAATTGTAAATGTGTTTTTTCCAGAAATCTATGTTCATGATAAAACGAAGATCAAAGGAAAAATTGTTTCTAATAAAAGTCTATTAAAATTAAATATCACTTCACCGAGAATCCAAGTTTATGGCAACGAAATTAAAGATGTCAAACTACTTACAGATAATCAGAATCCGCTATTTAATACCAGTTTAACAGCTTCTGAACTGAACACAAAGTATTACAAGCTCTCCAAGTTAAACTTTTTAAATAGAACCGATAATGATACGTTGTATTTTAAATCTGTTTTTGAAGGTGGAAAACTGAATGATGAAGAATTCAATTTAGATTTTTATTATACCATCAATCCAAAAGGGAAGTCGGTTGTTGCTTTTCAAGAATCCTCCTTTAATTTTAGAGAAAACGTTTGGAAAATTAACCCTAATAATGAATATCCAGATAAAATAACATTTGATTTAAACACAAGTGATTTCAATTTTAGTCAATTTGAAATCACTTCAAAGGAGCAAAAAATTGAATTTGCTGGAGGTCTAAAGGGGGAAAGTGAAAAAGCCTTATTAGCAAATTTCACAAAAGTAAATTTAGAAAGTTTCTTGCCAGATATTGATAGTTTGGCTTTGAAAGGTGTTTTTTCTGGGAAATTAGATTTTGTTCAAAAAGAAGGTATCTATAAACCAGAAGCAATTCTTTTAATAAAGGATTTTGAAATCAATGATTTTAAACAAGGTGATTTGTCTTTAAATATTGTTGGCGACAATTCGTATGAAAAATACAATGTGGCAGTTTCTCTGAAAAATGAAAAAGTAAAAAGCATTACTGCAAGTGGGGTTTTAGATTTTTCAAGTAAAAAACCACTTATTGATTTGAATGTATTCTTAGAAGACTTTAGTTTAAATGCTTTTAGTCCTTTGGGAAAAGATGTTTTGTCGGCTATAAGAGGGAAAGCAAGCGGAGAATTTCAATTGTCTGGTTTTATTGGAAACCCAGAAATGCAAGGAGTTTTAAGATTGAAAAATGCAGGAATGCTTTTTCCATATTTAAATGTAGATTATAACTTTGATGGAGAGTCTCTTATAAAATTAGATGGGCAATCGTTCCTTTTAGAGAATATTAATTTATTGGATGTCAAACACCAAACCAGAGGAATGTTGCAAGGGCAAATTACACATCAAAATTTTAATCAATGGTTTTTAAATTTACAAATTGACACTAATAATTTGTTGGTTTTGGATACTGAAGATAATGAAGAAGCACAGTACTTTGGCACTGGGTTTTTAAAAGGAACTGCAACGATCAGTGGTTTAACAGACCAGTTAACAATAGATGTTAATGGAAGTACGCAACCTGGAACTGTTTTTGTTGTTCCTTTAAAAGATATTGAAACGGTAAATAGTTACAAATTAATTCATTTTAAATCGGACACATTAAAAGTGGCAGATAGGCAGAAGAAATTAGCGAAAGATGCATTAAAAGGACTTTCTTTAAATATAAATTTAGAGGTAACCAAAGCGGCAAAAATGCAAGTTGTTATTGATGAAGTTTATGGGAGTCAGTTAACAGGATTTGGTTCTGGAGCTATAGATATCCAAATTAACACCCGTGGAAAGTTCAATATCTTTGGAGATTATACCATTGACAATGGAGTTTATGATTTTAAATATGGAGGCTTAGTCAATAGGCCTTTTGTCATACAAAAAGGAGGCACTGTTTCTTGGAACGGGAATCCTTACGAAGCCAACTTAAATGTTACAGCCGTTTATAAAGCGAGAGCAAACCCATCTATACTTTTACAAAATTTCAATTCAAGCAGAAATATTGAGGTTGATTTAGTGACTAAAATAACAGGAGGTTTGTTTAGTTCTAAACAAGAACTGGATATAGAGCTAGCAAATGTAGATCCCGCTATTGCAACAGAATTAGAATTTATTTTGAATGATAATAATGTCAATCAAAAAACCACACAGTTTATCTCCTTACTAACGTTAGGGAGTTTTGTAAATCCTGATAGAGTAAATTTTGATGGTACTTCAGCCATTACTACTACTGCTTCAAACGCTATTACAGCTGCTTTTTCTAATTTAATGAACAGTCCAGATAGTAAGTTTACGTTCGGTGTTGATTATGTTCAGGGTGTCGATAATAGCGATACAGATAGGTTAGATGTTGACAATCAAGTAGATGTTTCTGTGAGTGCAAACTTAAATGATAGAATTATTATTAATGGAAAAGTTGGGGTGCCTGTTGGAGCCAAAACACAATCCAGTGTAATTGGTGAAGTAAAAGTTGAAGTGTTGTTAAACAAAGAAGGTAATTTTAGAGGTGTCATTTTTAATCGACAGAATGAAATTCAATATTCAGCAGAAGAGGAGGGGTATACGCAAGGAGTCGGACTTTCTTACCAAGTTAATTTTAATACATTCTCTGAATTTCTTAAGAAAATAGGTATTCAGAAACGTGAAAAAACACCCAAGAAAGTGATTCGTAAAAGCACAGTACTTTCTAAAAACAAGCAATTAATTAACTTTTAATTGCTTCTCAATTTAAGCAATTTTCTTCCAGATTTTTATCAGAATAAAAACACAAATCATCGAGAGAATTGAGAGGGTAACTCCAATCAATATTTCTCCATAAATCCAATTTCCAGTGGCAAACAGAAAGCTGTAAACTCCAATAAGACCGGTAAAGAAAGCAACTATTTTAAACCCAATATTCTTAAATTTATCTTCTCCGTCAAAAATTAATTTTTCAAATGAATCAAGTGTTTCTTTAGTCGAAGGTTTTGTAAGTAATGTAACTGAAATCCACCCAACTGTTGTAACTATAACACCGATTATCAATTGCCAATGTCCTGCAATTTCAATCCATGGAACTTCTTGTTTCTCGTTTATAAAAAAGAAAAGAGCGACCATAAATGAAATCGCCATTGCTGCAATTTCACTAAACGGATTGATTCGATGCCAAAACCATCTAAGAATAAACAACAAACCAGTTCCTGCACCAATTTGTAATAACAAATCAAAAACATCTTTGGCAGATTGCAGGTAAAAAGAAAAGGTAGCCGCACAAATCATTAAGAGTACTGTAGTCAGTTTTCCCACAATTACTTTTTGTTTTTCGGAAGCTTCTTTGTTTATAAAACGTGCATATAAATCATTTACTACATAAGAGCTTCCCCAATTTAATTGAGTAGAAATGGTACTCATAAAAGCAGCAATTAAAGAGGTTAATACAATACCAATTAATCCTGCAGGTAAATAGGTCATCATTGCGGCATAGGCGACATCGTGTCCTTGCATCTCTGAGGGTAAATTTGGAAAAGCAGCGTTTACATCTGTCAATGTTGGAAAAATCACTAAAGAGGCCAATCCAACCAAGATCCATGGCCAAGGACGAACTGCATAATGTGCGAAGTTGAAAAATAGTGTTGCCCATGTTGCGTTTTTTTCATCTTTAGCAGCGAGCATTCTTTGAGCTATATAACCACCCCCTCCAGGTTCTGCACCAGGATACCAAGTACTCCACCATTGTACTGCCAATGGGATGATAAATAAGGTGACTAAAGCTTCTGTATCTGTAAAATCGGGCAACATATTTAATTGACCGCTAACATTTTCATGCGATAATAAATTTGTCAATCCGCCAATTTCTGGTAAATCTAAGATGTATATGGTTGCCCAAATAGAGCCAATCATTGCGATTATAAATTGTACGAAATCGGTGATTAGGACTCCTTTTAAGCCCCCTAAAGAAGAGTATATGACCACAATTATTGAAGAATAAATAAGCATTTCTCCTTGGTCTATCCCCAAAAGTATATTTGCAATTTTTGCACCTGCTAAACAAACCCCTGCCATGGTCACTATATTAAAAATGATGCCCAAGTAGATGGCTCTAAATCCTCTAAGGAAGCTTGCCATTTTTCCAGAATATCGAATTTCATAAAATTCTAGGTCTGTCGTAATTCCAGATTTTCGCCATAATTTTGCATAGAAAACGACGGTCAACATTCCTGTGAGTAAAAATGCCCACCAAACCCAGTTGCCAGAAACACCTTCTTTTCGAACTAATTCGGTTACCAAACCTGGGGTGTCTGCGGCAAATGTGGTTGCTACCATAGAAACGCCCAATAACCACCAAGGCATATTTCTACCAGATAAAAAATACTCAGAAGTATTTTTTCCTGCTTTTTTTGACACCCAAAGTCCAATGAAAAGAGAGAGCATAAAAAACCCGATAATAATACCGTAATCAAGATTCGACAGATTCATTCGTATATTCGTTTTTAAAAGACGAAAATAGGCAATCCTTTTTAATAGACTACCTTCAGGAAAAAAAACCTGAAATTCAGTAGTATAATTATTAAAAAACAGTCGCTAAAGTCGAAAACGATTTCGTCATTTTATTCTTTAGAATCCTTTAAATTAAGTATTTTTACACAAAATAATATGGACAAAATTAAAAAAATAGGAGTACTAACTTCTGGAGGTGATGCTCCAGGAATGAATGCCGCAATTAGAGCGGTTGTTCGTACATGTGCATTTCACGAAATAGCATGTGCAGGAATTTATCGTGGATACGAGGGAATGATAGAAGGTGACTTTATTGATTTGGATGCACGTAGTGTAAAAGGAATCATTAACAAAGGAGGTACTTTTTTGAAATCGGCAAGATCCAATGGTTTTCGAACCAAAGAAGGAAGACAAAAAGCCTATGATGCATTAAAAGCTGCAGGTATCGATGCTTTGGTTACTATTGGTGGTGATGGGACATTTACGGGTTCCATGATTTTCAATCAAGAGTTTAATTTTCCAGTTATCGGAATTCCAGGTACTATTGACAACGATATTTTTGGAACTTCACATACTTTAGGCTACGATACTACCTTGAATACAGTTGTTGAAGTAATTGATAAAATTAGAGATACGGCAAGTTCACATAATCGATTGTTTTTTGTGGAAGTAATGGGGAGAGACGTTGGTCATATTGCTTTAAACGTTGGAGTAGGTGCAGGTGCGGAAGAAATTTTAATCCCAGAAGAAGATTTAGGATTAGATCGATTGTTAGATTCTTTAGTAAGAAGTAAAGAGTCAGGAAAATCATCCAGTATTGTTGTAGTAGCGGAAGGAGATAAAATTGGAAAAAACGTTTTTGAATTAAAAGATTACGTAGAAGAACATCTACCTGAGTATGAAGTGCGGGTATCTGTCCTAGGGCATATGCAAAGAGGAGGTTCACCTTCTTGTTTTGATCGCGTTTTAGCGAGTAGAATGGGAGTAAAAGCAGTTGAAAGCTTGTTAGAAGGGAAATCGAATTTTATGGTAGGTTTGTTAAGTGATAAAATACAACTAACACCATTAGAAAAAGCAATTAAAGGACAATCAAAAATAAATAAAGAATTAATTCGTGTGTCAGATATAATGACCACATAATAACAATAATTACAAATACAAGCAAATGATTAAAATTGGAATTAACGGATTTGGTAGAATAGGAAGATTGGCTTTTCGTTCAGCAGTAAAAAGAGAGAATGTACAAGTTGTTGCAATTAACGACTTATTAGAAGTTGATTATTTAGCATACATGCTTAAATATGATTCTGTTCATGGTGCATTTGACGGGACTGTTGAGGTAAAAAACGGAATGTTAGTTGTTAACGGAAATGAAATTAGAATCACAGCAGAAAGAGATCCAGCAAATTTAAAGTGGAATGAAGTTGGTGCAGAATATGTAATTGAATCTACAGGTTTTTTCTTAACAGAAGAGACAGCAGGAAAACACTTAGAAGCAGGTGCTAAAAAAGTTGTTTTATCAGCACCATCTAAAGATCATACACCAATGTTTGTAATGGGTGTTAATAATACAGAATTAACTGCAGATCAAAAGATTTTTTCAAATGCATCTTGTACAACAAACTGTTTAGCACCAATTACGAAAGTGTTAAATGACAATTTTGGAATTGTTGAAGGTTTAATGACAACCGTTCACGCTGCAACAGCAACTCAGAAAACAGTAGATGGTCCTTCTATGAAAGACTGGAGAGGTGGACGTTCTGCAATTCATAACATTATTCCTTCTTCTACAGGTGCTGCAAAAGCAGTAGGAAAAGTAATTCCTGCAATGAATGGTAAATTAACAGGAATGGCTTTTAGAGTTCCAACAATGGATGTATCTGTTGTAGATTTAACGGTTAAGTTAGAAAAGCCAGCTTCGTATAAAGAAATTTGTGCAGCTATGAAATCAGCTTCAGAAAGTGGACCAATGAAAGGTGTTCTTGGATATACAGAAGATCTAATTGTTTCTCAAGATTTCGTAGGAGATACACGTACATCAATTTTTGATGCAAATGCGGGAATCGCTTTAAACGACAACTTTGTAAAAGTTGTTTCTTGGTATGATAACGAAATGGGATATTCTACAAAAATTGTAGACTTAATTGAATATGCTTCAACATTGTAGTTGAAACAAAAAGTGCAAAAAAAACCTGATAGATTCATTTCTATCAGGTTTTTTTATTTGTAGTAATTTGGAAACTTACTTCACTGCGATCATGCTAATTTCCACATTTACAAACTTCGGTAAGTTGGCCACTTCTACGGTTTCTCTTGCAGGAGCGGTTTCCTCGTTAAAATAGGTTCCATATACAGCATTTATTTCTCCAAAATTATGCATGTCAGAAATAAAAATAGACGTTTTTATGACGTTTTCAAAAGTCATTTCAGCTGCAGCTAAGACAGCTTTCATATTTTCCATGACTTGTGTAGTTTCTGCTTGAATACTTTCTAAAACCAACGCGCCTGTTGTAGGGTGCAATGCAATCTGTCCAGAAGTATATAGCGTATTTCCGCTTAAAACTGCTTGGTTATATGGACCTATGGGTGCTGGTGCTTTTGAGGTAGTAATTATTTTTTTCATTTTTTAAAATTCTCAGTATTGAAATGTTTATTTTTTGTCAGACTGAGTCTGTCGAAGACTCTTTTTATTTAAAATAATCTTCTATCTGGCGGCTTGTTTTTATCCCATTTTAAATCTTGCAATACGGTAGATTTTACACCAATAAAAAAGGTGTAAGAGGAAATGTTCCCAAAAGGAACCCAATTAAAATTGAATTGCCAGCTGTCTAAATCTCTTGTAAAATTGAACCTTGAGAAAGTAAAAGCCCCATCTTTTAAATCATATCCTGAAGAATAGCCTACTTTCCATTTGGGAGACAATTCTAAGTTTCCACTAAACATTACCGAATGGCTTTTTATTTCACCAGGCTCTCTACCATTATTCCTGTAAGTAGCTGCATAAGCTAAGTTTACGCTCCACGGAATGTCTGCCTTGTAGAGTTCGGTTTCTACCTCTTTATTTTGATTATTGTTGCTGTTAGCTCCTGTTTGTGAAAATCGATTGGTTGGGTTAATGTTTCCGCCAATTACATCTGGTGTATTTTGCGCCCCATTTCCACTGTTTGTTTTGTTTTTATCGTCTTTGTCCTTGCTAAAATCAGCGCTGGATAAGCTGTAATTTGCCGATAAATTTGCCGTTTCTATTCTGAAGATATTCTTGTTGAACTTGTCAATAGAGAACCCTTCATCATTAATTTGATACGGATCTAAAGAGGCATTGAAATTCACTGCCATTTTATCATTAAAAAAGCGAGTACCTGCATTGACGTTTACATTACTCCAACCCAAACTGTCTGCAGCTATATTATAAGCGGTACTAAAGTTTAAGTTATTTAAGATGGTTATTTTTTTATCTTCTTCATCACTATCTGGGTCTTTTGGTGCCATTTTAGCTTCCACAACATTGTTTACTGTTATTCCAATAGAATTACTCAACCCAGAATTTGGTGCGCCATAAATACCTACATTATTATCAAAAGGAGTGTAGGTTTCAAAATCTAATGGGTCTGCGCTTTGTTGCACCTGTTCTTCGTATCTGCGAGCAAAATCGGGTGTATAATTGTAAGATATAGAAGGTCTAACGGTATGTCGTATCGCTTTTAAACGTCCTTTGTTAAACTTAAAAGTCCCATAAATATTGGTAGATAAGCTAACGCCTGTATTGTATTCTCTAAAAGCCTTGAATCCACTAATTGTATCTGTAATTACTTCTTGATCGGATTCGTTATAAGTTTTCTTTAAGGTATTAAAATTCCATATTTCTTGGTATGAAACACTTGGAGAAATTGTAAAGTATCGAAAAGCCTTTAGATTTGTACTTGTTCCGGTTCTATGTTTGATTCCCGATTTGGCAGTGCGAAACATTACTGAAGTTAAGAATTCGTCTTCTGTTGTATTTATTCGATATTCACCTTGCATCGCATAGTCAAATCCCATTTTCTGAAGCGGATTTTTCTTAATACCTCCTTTCCCTTCAAAAGGAAAAATCTTAGACATGGTAAGGTTTACAGAAGGAAAGGTCATATTTATTGACTGGTCATTCGTATTCTGTGAATGAGTTGCTGCAACCGAAAGATTAAAAGGAGTACCTACAAACCTTTTTGTGTAACTTATTGAGGAATTAAAGGTATTTGTTAAAAACTGATTGGTGTTGAATTCGTTTAAGCTCTCTCTAAAAAAACGACTACTTCCTAGGTTAACAGAAGCTGTAAATCTAGAATTAGGATTTGCTTTCGAATCTTGAGAATGACTCCATCGAACATTAAAATTATTCGATTTGTTATAGGTTGAAAAACCTCGGATTCCCTGAACAATATTTTCGAAACTTATATTAAAATTTCCGCTGAAACGATACCTTAAATTGTAATTTGAAAACCCTCTTAAACTCCAACTCCCGTTAGAATAAGCATCTCCTCTTACCGCCAAATCTACATAGTCACTAATGGCAAAGTAATATCCACCATTTTGAAATCCAATTCCTCTACTCGAACTTCCCGTATCAAATGCGGGAATTAAAAATCCAGAAACACTTTTTTCACCCAAAGGGAAATAGGCAAAAGGCAATACTAAAGGTGTTGGAATATCGGCAATGACCAAATTGCTCGCTCCAACAATTATTTTCTTTCCTGGAACTAATTTCGCTTTATTTGTGGTGATGTAATAGTCGGGGTTCTTTTCTTTGTCTGAAGTTGTAAAACGTATTTTACGCACATAAATCGTAGAATCATTAACGCGTTTTGTTTTTTCACCGTAGGTAAACATTTCACCCTGCTTGGTTTTTAAACCATAGATTATGGCTCTTTTACTTTTAAAATTATATAGTAAAGAATCTTGTTCTGTTTCTTCACTACCTTGTTTAAAATAAGGGCGTTGCGTATATCCTGTACTGTCTACAATTCCTTTTGCAAATAAAGTTTCTTTCTTATAATCAACAACAATACTACCTGCTTTTAAATCAATTTCCCCGTAAATTAAAACAGCTTCATTGTATAAAGTTAAGGTCTCTTCTTTTGCATTTTGAATGGTGTAATCTTTGGCATCATGGATGATGATATCCTGAATAGACTCTTTTGGCTTGATCGAATCCAAGCCCATTGTGTCTATTTTTTTATTAAAAAGAGTGTCTTTTTTCTTTTTTGGAATTATTTTTGTTTGGTTTGGGTTCAAACTATCAAATCGCATGTTCGACAAGGAAAACGCTTTCGTTTTTTCTATATCTTGAGAATACCCTTTTTGAAACACGAAAAGAGAGAAAAATAAAAGAATGTATGATAGGTTTGATTGCAATGCTATAAATGCTATTTTTGTACAATGGTAAAAGTAGGGTTCAATGTTTTAAGCACCAAACTTACATTTGCCAAAATTAGTTAAATTTTATCGATGAATTTTCTACGAAACCATAAATTTAAGGGCAAAACTAAAAATATATTTTTTTTAGCACTTTTTTGTTTTTTTCTGACAGCTAGTTTGGAGTTAGCTGCCCAAAAAAAGTATGTTATCGTTTTAGATGCTGGCCACGGAGGAAAAGACCCCGGTAACACTGGAAATGGGTACAACGAAAAAAACATTGCACTTAAGGTCGCTGTTTCCGTAGGGGAGCTGTTAAAAAAGGAAGATGATATTAAAGTCGTCTTTACGAGAGATAAAGATGTTTTTATCGATTTATGGAAAAGAGGCGACATTGCAAATCAAGCAAAAGCAGATTTATTTGTTTCTATTCACTGCGATTCTCATACATCAAATGCTTATGGAGCTGGGACTTTTGTTTTGGGAATCCGGGGAAATAAAAAGAATTTAGAAATTGCGAAAAGAGAAAACGCAGTAATTCTTTTAGAAGATAATTACAAACAACGTTATGAGGGATTCGATCCAAATTCAGCTGAATCAATGATTGGGCTATCTCTTTTACAAGAAGAAAACTTAGATAAAAGTTTAACAATTGCAAGTTTCATTCAATCAAATTTCACAAAAAAATTAAAAAGATTGGATCGAAAAGTAAAACAAGATAATTTTCAAGTGCTAAGAGAAACGATCATGCCTAGTGTTTTGATAGAGTTGGGATTTTTAACCAATAGAAATGAAGGCCGTTATTTAAATTCGAAAAAAGGACAAAAAGCATTGTCAAATTCCATTGCGCTTGCAATAAAGAAATACATCAATCAATTAAAACTAAATACCATTTCTGTGGTGGATGATGTTGTTAATGAAAAAAGTACAACTAAAATTGAATACAAAATTCAAATCGCCTCAGGTGAAAATAAAATTGCTACTAAATCGTATAATTTTAAAGGTCTTAGGAATGTAGAAAGAGTTGCAGTTGGTTCCTTTTTTAAATACTATTATGGCAATTCGGATGCGTTTGTAAAGGCAAAAAAAGCTTTAAAATTAGCAAAGAAAAAAGGGTATAAAACGGCCTATATAGTTGCTTTTAAAAATGGCGAAAGAATCTCATTAAAAGAAGCCCAGAATATGCCATAATTTAACACTTTTCCATAAAAATAGTGTTAATTTTGTTAAAAGAACAAGAAGAGAAAAATATGTCAAAAGAATTTAAAACAGGAATTGTCGCGCTTATTGTGTTAGCAATGTCTATGTGGGGATATTATTTCCTGAAAGGAGAAAATATTTTTCAACCCAATAATCGTCAATTTAAAGTAGAGTACTCAAATATTGGTGGCTTAAGCAAGTCAAGCTTAGTAACTATTAATGGATTAAAAGTAGGGAAGGTTGATGAAATTTTATTTGACCCCGATCCAATGAAAAGAGGTAGTTTAATTGTCTTGTTTTCAATGGATAATGATTTTGAGTTTTCTAAAAAAAGTGTCGTAAAAATATATTCACCAAGTCCTCTAGGAGGATCTAACTTGGCTATTATTCCAGATTATACTGACGAAAATGCCGTTTCTGGAGATGTTTTACAAGGAGAAATAGAGTCGAGTTTGTTTACCTCTATCGGGGAGCGTTTAGATCCTATTCAAACAAAATTAGAACATGTAATTGTAAGTGCAGATTCGTTGTTTAAAAACATCAACAATATTTTAGATAAACAAACAATCCAAAGTGTAAAAACCTCCGTAAAAACATTAGAATATTCTCTTGCTGATGTTCGTAAGGCTATACAATCAGTAAACGGCATTATGGATTCTACTTCCGTAAACCTGAAAGAAACAATGCGATATTCAAGAAATTTTGCAGAAAACTTGTCGAATGTTTCAGACACACTTGTCAATGCAGATTTAGGGGGAGTTATGCGAGAAGCACAAGTTACTTTATTGACTGTCAACTCTATGTTAAAAGGAATTGATGAGGGAAAAGGATCCTTAGGGAAATTTGTAAACGATAACGCGATGTATGACAATTTAACAAATGTTTCTAAAGAACTCGAACAGTTGCTTAGAGAAATGAAATTAAACCCAAAGCGTTTTGTGCATTTTTCATTATTTGGTAAGAGCGCAACCCCTTTCAATCAACAGAACAACAATAATAATAAAACCAATCAATAATATTTTAGCATGAATTATATTTCAAATGTACTTTTCGGAGTTTTATTAATTGTAGGAATTGGCTTTTTTGTGAATAACATTCAGAAGCTTTTTCGAAATATTAAACTGGGAAAAAGTATTGATAGAAATGATAACAAGCTTCAACGTTTAAAGAACATGGCGATGATTGCTCTTGGACAGTCTAAAATGGTGAAAAGACCTTTTTCGGGGTTTTTACATATTATTGTGTATGTAGGTTTTGTAATTATAAATATAGAAGTTTTAGAGATTTTAGTCGATGGATTGTTGGGTACTCATCGTGTTTTTCAACCTTATTTAGGAGACCAGTTTTACGGTTTTTTAATTGCTGTTTTTGAAGTGTTAGCCGCACTTGTTTTTATTGCTGTCGTCTTGTTTTGGTTGCGAAGAAACCTTTCGAATATCAAAAGATTTTTAAGCAAAGAAATGACCGGTTGGCCAAAAAGAGATGGAAATTTAATCCTCTATTTTGAGATGGTATTAATGACATTATTTATCATCATGAACGCTACAGATACTGCTTTTCAGGAAGCAGGAGTTGGAAATTTTGTCAGTCAATTTGTAGCACCAATTTTTGAAGGTTACGCACCAGAGACCATTCACACGATAGAAAGAACAGCTTGGTGGATTCATGTTATAGGAATTTTAGTTTTCTTAAATTACCTGTTTTATTCGAAACATTTACACATTCTTCTAGCGTTTCCAAATACTTATTTTGGAAATTTAAAACCAAAAGGACAATTTCCAAATTCAGAGGCGGTTACCAAGGAAGTGCAATTGATGATGGACCCTTCTGCAGATCCTTATGCAATGCCTGAAGAAGGTGCAGAAGAGGACGTTCCCGAAAAATTTGGTGCATCGGATGTTGCCGATTTAAGCTGGGTTCAATTGCTAAATGCTTATACCTGTACAGAATGTGGTAGATGTACATCTGCTTGCCCTGCGAGTCTTACAGGAAAAGAATTGTCTCCAAGAAACATCATGATGAAAACAAGAGATCGTTTGGAAGAAGTTGGTAGAAATATAGATAAAAATAAGGGCACATTCAAAGACGATGGGAAACAATTATTAAACGACTATATTAGTCCAGAAGAGTTATGGGCATGTACAAGTTGTAATGCTTGTGTAGAAGAATGCCCAGTAAGTATCGATCCATTGTCGATTATTATGGACATGAGGAAATATCTAGTGATGGAGCAAAGTGCTGCACCACAAGAGTTAAATATGATGATGACCAATGTAGAAAATAATGGTGCGCCATGGCAATACAATCAACAAGACAGATTGAATTGGACTAACGAAGCGTAAAAATAATTTTCGGTTAGATTTTGAAAAAAAGAATTTTACACAATAACAAATTAAACGATTAAAGAGCAAACTATGAACGTACCT
>JABJPX010000061.1 GCA_018663625.1 Polaribacter sp. | reverse complement strand
GTTAAATTAAAAGCACCCGAAGAAGGGTTTGGAGATAAATTGAATCCATCAAAAGGAACCTCGTTAACTGAAGTTTTAATTGCGGTATCAATTACAGTTTTAGCTCCATCGGGAATTGTAGATTTTTTAGCAGAATTAGCACGAACGACAACAATCGTATAATCTTCCGTTTCGCCATAAGCATCTATTAAACAGGGGTCTTCAGAGGAAAAATAATGAATCATTACTCTCATTCTTGTTTCTCCTAGAATAGCATCCTCAGGAACTTTAATATTCTCTTTTAGAGTACTTATACCACCGAAATAGTTACCTAAATATATCTTTTCTCCTGGATCAATAAAATCTCTATCTCCATTCCAATCTATATAAACAGTACAATGATCGGAATATCCAACAGCGTCAAAAGTAACTTCTATTGGATAACTTTCCCCTTTAGCAACTTCGGCACTAATTTTGGTAAAGTCTTGGTAGCCTATTTCAGATTTCCCTGAAACATTATCAATACCTGAAAATTTCACCTTAGTAATAAACTCTGATGAGCCTGAATTTTTTGTAAATCTAGACTCGCAATATGATATGTTGGGGACAATTTTAAAAAATCCTTTACTTACATTATAAAAAATATTGTCGGCCGCTTCAACCATAATTTTTGCCTTATTTGTTTCTAGCGCAAATAGCACAGGGTCATTAGGAAGAACAACTGTTTCAAAACCATCGTTCGGAGTATTTTCTTTCAAAGTAATCGGAAAAGTAATACCCCCATCTGTAGATAATCTAATAGTTACTTTTTGACAATTGATTGGAGGAACATCTGTGGCTCCCACTTCCCAAGTGACTGGGATTTTTTGTCCAAAAATATATTGTTCTTTCGGATTTTTCCAAACTTGACGTTGTTGTGAGGTTACACTAAAAGGAGGTCCGTCTATGGTAGAAATTTTCATGTTATCTGTATGCGTTCTCCCCGCATAAAAATAATTGTCTCTTACTGTATAAGAAAAATTTAAATCCCTTGCTACAGTGGGCAATACTTCCCAAGTTGAAGAAGTAGCTCCTTCAACAACCGTTGCTAGAGCTGGCATGTATCTATTTCGAGAGGATGTTGGGGGTAAAGACCTAAACAGTGGGCCTACAGAATTTGTTGCTTTCGGAGGCATTGGTGCAATATCATTGTCTATTTGTTCCCAGGCATGTGTTAGGCCGGAGAGACCGTTTCCATCTATTGCATTTCCTCTTAAAATAAATGGAGTCCCTGCTGGAATTGTGAAATCTTGTCCTGCAATTGCAATTGGAGTTATATTATAAAAATCTGTTGTACTTGCACAGGTTGCTTTTGTTTTTATAAACTCCAACATTTCTGCAATACTGACTGCATGAAAATAAGCATCACTATACCATTGAACATTAGTAGGGAAACAAATACCTGCATATCCCATGATGGTAGAAGCACTTCCAGGCTCTACTGCTGTTGATGTATTTCTTTGACAATCACTATTCTGAGTATGGTGCGCTCCAAATTGATGCCCGATTTCATGTACCACAACATTATTGATATCATCTCCTGAGCGTGAAAAACTCGTAAGCGCTCTTGCCTTATTTTTGTTATCACAAACTGATCCTGTTATAGCAATACCACTTCCTCTATTTGCTTGACTTTGACTAAAAATATGTCCAATATCATAATTTTCAGAACCAATAAGCATATCACATAATTTTTGATTTCTATTGGCCAATTTCTCATCTTCAACTCCAAATAATAAATGTCCAGAAAAGGGAAGAAGTGCTAATTCAATAAGCAAATCATTTTTTGCAACAAGTTGCATTTTTACACCCAAATCTATTCTAAAAACACCATTTACGCTAGTCATTATTGTATTCATCTCTGATAAAACACGGAATATTTGTAGGTTTAATGGAGCATCTTCATAATTGCTTTTGTCTATAATTCTACGCGCATACTTTGAGGTGCAAGCAAGCGCCATACGAAATGTTCGTAATTTTCCATCATTGAAGGTACGTGTGCTATTTTTTTGAGCAGCACTTTTACCCATAGTCGATTCAACTTGACAGGAAAAACTATTTTTATTTGGCGGTAAATCATTTTTCTTGTATAAAATTGCTTTTCTAGAGGATCCTGTAGAATTTTTTGAAGCAGTGTCTATAAAATATGTTTCTTTATCCGGGGAAGATACTGTAAT
>JABJPX010000060.1 GCA_018663625.1 Polaribacter sp. | reverse complement strand
TTTTATAAGCTTGTTATTTCGATACACCTTTACCTCTCTTAGCGTACCAGATGTGTTTATTCCACCAGAGGCATATAACGAATTTAAAACCGTAGCCATACCATTAACTAAATGTGGTCCCGGGGTATTAACGTTTCCTAAAACAGAGACTTTAACAGGTCTTATTTGTGTAAGTGAAACATCTAAAAACGTTCTCGATGGAGTTGATAACAAACCGCTGTAGAATTTTCCTAGAAAAACATTAACTCTTTTTTTGAGAGTTGCAAAAGAATTTCCAGCTGCAAAAAATACACCTAGATTGGGAAAAGAGATGTTTCCATTTAAATCTATCTTAGAAACGAATTCCAAATTATTATCTCCAAATACAGTAATTCTTAACTCATCACCTGGAGCTAAAATGTATCCCTCGTCGATGTTCCCTAAAAGATAGTCTTTAGAACCAAATGGATTGTTTACAAAAATATCATACCCAAAATATTTTTCTGTATTTTTTTCAACCTGAACAACTACTGCTGGTTTGGGTGGTATAATTAAATCTTTTTTTACAGCTGCTACCTTTAAATCGGTAACAACATCATTAGCTTTTACAACATTTGATTTAGAAGATTTTGTATCAGGCAAAAGCCCGTTTGCCAAAGCCAATTTCTGAGCTTGTTCTAGAGTAACGCCTTTTGCTCTTAGAGCATTTAAAGCATCCTGCTTTGTTTGACCTTTAGTTTGATTAAAACTAAAAACTACAATAAGCAATAATAAAATTCTACGCATTTTTATTTTTTATTTGCAAAGTTAAAATTTTTGAACATGTTAAAACTAACTTTCTTAAGTTTGTTTTTTTCTAATTTATTAAAGCCTTGAGTCAACTTGATTTCTTGGAAGAAATCCTTTTAAATCATAAACTATACTTTTAGCATCTTGCTTTATGCTTTCAATATCTATCATTGAGAATTTCTTGTGTGAAACTGCCAATAAAATTCCATCATATTTATCTTTAATCTCATCTAAAATATGAATACCATACTCCTGTTTTACTTCTTTAGGATCAGCTTCATAATCATAAGCATCAACTTCCAAGCCAAACTCTTTTAATTCATGATATACATCCGCTACTTTAGAATTTCGAATATCTGGACAATTTTCTTTGAAGGTGACTCCTAATATCAAAATTTTGGAGCCCATGATTTGTTTGCCTGCTTTAATCAGCATTTTGATCATCTTATTTGCGACAAAAGTGCTCATGTTATCATTTACTCGTCTACCACTTAATATTACTTCAGGGTGATAGCCTAAATTTTCTGCTTTATAAGCTAGATAGTAAGGGTCTACACTGATACAATGTCCTCCAACAAGACCTGGTTTGTATTTTAAAAAATTCCATTTGGTTCCCGCAGCATCTAATACATCTTGGGTATCGATACCTACTCTATCGAATATTAATGCCAGTTCATTAACAAATGAAATATTAACATCACGTTGTGCATTTTCGATGGCTTTACTGGCCTCTGCTACTTTCATACTTGCTGCCTTAAAAGTACCTGCAGTAATAATCGAGCTGTATAAATCGTCTACAAAAGTTGCAATCTCAGGAGTCGATCCGGAGGTTACTTTTTGAATGGTGGTTAAGGTATTTATCTTATCCCCTGGAACGATTCTCTCTGGTGAATACCCGCAATAAAAGTCGGTATTGAATTTTAGATTACTTGATTCCTCTAATAAAGGCACACACACTTCTTCGGTGCAACCTGGGTATACGGTACTCTCATAGATGACAATATCTCCTTTTTTTAAAATCTCTCCCAACATTTGAGAAGCAGCTCTTAATGGTTTTAAATCTGGAGTTTTAAATTCATCTATTGGTGTAGGAACTGTTACGATATAAATAGTACTGGCTTTAATGTCATTTATATCTGAGCTAAAAGTAAGCTCTTGAGCACTTCTTAATTGCTCAGGAGTAGCTTCATTGGTGTGATCAATTCCATTTTTAAGATCTTCAATCCTATCTATATTAATATCAAAGCCAATAGTTTGGTGTTTTTTACCAAACTCAATAGCCAAAGGTAAACCAACGTAACCTTGACCTATAATAGCAATCGAAGTATTTTTAATATCCATAAAATTATTTACTAATCTCTTTATTTTTTACTTGCTTTCGAAGTCCACTCGAAGAAAATCGGTGGTCTCTAGAATTGTAGTAGATTTCGATTCCTTTATCTTCACAATACACTCTACCAGTGTAGTTTTTTTCTTTGTACTCATCACCAATGATTCTTACATCAATCTTGAAAGATCGTAAAATATCTTCTAAATCTTGCTCCGATACGTAAGGTACAATTTCATCGATATGCTTGGATCCTTTGAGTTGTATATACCGTTCAATAATTGTCTGAGAAGGCCCATTTTTCTCAGGACGATCTATCGAAGGGTCTAGTTGCAAACCCACTATTAAGTAATCGCATTGACGCTTGGCTTCTTCTAACATCTTAACATGCCCGGCATGAAAAAGATCAAAGGTTGAAAAGGTAATTCCTACTTTCATAATTGGTCATTAATGCTACTAAAATGTGAATTTATATTTTTTTTTAGTTTTATGTACCACTTTATAGTTTTATTTAGATACGGCTTCGCCGTCACTACTCACAGTAATGGAATTTTATAACAAAAAAAAACAACTGATTAATTCAGTTGAAATGACACCTTAGCACCTAATTTATTTAATTGAGCAATACAGTTTTTCCCTTTAATAGAAAGCACTGTCGCTTCTTCATTTATGGAGGGTACCATAACGGTATCTCCTTTTAATATCTTCTTTTCTACAGAAATATAATTTACTTCCAAATGCGCTTTCATTGCCAAAACTTCTGCATCATAGACTTCAGCTCGTTTCCCTTGATTAAATAAAAAACGTACAACACCGGGTATCCCAAATACTGTGTTCAAATCATTTTTAGCAACCTTAACCAGTACCATTGAAGTCAATAAAGGAACCTTTATTTTTTTCTTGCGATCTGACCACTGACGAATTTCAATTTTACAGGGTGTATATGCTTCAAAACCTGCATTAACTAGACGTTCCATAACTTTTATTTCATTTCTAGGCTTGGTATATAAAACGTACCAATTCAAAACTTTTTCATTCATTTTTTAGGCGATGCAAATTTATGATTACTTTATAATTATATAACACAAAATCACATAAAATATTATAACGATAAGAAATTTAAAAAAAGCTTTTTCATCTTTGATTTCATTCGAATAGCTGATTTGTTTTTGTTCATTAAAAACAACAACAGAATTGCAATAAAAAAGATACTCACCAAAATTAATACTGATTCTAGATCATTAAATACCTGAATTACAAAAAACATTATCAATGCAACCAAAAAATTAAGCAAACCAATAAAAAAAGATGCTCTTCGATGAGATAGTCCGAAATCTACTATAATATGATGAATATGGTTTTTGTCAGGCTTAAACATAGAAACACCTCTAATAGCCCTTAAAAACATAACACGTATGGTATCTAAAAGAGGAACAAATAGCACACTAATTAAAAATAATGGTAATTGTTCACGATTGAAGGATAATGAAGTATAGGCATCAACTTCTAATGATAGTAATTTAAATGTTAAAAGCCCCAACACCAAACCAATAACTAGACTTCCTGTATCTCCCATAAAGATTTTCCTTTTGACAGAAAAATTAAATCTAAGAAATGCAAGTAGCGTAGCAATAGTTGCCAAACTTATAGTTAAATAAAAGTAAAAACCTAACTTATAAAACATGAAGCTGTAAAAAGAAGCTACTAAAATACCAGTAATCCCTGTTAATCCATCGATTCCATCAATCAAATTAAAAGCATTGATGAGCCCAAGTAAGAAAAACATACTACCAAAAACAGAAGCATATAGGGGTATTTCATAGATACCCATAAAACCGTACAAAGAGAGAATTCTAAAATCCGGTTCGGACATGAGGAATGAGACAGCTATGAATTGAGCAAAAAATTTAACTTTGGGAGACATATCAGTCATATCATCAAGAAGGCCTGTAAAAAACATAATTGTGATAGAAGCTAAAAGTGTCAAAGACACATGACTTGAGTCTAAGGTTTCAGCAAAAAAGAGTACAAAGATATAACTTAAAAAAAAAGCAACTCCTCCAAAAGAAGCAACTTTACCATTGTGCGAACTCCTATCATTGGATGTATCAGAAAAATTTAGCTTTAAGGATAATTTCCTAATTTTGGGTATAATAAAAAGGGACCCAAAAAAAACTAATATTGGCAAAAGAACCAATCTAGAAATTACAACATAGTTTAGGTGAATATTGTTCATATTCTTTTTATTTGTTATTTAACATGTGACAAAAATATAATAAATAATGGCAAAATTAGCCCAAAAATAGCCCGTTTTTTTTATCTGACTGAAAAAAATTATTATAATAATTGTGTTATCTAATAAGATAACATTCTGACCACACAAAGGTTTAAAGCTTTAATATTTAATTTTAAGTGAAATTAATTTAAACTCAGCCAAAAACAATAAATTTCAAACTCTAGAATGTTTTCGCACATTTTTTTTAGACTTGTTTTTTTTAAAAAAAAGCCCATAAACAAAAGAAAATAATAGGCGAAAATATAATTTCGCTTATTTAAATTACATAAATTGTCTTTATGTTTATCTTAATTTATTACATTTTATTTCAAGTCTTGATAAATATTATTGCCTAAATCTATAATAAATAAACTTCCTAATGATGAATAAAGGTTGGTGACTTTTTTTTGAGTTCGAAAGGTTCGATTTATAAAAAACTGATTAACGAAGTTTATAGTACAAGAAAGATATTTGTATTTTTTTTAATAAATATCTCTTTACGGTTTGATATTCAGATTATTGCTAAAAGGCTTACTTATAAATTGAGAATGGGTATTACCAAACACAAGAAAATAATGAGATCAATAAAAAAATCTATATTACTTTAAAAAGGGATGCTTCTCTCCATTTTTATTGATGCTTGCATTTCTAATATCATGCACAATCTCAATAGACTTTCGAACATCCGCTAGACCAAAACCATTCCCTCTCAAAATCTCTTGGTAACTTTTTGTGTGCAATTCCGTAAAACCATCACTGAACTCCAATTCCTGATTATCAATAGTAATTGAACGAAATGTTCTTTGTCCTTTTTCATTTACTGATTGTGGTAAGTCATTCTCATCTATTGACAAAAACCATCGAACTCTAGCATTTTCAAATTCTAAATATCCTGAGGCTTTGTGTTTTTCTCTTAGATGCACGGTATTTTCTTGAACTTCCCCAAAAACCCAAGAGAGCATGTCATAAAAATGGACACCAATATTGGTAGCAATTCCACCAGACTTACTTTCGTCTCCCTTCCAAGAGTTGTCATACCATTTTCCTCTTGAGGTGATGTATGTCAAATCAATATCGTATTTTTCATTCTTAGTTTCCGAAACTACTTTCGCTTTTAAAGCAACAATTGCCGAATGCAAACGCAATTGCAAAATCGTATAAATATTCCCATCAGATTCTTTCTCAATCGCTCTCAGTGCATCAATATTCCAAGGATTCAAAACAATGGGTTTTTCACAAATGGCATGCGCACCGCTTCGAAGTGCCATTCGAATATGCGCATCGTGCAAATAATTTGGAGAACAAATACTCACATAATCTAAAGTAATATTTTGATGTCTTTTTAACTTTTCTAAATGGCGATCAAAACGTTCAAACTCTGTGAAAAAATCTGCCTTTGGAAAATACCGATCCATAATACCTACGGAATCAAACTTATCCAATGCTGCTATTAATATATTATCGGTGTCTTGTATTGCTTTTAAATGTCGAGGGGCAATATAGCCCGCAGCACCTATTAAAGCAAAATTTCTCATTCTGTTCATCTCTATTTAATCTTATTTATTCTACCAAATTAATTTACTTTTTACCTATTTGATAATACTCAAATCCTTTTTGCTCTAGACGTAAAGCATTGTATTGATTTCTACCATCAAAGATAATCGGTAACTTTAAATTTCTTTTTATCTCTATAAAATCTGGCGCTCTAAATTCTTTCCATTCTGTCAATAAAATCATTGCATCCGCATTCTTTAAAACACCATATTTGGAATCGAAATAAGAAACTTGATTTATTCCTTTTAAATAACAGTTTTTCGCTTCTATCATTGCTTTTGGATCATAAGCATTTATTTGTGCGCCTAGCCGGACCAATTCTTTGATAACAAAAATAGCAGGTGCTTCTCGCATATCATCAGTTCCGGGCTTAAACGCCAACCCCCAAACTCCAAAGGTAAAACCGGACAAATCATTACCAAATCTTTTAATAACTTTATGTACTAAAATTAATTTTTGAGCATCATTTACTTTCTCAACCGACTTTATTAGATTGGCGTTATAACCATGGGCTTCAGCGGTTTTTCTAAGTGCTTTTACATCTTTAGGAAAACAAGCTCCCCCGTAACCTACTCCTGGGTAAATAAAACTATATCCGATCCTTTTATCGGAACCAATACCAACACGAACCTGGTTTGCATCTGCTCCCACTCTTTCACAAATATTTGCAATTTCATTCATAAAAGAAATCTTTGTTGCCAACATTGCATTTGCTGCATACTTCGTCATTTCTGCCGAACGAATATCCATTTTAATAAAACGATCATGTGTTCTAAAAAAAGGAGCATAGAGCTGCTTCATCTTATCAAAAACGATTAATGAATCTGAACCAATTACAACACGATCTGGCTTCATAAAATCATTAATAGCATCACCTTCCTTTAAAAATTCAGGATTCGAAACCACACTAAAATCTATATTAACCCCTCTTATATTTAATTCTTGTTGAATGATCTCTTTTACCATATCAGCTGTCCCAACAGGAACTGTAGATTTGTTAACAACAATCAAATTTTTTGTCATTTGTTGCCCAATAGACTTTGCTACAGAAGATACATATTGGAGGTCTGCTGATCCATCTTCTCCCATAGGAGTTGACACAGCAATAAAAACAATTTCAGTATTTGTTATTGACTTTGAAATATTTGTTGTAAAAAAGAGCGTGTTATTTAAACTATTCTTAATAACAATCTGTTCAAGTCCTGGTTCATAAATAGGAAGAATACCCTGTCGTAGTTCTTGAACTTTCTTTGCGTTAACATCTACACAAGTCACCCGATTACCCATTTCAGAAAAACAAGCTCCAACTACCAAACCAACATAACCTGCACCGAAAATAGTAATGTTCATTATATTTATTTAATTATTCAACAACCAAGAAGAAGATTGTATCTTATCTCCCAGGCCTTCTATTAATTGGATTCCCAATTCCTGACACACAGGTACCTCGGGAATTGAGTTGTTATTTTGATCGCCGCCATTCGCAAAACCAAAATCATATATTTCTTTATAATTTTCATAAAGAAAACGAATCGATTTACACACAGTTCTGTCTTCATCAATCGAAATAATAGCCGTATCAACTGCCTTGATGTTCTGAACAATAAAAAGTCGTTCTGCTTCCTTTTGAAATTCTTTAGTGCCCTTCAAACCTCTTTGTAGATCACTATTTACAATAACAAAAAGAACATCACACAGTGCTTTCGCATTGATAAAATACGCGATATGCCCCTTGTGAATCGGATTAAAATACCCTGAAACTATGATTGCTTTTTTCTTCATGCTACATGCTATTAAAATAGATAAGTGAACTCCTTATCCATTACTGCAAAGATACTGATTTCTATTTATTTCTCTACAAGTTTAATTTAGGATACCCTTTCAAAAAATCGATATTATAACAGTGCATTTCCAGCATTAGATTTCTGAATAATTACATTGCCATTAGAACGTTTATATACTCTCAAAATTTGACTGCAAATTTACATATTGAGCTTTAATAATACAGTCCAAATCTAGCCTAAAAAAAATATATACAAAAAAAATCCCTCACATAACGTGAAGGATTTTACTTAAGTGGGCAATGAGGGATTCGAACCCCCGACCCTCTCGGTGTAAACGAGATGCTCTGAACCAACTGAGCTAATTGCCCTAAGCGGTTGCAAATATAACACTGTTTTTAAGTATACCAAACAAAAAAGAAATTTTTATTTAAATTATTTCTGCAACCACAAAAGTACTCCCTCCAACAAAAACGATATCTTCTTGATTTGCATTTAGTAACGCACTTGAATAGGCTTTCTCTACCGAAGTATATTTATCTCCTAATAATTGAAAATCACTCGCCTTTTCTTCCAAAACTTCCTCAGACAACCCTCTTGGAATTGCTGGCTTGCAAAAATAGTAGCGCGCTTCTTTCGGAAACAGTGGTAGAATGTCTTCCAACGATTTTTCTGCAACCATTCCTAAAACAATATGAAGCTCTTGATGGTTTTGCTTTTTTAATTGATTAAGCACCAGAGACAAACCTTCTCTGTTGTGCGCCGTATCGCATATTGCAAGAGGGTTTTCCTGCAAAATTTGCCATCGTCCTTTTAAAGAAGTGTTTTTCACCACCTGCAAAAGTCCGTTTTTAATATGTTCAGAAGAAACTGTAAATCCTTTTAAATATTGAAAGACGGCCGCTGCAGTAATTGCATTGTTTTTCTGATATTCTCCAAGCAAATCGGTTTGGTATAAAAAGTCAGATTTCGAAGCAAAGAAAATAGGGGCATTTACCGCTTTTGCTTTTTCTAGAAATACCTCTTTTACCTCGGCTTGCTCTTCACCAATGATCACCGGAATTTGCTTTTTGATAATACCAGCTTTTTCAAAAGCAATTTCTGGTAATGTTTCCCCTAAAAACTGCGTGTGATCCAATCCGATATTTGTGATAACAGAAACTTCTGGTAGGATAATATTTGTAGAATCGAGCCTTCCTCCCAGACCAACCTCTACAATTGCAATATCTACATTTTGATTGGCAAAATAATCGAATGCCATACCAACAGTCATTTCAAAAAAAGACAGCTTTTGGTTTTCTAAAAAAGCTTGATGCTGACTGATAAAAGAAACTACTTTTTGTTTGGGAATCTCCTTCCCGTTAATGCGGATTCTTTCTGTAAAATTTTTTAGATGAGGAGAAGTATACAAACCTACTTTATAGCCTGCTTCTTGTAATATGGAGGCAATCATATGACTTGTAGACCCCTTTCCGTTGGTTCCGCCAACATGGATTGTTTTAAACCTCTTTTCTGGAGAATCGAGTGCTTTTGAAAATGCTAAAATATTGGTTAAATCTTTTTTGAATGCTATTCTTCCTTCCCGTTGATACATGGGCAATTTCGCAAACATCCAATCTAAAGTTTGTGGATAATTCATTGGACAAAAATAGTCCATTATTTGGACAAAGTAAACTTATAAATGATAGTTCCTGTTTGTATAGAGGGAGCCTTGGAATCTGAATTCCAGGTTGTTCTCAGAGCTGCTTCTTTTGCCGGTTTTAAAAGACAGGCAGCAGTATTCGTTGTCCCTTTAACTCCTGCAACTGCACGTATTACTTTCCCAGTCTTATCGACGGTAATGCTAACAACAACAATACCTTCTTCTTCGCAATCGGGCTGTTCTTTCGGTTTTAACAAAGCTTTTCTACCAGCTAAATTATAGTTTCCACCAGATCCATCTCCCAAATTTCCATAGTATTTGTTTGCATCAGGATCACCTTCTTCACTTCCTTTCACCCCTTCTTTTTCATCGGCTCCCTCTCCTTTTGGTTTCCCATCAGAAGCATTTCCGTTTAACAAACTCTGGAGTGCATCTTGTGTTTCTTTAGAAGGTTTTGGTTTTGGGATTTCTTTTGGTTGTGTAGCCTTTACAACATCTTTTACAGGTTCTTTAACGGCTTCCTTAACACTTTCCATCACTGGAACCTCTTTTGCTGTAGGGTCTGTCAAAACCTTTTCGATTACTTTTTCAGTTGGTAATTCCTCAATAGCTTTGACAACTTTTTCTTTTTGAATTACTTTTGGAGGGGCAATCTTCGCTGTTTTGGTAAAAGGAGTTTCTTTTCCTACATCTGAATCTCCGTAATTAATAGCCAAGCCATATTCTTCTGGAGGATCTAAATAACGCATCCCAAAATTAAAAACCACAAAGAGCAAAAACAACAGTATCATGACCGTAATTACCGCAGATTTTCGCTTGTGTTTTGTGTCTAGAACTGCCATTTATCTTCCATTAACTTTTACAGCTAAAACCATTTTGAGCTTATTTCGCTGTGCAATGTCGATGATTTTGACCACTTTTTCATAATCTACTTTTTTTGCACCTCGAATCACAATACTTTTTTTCTTTTCGACACCAACAATTCTTAAGAGTTCACTTTCTAGGGATTGCGCACTTACTTTTGTTTTATTGATATAGAAATCTCCTTTTTGAGTCACGGAAACCGCTATCGGAGCTTTGTTCTCAGTCTTTCCAGAAGAACTTGGCAAAATTAAATCTATAGCGTTGATCGTAACCAACGTCGAAGTAAGCATGAAAAATATCAACAATAAAAAAACAATATCTGTCATTGATGACATATTGAATGTTGGATCTACTTTATTTCTTCCTCTTAAATTCATCTAGAATCGTATTTAATATTGAAAAGAACAAAACCTTTACTTCACGAACTTAAACGGGTTCATTTAGTAAGTCCAAAAACTCAACAGACTTTGCTTCCATTTGATAAACCACTTTATCGGTTTTTACTACCAAATGGTTATAGGTAATATAGGCAATGATTCCAACAATTAAACCACCAACGGTAGTTGTCATAGCTGTATACAAACCATCTGAAAGCATCTTTATGTCTATTTGTCCTCCAGCGTTTGCAATTTCATGAATGGCAACAATCATTCCGATCACTGTTCCTAGGAAACCAATCATTGGAGCAACTCCAGCAATGGTAGCCAATACACTCACATTTTTCTCTAATTGATATACCTCTAATTTTCCTGCAGTTTCAATAGCGGTATTGATGTCTTCTAAAGGTTTTCCAATTCTCGAAATTCCTTTTCCTATCAATCGAGCTGTTGGTGTATTTTTACTTTTACAAAGTGCAGCTGCAGCAACTAATTTTCCTTCTGAAACAGACTCTTTTATTTGATTCATGAAATTTTCATCGATTTTAGAAGCTGATTTTATGGCAAAAAAACGTTCAAAATAAATATACAACGCAATGGTCAATAATACAAAAAGGATGGTTAAGATTATTTGCCCACCAAGACCTCCATTCATAATTAACTTATAAATAGAAAGTGTTTTTTCATTTGAAACTGCACCTTCTAAAACTTCTTTATTCTCTTGAAAAAATGATAACATGTAGCTTTTTTTATATTCTATAATACTAACGTGCATTTTTATTAAAAATTGCCCATACAATTTCATGAAAAACATCATTCTGTAAACATACAAAATGATGTTTTTTTATTTATATTATTTTTTAAATAAACTCTCTTAACACAACAAATGCTGCAGATCCAATTAAAAAACCAATAAGTGCCAACCAAGTTATTTTCTTTAAATACCAGAAGAAATCTATTTTCTCCATCCCCATTGCTACGACTCCTGCTGCTGAACCAATAATTAACATCGATCCACCTGTACCTGCAGAAAATGCGATAAAATGCCACAATGGATTATCTAAAGATTCTGAGAACATTCCCAAACTTGCAGCTACCAAAGGCACATTATCAATTACAGCAGAACCAACTCCTAATAAAAGAACCACTAAATCTGAAACTTTTGTTCCTTCAATTTCAGATCCTATTAAAGGAATTCCTTGCTTCAAACTTTCTGCAAAATTAAATAAAATCCCTAATGATTCTAGGGCAGCAACCGCCATTAAAATACCTAAGAAAAATAGAATACTAGGCATTTCTATTTTAGACAATGAGGCATGAACTGGACTATGGTGTGCATTTAAATCGGATGTTTCTGAATCAAAATCAGTTAAAGAAAACTTTGTTCTACTATAAATTTCTGCGAAAGTTGCCACAATTCCTAAAGACAACATCATTCCAACATAAGGAGGTAAATGAGTGACTGTTTTAAAAACAGGTACAAACAAAATAGCTCCGAGACCTAAATACAACATTTTAGCACTGTGTTGATTTTTTGGCTTTTCAACTTCATTTTCATCAAAACTGATATCTCCTTTAAATGCGGGTAAAAATGTCGCAATAAATGTAGGAACCACCATACACAAAAGTGATGGGATAAATAAATACGTAAATAACATCCCAGTACTTACCTTGTCTCCAATCCAAAGCATCGTAGTCGTTACATCTCCAATAGGAGAAAAAGCACCACCCGCATTTGCTGCAATAATAATTAAACCTGCAAACCAAATTCGATCTTCTCTGGTTTTAACAATTTTCTGTAAAATTGAAATCAACACAATCGTAGCTGTTAAGTTGTCAATAATAGCAGATAAAATAAACGCTAAGATGGAGAACATCCATAACAATTTCTTTTTCCCTTTAAAGGTTACAAATCCTTTAATAGTAGAAAATCCATCAAAATAATCAATGATTTCGACAATGGTCATTGCACCTAACAGGAAGACCAAAATTTCGGCTGTTTTCCCTAAATGATGCAACAAAGTTTCTTCTACTAAGTGCATTTTAGCTTCATGCCCTTTATTAGCAAAACCTTCTACTAGACCATGATTTTCCGAATCAAACCAATCAGAAAAACTATCAATTCCCAAAGCCACAATTGCCCAGCAAACAGCCATCATCACCAATGCAGGAATTAACTTGTCTAACTTTAAATTGTGCTCTAAAGTGATTGCTAAATAACCTACAATAAAT
This sequence comes from Polaribacter sp., assembly GCA_018663625.1. Taxonomy (GTDB): domain Bacteria; phylum Bacteroidota; class Bacteroidia; order Flavobacteriales; family Flavobacteriaceae; genus Polaribacter. The sequence goes on along the minus strand of JABJPX010000060.1, from coordinate 5,073 downwards.
ACAATAATAATTACTGATTCCATAAAAATAAATTTAAATTAATTCTTTGAGTGCAATTTCAAATGCTGTTGAGCAAATTTTTGTTTTTGATGTACTTTTGTTAAACGTTCTTTGTAATGCTTTCTTAATAATATTTGACGTGTCGTCAAAAATAGCCTTGTCTTGCATTGGTAATTCTATTCTAGACTCCATGAAATAGGCAAATACTCTTGCAATTCCGCAATTTGAAATAAAATCTGGTAATAAACTAATGTGTTTGTCGGTATGTTCCATAATAGGACCAAAGAAAATTTCTTTATCCGCAAAAGGCACATTGGCTCCTGGAGATATTACTTCCAAACCAGTATCGATCATTTTTTGAACTTGCTCTTTTGAAACCAATCTTGAGGCTGCTGCTGGAATAAAAATTTCAGCTGGCAAACTCCATATTTTATCGTTTATTTCATCAAAAGAAATCATGTTTTCTGAAACCAATTGATTTCCATTTTTCGATAAAAACAACGCCGTCATTTCTTCTATAGAAAATCCTTCTTCGCGAATGACTCCGCCTTCTCTATCAATAATCCCTACAACTTTTGCTCCTAATTTTGTTAGATAGTAAGCTGCTGCAGAACCTACATTCCCAAAACCTTGGACAATGGCTCTTTTTCCTTCAATATTACCACCATATATTGTGTAGTAATGTTTTACTGCTTCAGCAACTCCATATCCAGTTAACATGTCTGCAATCGTATATTTTCTTGCTAAATCTGGTGAAAAACTCGTGTCTTCAATCACTTTAATTACTCCTAAACGTAATTGACCAATTCGATTGATTTTATCTGCATCTGAGGGCTTAAAATGTCCATTGAAAATTCCTTCTTGAGGGTGCCAAACACCACAATCTTCTGTAATTGGAATGACATCTTTATCTGCATCTACATTTAAATCTCCTCCCGTACCATAATAATGTTTTAAAAGTGGGGTTACTGCTTTGTACCAACGCTCTAACACACCTCTTTTTCTGGGGTCATTGGGGTCGAAATTAATTCCAGATTTTGCCCCTCCAATTGCAGGTCCAGAAACGGTAAATTTAACCTCCATTGTTTTTGCCAAAGACATTACTTCATTCTGATCCAACCCTTTTCTCATTCGTGTACCTCCACCGGCAGCCCCCCCTCTAAGAGAGTTGATCACGGTCCATCCTTCTGCCTCCGTCTCTGCATCTTTCCAATGAAAAACGATCTCCGGTTGTTTATTTTCGTATTTTTTTAATAATTCTTTCATCTTTTATGTTTTTTATAATTATCAACGTTATCGTTCGTGTTAAAGTCATTTCTATTTTTCCTGAAACTAGATTTAAGTGGAGCTAAAGTTGATTCATTTTTAAAAATTCAAAGATTTTAGTGGATTAAAATATTGGTTTACAAACTTACAGTAAAATTATGAGTGTTCGATTATTTTTTTTCATAAAACGATGGGTAATAAATGACACCAGAAGCGTGGTTTTTACTTGCTCCAGTCACACTCTTTAAGCAATTAATTTCATTCTTAATTTTCAACAATCCTAAAAAAGCAAAGACCAATGCCTCTTTATAATTGACCATTTCGTCGGTGGTTTTTAGTGTTTTACTGGAAGACAAAATCGCTATTCTACTCATTAAAAAGGAATTAAACACACCACCGCCTGTAAACAAGATCGAAGCATTCTTTTCAACTACATTCGAAATTTGGTAAGCTACATGCTCTATAAAAGTTCTTAATATGTTTGGAGTCTCGGTTTCCATTTCGTCTATCAACGGAAAAACTTCTTGCTGCACCCATTCAAGTCCTAATGATTTTGGATATTTTTTTTTGTAAAAAACTAATTGGTTCAACTTTTCTAAAAGCGCATTATTTATTTCCCCTTTAGAAGCTAATGTTCCATTTTCATCATAATCAAACCCTATTTTCGACATGTAAAAATTCATTACAATATTTACGGGGCAAATGTCAAATGCTATTCTTTCTTCGTTCTTCTGGAAAGAAATATTCGAAAAACCACCAAGATTAATACAATAATCGTATTCAGGAAAAAGAAGCGCATCTCCAACAGGAACTAGAGGTGCGCCCTGACCACCCAAAGCCACATCCTGATATCTAAAATCACAAACAACTTTGTGTTTTGTTTTATTGGCAAGTTCCTGACCATTTCCAATTTGAAGCGTAATTCCTTTTTCTGGTTGATGTAAAACGGTATGTCCGTGAGATGCTATGAAATCGATATTTGTAATTGCATATTTCTCTATAAACTCTGAAACTCTTTCGGCTAATAACTGTCCATACTCAAGATCTAAAGTTGTTAAATCGGCTGCAGAAAAATCGATTGATTTCTGCAAAATAGCCTTCCATTTTTCAGTATAGGGAATCGTATCTGTATGTATAATTTCAAAATCTTGATAATGCTTAGTATTGAATTTCACATACACCAAATCCAATCCATCTAAAGAGGTACCGGACATCAATCCAATGCTATAAGTATAATTTATATTCACATTCGTAAAATTAACAAAAGAGTGCCGATAATATGTTACGAAATCGATATATTTGTGGTCTAATTTTACGAATTCAATAAAAAAAAGCACATGAACTTCAGTTTAACGGAAGAACACCTCATGATTCAGGAAGCAGCAAGAGATTTTGCTCAAACAGAGTTACTACCTGGTGTAATAGAAAGAGACAATAAACAAGAGTTTCCAGGCGAACTCGTCAAAAAAATGGGCGCACTTGGCTTTATGGGAATTATGGTAGACCCAAAGTACGGAGGAAGCGGTATGGATACAGCTTCTTACGTAATTATCATGGAAGAACTCTCCAAAATAGACGCCTCTGCTTCTGTAATTGTTTCGGTAAACAACTCATTGGTTTGCTACGGACTAGAATCGTATGGAAATGAAACACAAAAGCAAAAATATTTAACAAAATTAGCGACTGGAGAATTTGTGGGCGCATTTTGTTTAAGCGAACCTGAAGCGGGTTCTGATGCAACTTCACAAGCAACAACTGCTGAGGACAAGGGAGATCACTATGTAATAAATGGTACAAAAAACTGGATTACCAGTGGTGGACGCGCAGATGTCTATTTGGTAATCGCACAAACCGATAAAGAAAAAGGACACCGAGGAATTAATGCTTTTATTGTAGAAAAAGGAACAGCAGGTTTTCACGTAGGCCCTAAAGAAGACAAATTAGGAATTCGAGGAAGTGATACGCACACCTTACAATTTAACGATGTAAAAGTACCCAAAGAAAATAGAATTGGTGAAGATGGATTTGGTTTCAAATTTGCAATGAAGACTCTTTCTGGTGGTAGAATAGGGATTGCTGCACAAGCATTGGGAATTGCTGCTGGAGCCTATGAATTGGCATTAAAATATTCGAAAGAGCGAAAAGCTTTTGGTACTGAAATTTGCAACCACCAAGCAATTGCCTTTAAATTAGCAGACATGCACACCGATATTACTGCTGCTAGAATGATGGTTATGAAAGCTGCTTGGGACAAAGACCAAGGCAACAACTATGACATGTCATCGGCAATGGCAAAATTATACGCTTCTAAAGTTGCGATGGAACATACTGTAGAAGCGGTTCAAATTCATGGAGGAAATGGTTTTGTGAAAGATTATCATGTGGAGCGCTTAATGCGAGATGCAAAAATCACTCAGATTTATGAAGGAACTTCAGAAATTCAGAAAATTGTAATTTCAAGAGGGGTTCTCAAAGGATAAGTTTACTCATTATATATACCCTAAAAAAAACCACCTTTTAAAAGGTGGTTTTTTTTTGATTTATAGCATGCGATTATTTCAGTATACTTATCCTCTATCTAAACAACAAAATCAACATCATACAATTGCAATCCCGAACCCGGCGCAACATTTCGTAACGATTTTTGATCGTTGTCTTCTTTTAAAGATGCCTCGATAAACTGCAAAGACAGATTGCCTTTCCCTACTTCAAATAAGGTTGCCATCATTGATCGGATTTGATAGCGCAAAAACCCCTTCCCTCGCACCTTTAATACATAACTTTTTTCGGGAAAGAAATTTGCCGTTAAAACATCATTTTCTAGAATCTCGCAAGAATCAATCCTTCTTTTAAAAAGAGTTTTCGCAGAGGGCTTTGTACAGTATTTATGAAAATAATGTTCTCCTTCAAATAATTTTGCTCCCAATTTCATTTGCTCAAGATTTAAATCCTTTTGCAAACCGGTCATAAATGGCGCCGCAAATGGATGATTCTTTTCACCAAAAGAAAAGTAATAATGATATTCTTTAATCTTTTCTGAATTGATCAAATCAAATCCTTCTGGCAGTTCCTTAAAAGAAACCGCCTTTAAATCTGCGGGTGCATTTTTATTAAATTCTTTTAAAAACGTGTCTTTATTAAATTCAAATCGAGTAAAAAGATTTATATAATAGCTACTTGCAGAGACCTTTGCATCTGTTCTCCCGATGCCAATGGTCTTATAATCTTCTCTTTCAAAAACAAAATGCAAGCTTTTATCTACAATGTCGTGTACTGTTTTTATCCCAGGTTGTTTTTGCCATCCATGAAACCGAAAACCTAAAAACTGAATTTTAACTAAATAAGAAAAAGGGTATTTCATACCCCCAAAAGTACAATAAAAATATTTTTTTTTCGCTAAATGCATTTTTATCAGTTTCATAATTAAATCAATTATTTTTTTAATAGACCCGTTATTTTTGATACTTAATTTCACAATAATTGTATTTAAATCATTTTAACCCCCTTTTTTTTGAGGGTGTAATCTAAAAAAATACCTTTTATAAAAATACAAACCTTGTTTTTGAGTATTTAATTTATACATTTGATCCTTCATTAACTAAAAAACACACATTATGAAAAAAATTATTTTTACATTTTTATTAGCAGCTAGTTTTATTGGAACAGCTCAAGAAAAAGAAGAAAAAACATTTTCTTTAAGCGGAACTATTGATACTTATTTTAGAGGAAATATCAGCGGAGGTAATTATGACACAGCTCCAGGTAGCTCTTTTGCCAATCAGCCAGGTTTTGCTTTGGGTATGATTA
>JABJPX010000006.1 GCA_018663625.1 Polaribacter sp. | reverse complement strand
GAATTTAAATCGGGATAGCTACCATCGGTGTTTTCTAAATCGGTTAATCCGAATGTAAATTTTATTTTGTAGTTGCCGGGATAAACATCAGAGATGGCAATTAGATTACCTGAGTTTTCTCCAACATCAATGAGGAAGTGATTTTCACCGCTGATTAAACTAACATTAGAAATAAGATACCGCAACCGTTCTATGCTAACTTTGTCATTATTTTCATTGGTAAATTTCATTGTATTGAAATCTTGATTTGTTACAGAAATACCATTCCAATTTTGAGTGAAATTTAGAGAAACGACTGTGGTTTTTTCTTCTTGCTTGTTGCAAGAAGAAAAGAGTAAAAAAGCAAGTAATAATAGAAACAGTACTTTCTTCATTGTTATTTTATTTGAAGAATTAATGCATCTGAAAACCCTTTGTTTAAAGAAATGTCTCCATCAGAGCTGCTGCTTTCTCCAACGGCAATGATTGTTTTATCGTTCAATTCAATAGCATCATATAAAAAATCGATTTCTGATCCTCCAATTGTTTCTTGCCATTCTAACGCGCCTTCAGCATCTATTTTAAGAACCAAAGCATCATTTTGTCCTTGGTTGGTGAAATCATTATCACCACTTCTTGAGCTTCCAGCAATGACAAACCCATGATCCTGAGTCATAGAAATTGAACGAGCGACATCAAAACTAGTACCGCCAAATGTTTTTTCCCAAATGAGATTTCCCTCAGAAGATATTTTTAAGGCCCAAACATCTGCGCCACCATTGTTCATCGTAATATCTGAATCGGAACTTCGTGTGTCGCCAACCACCATAAAGTTACCGTCATGAGTAGCACATATGGCCCTGGCTTCGTCAATTTCTGAGCCTCCAAAGCTTTTTTCCCAAAGAAGAGTTCCGTCTGAGGAAATTTTAATCACCCAAAAATCATAGGATCCTTTGTTGTTATTAATGTCTACATCGTTACTGTCAGAAGACCCTACCAAAATAAATCCATTGTCCGCTGTTTTAACAACTCCTAAAGGGGTATCTGTAAATGATCCGCCATAATACTTGCTCCATTCTAAATCTCCTCCAGCTGTTAATTTTAATGCCCAAAAATCTCCTCCAGCGTGTTTTTGTTTATTAAATTTAGCATTTCCTTGTCCGTTAGAAGCAGAAACATCCAAAACACCTGTAACAAGAAACCCACCTTCTTCAGTTTCTATCAGTGTTGTACCATAGTCTGGACCAGAAAAACCAAATGTTTTTTCCCAAAGAAGGTTTCCCGAAGAAGAAATTTTTAACATCCAAAAATCTTGAGACCCTGCATTCGAAGTGACGTCTTTATCAGCGCTTTTACTATAACCTAACAAGGCAAATCCACCGTCAGAGGTAGTGATAAGTTTTGCTCCTCGATCATCCATCGAACCCCCAAAAGTTTGTTGCCAAACAAGATTGTTGTTCACATCATGTTTTAAGAGCCAAAAGTCGAAGTTTTCTACTTCTTTCGTAGTGATATCAAAATCATTGCTTTGTGTATAGCCTAGAATAGCATACCCTTCGTCATCGGTTTTTATGATGGATTTTAAAACGTCATTTTTTGACCCTCCTATTGTTTGGGAAAAATCTAATTCACCAGTTATAATAGTTTCAGGAGGAGTTGATATTTCTTTTTTAGAGCAATTCCAGAAAAAAATAAGACAAAAAAAATGCCAAATAAGTGCCGTTAAAAAAGATCTTTTTAGCATTTATTATTATTACTGAATTATCATTTTTTGTATGAATTGATCGTTTATTTTGATCAGGTATATCCCTGTTTTTAGAAGACTTGTTTTCAGAACGTATTTCAGTTCGTTAAGATTCTTTTTTTCAAAAACTTTTTGACCGAGTATTGAAAAGACTTCGATGTTATGGATCTGAAGATTGTTGTTAGCGCTAATTGTGGTTTTGTCTATTGCCGGATTTGGAAAAATGGAAAAGCGGTGCTCCATTTTATTTTCATTTAATTTTAGAGTCCCACTTTTTCGGACAACAAACAATCCTTTTTCTATGTCATTGATGATGATATTCCCGCTATCGAAGAAGGGGTATACGCTCCAAGCACCATTAAAAGCAGTATTGTCATTCTCTGGATAGGTGTCGAAGTAACCAACTTCTGTCATAGAATTTGTTGAATTTGAAATGTTGGTAATATCTAGCACACGGATTCCTGCTCTGTAATTTGCCATAAAGTAACGGTTTCCTTTTACATACCCATTATGATCTATGGCATTTGAAGTGCCAAGGTAGGTAGAAGACAATACAGGGTTGTCTAAATCTGAAAAATCAAAGACCAATGTTCTTGTATTGACTCCAATATCTCTTTCGTCTAATTCGTCTCCTACAATAAAATACCGATGATCTTCGGTAAACCACCCTTGATGTGTGTATCCAAGTTGTGAATAATCTACTTCTGCAATTGGAATCACATTATTTTTATCGGTAACGTCTAGGATTGAGATTTTTGTTTCGTTACTTCCAACATATATTTCTTTATCGGTATAAGCTGTATCTGGGCCATTATAAATTACTACTTGAGCATCATGTGAATAACCGGCTGCTGCGTAATGATTTATCTTTTTTGGGTTTTTTGGATCCGTGATATCAACAAAAACAGGACCACCACCATATAACCTTTGATTAAAAAAACCACTACAACCTACTAGGTAAGCAATCCCTGTTTCTTCGTTTATAAAAATATTATGACAACTTCCTAGGTTGTCGGTATTGTAAATCGCATCTGATGTAAAGGATTGTTCGCTAGTTAAACCTCGTAATTTTGTTAAATCAAAGACCTGCATGCCATGTGCTCCAACATTATCAGCCACAATAAAAGCATGATTATTATACACTTTCACATCTCTCCAGTAGTTGTTTCCTGCATTAGAATCTAATCTTCCTAAAAAGACAGGGTTGATAGGGTCTGTAATGTCTACAAAAGCAGTGCTATTTGTCGTGGCTGCAATAGCATACTCTTTTCCTGTTGTGGTGTCTGTCCACCCCCACACGTCACTTCCTTCAGGATTGCCATCAGTATTCGCTAGGATTGCTATGGGAATGCGGGACATTAAATCATAGTTGCTGCAAGGATATTCATCAGCAAACCCATCTGAACAGGGTATTTGGGCAACGGTAGCTTGAAAAATAAATAAATAAATAATCAGAAGCTTTTTCACAATGTTAAATTACAATAAATAAATAAATAAATATACGCTCTAAAGGAGTTCTTTCCTTTTTCAGAATGTTCCTATCTTTGCAAGATGTTAGAAGATAAAAATACACAAAACACATCATTAGCTGAACTTGGGGAGTTTGGGTTAATCAATCAGATTACAAAATATTTTAAGGTAGAAAAAGCATCCACGATTAAGGCCATTGGAGATGATGCCGCTGTTTTAGATGCTTCTGAAAAACAAACCTTAGTT
>JABJPX010000059.1 GCA_018663625.1 Polaribacter sp. | reverse complement strand
TAGGTGTTGATGGTTTTATAAAAGGAAATGTAGAAACTGCAAATGCAGACGTTGAAGGTAAAATTTCTGGTCAGTTATTGGTTTCTGAAACACTCACTATAAAAAGTACCGCAATAATTTCAGGAGATGTTGTTATTGGGAAGTTATCTGTAGAGCCCGGAGCAACTTTTAATGCAACATGTGCTATGAAAGGAGCTGTAAAAGAATTGAATCAACCCAATGAACAAAAAAACCGCGCCGAAAAAACCGCTTAACAAGGCCTTACAGCTTTCAGGAGCAGGCTTGCAAATGGGAATCATTATTTATGGAGGGTTTTTACTCGGTACATGGTTGGATGCCCAATTTGCAGTAGCTTTTCTAACAGAAACAATTACACTCATAGCTATTTTTTTAGCCATGTACTCACTTATTAAACAAGCCAACAATATTAATGAATCGTAAAATTATTACGTTACCGCTTACCTTTTTAATTTTGTTTTTTGTGAGCTTTTATACCCATGCTTTTCTTCTTGAAAAAACAGGAATCAAATTGCCTTTTAATTTGGAGAAAATTTATCTTTTTCACGCGGTTTTCTCATCGGTATTGTGCCTTAATTTTGTCATCTTTTCTACTGTTGATAAAGTATTTCAACAAATCTCTTTTATCTACCTGGCGACCATCGTTTTAAAAACTCTTCTTTTTTGTACAATCTTTTATAAGCCTATCTTTGCGGAAGAAAGTCTTACAAATCCACAAGCAATTTCTTTGCTGATTCCATTGTTCCTTTTTTTATCAACAGAAGCATTTTTTGTGATAAAAATTTTGAATACAAACGGCGCTAAAACAATTAAACAAAAAAATGGTTTATAATATCAATTTATTACTTACTTTTGCACCGAATTTAGAAAGCGTATTTTTACAATGAAGATTGCACAAAAATCAATCAAGTTTCTTACAATAGTAGCCATAGCCCTTTTTTCTATCAGCGGTTATGCAGTAGATTCTGATAAAAATCAAGACCCCCAAAAAGATGGAGGGCAAGTAAATACGAAAACTGAAGTTGAAGAATACATTCTTCATCACATCAAGGATTCGCATGATTTTTCATTATTTTCTTATACCAGTGATTCCAGAGAAAGAAAGCACTTTGGTTTCCCTTTGCCTGTAATTTTGTGGTCAAGTGAAGGTTTGGTTACTTTTATGTCTTCAGAATTTCATCACAATGATGATGGACATGTAATCGTAGAAAAAGACGGACTGAAATTTGCAAAGATTCACTCTAAAATTTATGAGCTTGACAGCGATGCAGCAACCGTAGCTTTTGATGACACACATCATGCAACAAATGCACACAAAGTATTGGATTTTTCAATTACAAAAAGTGCTTTTGGATTGATATTAATTGGAGCGCTCATGTTGTTGTGGTTTTCTAAATTGGCAAGACAATACAAAACAAAGAAAGTGCCTACAGGCTTTGGTCGAATCTTAGAACCATTGGTTTTATATGTTCGTGATGAAATTGCAAGACCAAATATTGGAGAGAAACACTATAGAAGATTTACAGGATATTTATTAACAGTATTTTTCTTTATTTGGATTTTAAACTTAGCAGGATTAACACCGTTAGGATTTAACGTTACCGGTCAGTTAGCAGTAACTGCTTGTTTGGCGATATTTACATTGGTTATTTATACCGTAAGTGGAACAAAAGGATATTGGATGCATATGATATGGATGCCAGGAGTTCCTTTTTTAATTCGCCCTGTTTTAGCAATTATAGAATTAGCTGGAGCATTGGTTATTAAGCCATTTTCATTATTAGTACGTTTGTTCGCAAACATTTCAGCAGGTCACATTGTGGTAATGAGTTTAATTGCAATTATGTTTACACTTCAAGAATCTTTAGGGGTTGTTGGTGCAACAGGATTGTCATTATTATTATCATTTTTTATAACATTAATTGAGGTTTTGGTCGCTTTCTTACAGGCTTATATTTTTACAATGCTTTCCGCATTGTTCATTGGTATGGCGGTAGATGATCACAAACATCATTAATACAAATTTGTTTAATTTAATATAAATACAATTATTATGTACAACTTAATTGGAGCAGGATTAATCGTAATCGGAGCAGGAATTGGTCTAGGTCAAATTGGTGGAAAAGCAATGGAAGGTATTGCGCGTCAGCCAGAAGCGACAGGAAAAATTCAAACAGCAATGATTATTATCGCTGCATTATTAGAAGGTTTAGCATTTGGAGCATTATTCTTAGGAAAATAATCCAAACAAAAACAAAGAACAGTGTTCTGTAACGGTTGGTTACAGAACCTGTTTTTATTAAACAAAAAGTATCAAAACAATAACTAGTTTATAGAATGGAAACTTTATTAAACGATTTTTCACCAGGATTATTTGTAGTCTCTACAATTTTATTATTAGCCTTAATTGCTTTAATGATAAAGTTTGCGTGGAAACCAATTTTAAACTCTTTAGAAGAAAGAGAATCTGGAATCAACAATGCATTAGAAGCGGCAGACAATGCACGTAAAGAAATGCAAAACTTGCAATCAGATAACGAGCAATTGGTCAAAGAAGCAAGAGAAGAAAGAGATGCTATGCTGAAAGACGCTAGAGAAATCAAAGAAAAAATGATTTCTGAAGCAAAAGAAGAAGCAAAAGGAGTTGCAACCACTTTAATCGAAAATGCGCAAGCCTCTATCGAACAAGAAAAGCAAGCAGCTTTAGCAGAAATTAAAAAGAGCGTTGCAGAGTTATCTATTGGTATTGCAGAATCTGTCATCAAAAGAGAATTAGCATCAAAAGAAGACCAACTACAATTGGTAGAAGGAATCTTAAAAGACGTTACTTTAAATTAAGATATTTATGAAAGACGCAAGAGCAGCATTACGGTATGCAAAAGCGGTTTTAAACCTTGCCAAAGATTCTAAGATAGAAGACGCGGTACATGAAGATATGCTATTAATTGCAACCACTATTAAAGAGAGTAGTGAATTAAAAGTATTATTAAAAAGCCCTGTAATTAAATCATCAGAGAAAATTAAAGTGTTAAAAGCGTTATTTTCTGATAAGGTAAATGCAGTAGCTATTGGTCTTTTTAACACGTTGCAAGAAAATAAACGTCTTGGAATGTTAGAATCGATTGCAAAACAATATGCAATTATCTATAATTTTTTAAAGCATATGCAGGTAGCTACGGTTACTACAGCAGTGCCTTTAACAAAAGAATTAGAAGCACAAGTATTGGCGAAAATTGTCGCATTAACTGGCAATAATGCAAACTTAGAAAATGTAATAAATCCGTCTATTTTAGGAGGATTTGTTTTACGAGTTGGAGACATGCAGTATGACGCAAGTATCTCCAATCATTTATCAGAATTGAGAAAGGAATTTGACAACAGTCATTTTATTCCAAAAATTTAATAATACATCAAATAATAACAGATGGCATCAATTAAACCCGCTGAAGTATCAGCAATTTTAAAGCAACAATTAACAAATTTCGACGCAAACGCAACCTTAAGCGAAGTTGGAACAGTATTACAAGTAGGAGATGGTATTGCACGTGTATACGGATTATCGAACGTACAATATGGAGAACTTGTAGAATTTGAAGACGGATTAGAAGGAATTGTATTGAACTTGGAAGAAGACAATGCAGGAGTTGTATTATTAGGAGCTTCAACAGCAATTAAAGAAGGTTCTACAGTAAAACGTACCGAAAGAATTGCTTCTTTAAAAGCAGGAGAAGGTGTCGTTGGAAGAGTTGTAGATACTTTAGGAAACCCAATTGATGGTAAAGGACCAATTACAGGTAAAACTTATGAAATGCCTTTAGAGCGAAGAGCTCCTGGAGTTATTTATAGAGAGCCCGTAACAGAGCCATTACAAACAGGTATCAAATCTATTGACGCAATGATTCCAGTTGGAAGAGGACAGCGTGAGTTGATTATTGGAGACCGTCAGACTGGAAAGTCTACAGTAGCCTTAGATACTATTTTAAATCAAAAAGAATTTTACGATGCTGGTGAGCCAGTATTCTGTATATATGTAGCGATCGGTCAGAAAGCTTCTACAGTTGCAGCAATTGCAAACATGTTAGAAGAAAAAGGCGCAATGGCTTACACCACAATCGTAGCAGCAAACGCATCAGATCCTGCAGCAATGCAAGTATATGCACCGTTTGCTGGAGCAGCTATTGGAGAGTTTTTTAGAGACTCTGGAAGACCTGCATTAATCATCTTTGATGATTTATCAAAACAAGCCGTTGCTTACCGTGAGATTTCTTTATTATTAAGAAGACCACCGGGACGTGAGGCGTATCCTGGAGATGTATTTTATTTACACTCTCGTTTATTAGAACGTGCTGCAAAAGTGATCAATGATGACAAAATTGCAAGTGAAATGAACGATTTACCAGATTCTTTAAAAGGAATTGTAAAAGGTGGAGGTTCTTTAACAGCATTGCCAATTATTGAAACACAAGCAGGTGATGTTTCTGCATACATTCCAACAAACGTAATTTCAATTACAGATGGACAAATTTTCTTAGATGGAGATTTATTTAATTCAGGGGTTCGTCCAGCAATTAACGTAGGTATTTCGGTATCTCGTGTTGGAGGTAATGCTCAGATTAAATCTATGAAAAAAGTATCAGGTACTTTAAAATTAGATCAAGCAGCATACCGTGAATTGGAAGCATTTGCAAAGTTTGGTTCAGATTTAGATGCAGCAACCATGAGTGTGATTTCTAAAGGACAACGTAATGTTGAAATTTTAAAGCAAGGACAGAACGATCCTTACTCAGTAGAAGATCAAATTGCAATTATCTATGCAGGTTCTAAAAACTTATTAAAAGATGTACCCGTAGATAAAGTAAAAGAATTTGAGAAAGATTACATTTCTTACTTAAACGGAAAGCATAGAGGTACTTTAGATACTTTAAAAGCGGGGAAATTAACTCCAGAAGTAATTGATACTTTAACAGCAGCAGCAAAAGAAATTTCAAGTAAATACTAAAATTAGGAGCTAGTGTATAGTCGTTAGGATTTAACTCAACGACTAACACCTAATTACGAATACCTAATTACTGAATTATGGCAAACTTAAAAGAAATACGGAACAGAATTTCATCGATTGGATCAACCATGCAGATTACCAGTGCCATGAAAATGGTTTCTGCTGCAAAGTTGAAAAAAGCACAAGATGCTATTACTGCAATGCGACCTTATTCTTCTAAATTAACGGAATTGTTGCAAAATTTAAGCGCAACTTTAGACGGTGATGCAGGGGGAGCTTATTCTACATCAAGAGAAGTTTCAAAAGTTTTATTAGTGGTTGTAACTTCTAATCGAGGATTGTGTGGTGGTTTTAACTCTTCTATAACCAAGAGAGTCTTACAAACAGTTGCCGAAAAATATGCTGATAAAACGGTAGAGCTTTTAACTATTGGTAAAAAAGGAAAAGCTACTTTAGGGAAAACCTTCAAAGTAATAGACTCCAAAGATGCTATTTTTGATGACTTAACTTTTGATAATGTAGCCTTAATAGCTGAGGAATTAATGGAATTGTATACTGTTGGGACGTATGATAAAATTGAAATTGTTTACAATCAATTTAAAAATGCAGCAACTCAAATACCACAAGTAGAGCAGTTTCTACCTATTAAACCAATAGAAGGCGGAGCGGATATTACGAATTCAGATTATATTTTTGAGCCATCAAAAGAAGAAATTGTTTTGGCTTTAATTCCAAAGTCATTAAAAACACAGTTGTACAAATCTATTCGAGACAGTTTTGCCTCAGAACATGGAGCTCGTATGACAGCAATGCACAAGGCAACAGACAACGCAAAAGACTTACGTGATGATTTATTGTTAACTTATAACAAAGCACGTCAGGCAGCAATTACAAACGAAATTCTTGAAATTGTTGGTGGAGCGGAAGCGTTGAAGAATTAAACGTAGCGTTAGCTTTATAAAATACAAAAGGGCTTATCTAATTTTAGATAAGCCCTTTTTTTATATCTTGGTCTTGCATTTGAAAAAATAAATTATGAAAAGCATCACCTTTCTATTTCTCGCATTGAGCTTTGTTACATGTAAAAGTATCTCACTAGATACAAAACCACCTTTCAAAATTACAGAAGCATCTTATAAAAGCTGGGTGGGAGGCCAGCCTGGGGTTCACGGGATCAACGTATACATTAACTACACTTCAAAAACGGCGATTGATTTTGATTCCATTTACTTTAGAAATAAAACCGTGAAATTAGAAACAAAAAAACAAAAGGAAAGAAAAATTCTTATCGGTTATTTCAATACATCAACCATAAATAGTAAAGAAGATTTGTTATTACACAAAGAGGCTTCAAATTCAGATAGCACAAAGGAGCTAGAAGTACCGTTTCCTTTTATCTTAAAAGAGAACGAAGCGGTCATTCGTTATACCATAGCAAATGTCGTAAAATACTACAAGGTTTCGAATCTTAAAAAAGAAGCTTCCGATTTTTACCCATAATTAAAGAGGCTTCGATTTATAATACAAAAACATCCAATTATGGGTGTTTTTTATTTTTGGCACACCTTTTGAAATTAGAGTAGAACAACCAAAACAGAAGACTTATGAAGCCAATAAAATTATTTTTTACATTGTTATTCACGGTTTCTTTATTTACAGCCTGTGTTTTTGAAGAGGACGCGGTATTAGAAAGAGGGGTTATTTTAGAAAACACCCTTTCCGACTATGATTTGTGGTATTTAGATATTCACAGAACAACAGGCACAGGGGAGGTTCCGTTCCTATCAAGAGCCTTCACCATTTCCTTTATAAACAACACTTTGTATGCAAATAATAATATTGTAGACATTGGGTACACAGGAAATGGCTTTGGGATCCCTGTAGGATCGTATACTACTTTTGACGGATTATTAAGAGCAAATCATGACATCGATGGATATCAAGATTTAGAAGTATTTCGATTATCAGCCAACGAAATTAGATTGTATAACTATAGAGAGAATGTAAGTTATTATTTAATTGGCTATCAGTCAAATAATTTTGATTACGACAAATTGTTTTATGAGAATATAGAATACTTTTTACAGGAGTTTATTGCCTGGGAAAAAACAGCAACTATGGGAGGTATATCAAATCCGTTTGATGCTGAAAATTATTTGCAATTTTCCCCTGAAAACATCACTTCTTTTTACAGTTCTCACGATGTGTTTGGCACAAATATTGATCTTGTAGATTGGAGTTACGTAGGAGGATATGAAATTTTTGATGTCCTAGATTCTGAGGATTTAAAAATTTTAACACTTAATTATGATGGTGGAGATATTGAAGAGTTTGAACTGAGCGTTCTAAATGATGAGACCATACGCCTCTATCATTTCAATACAGCAACTACCTATGATTTTTCTGGACAAGGATTCATACAGTATTTAAAAGGAGCTAACAAAACGCCAGCAGTTCGAAACAATAACAGAAAACGGACGAAAGTGAACCGAAGAACAAAAATGAGAAGAAATTTAAAATAAAGTTTGGTTAGTTGATTTTTGGTTGGTTATTTTACAATAACCAATTGAAAAGAAAGCCGCTCTAGAGGTAGAGCGGTTTTTTCTTTGTTTATAATTGATAAAAATTCTACCATTAATTCTCCCTTTCTCCGACTTCTTTTTTTTACTTTTATCAGAAGAAAAATACTTACATTATACCCCCACGGACGTTTCCTTGAAATAAACGAAGCAGCAGTCTTAATAAAAGAACATGAAACAAACCGCCTTTATAACAGGAGCAACCTCTGGAATTGGAAAAGCAACAGCAGAGATTTTTGCAAAAAACAATATTCGTTTAATTCTATGTGGAAGAAGAGCAGAAAGATTAGAGGAACTTAAAGAAGAATTAAGTAAACTTACTGAAGTAACTACTTTACAGTTTGATGTTAGAGATCGATTTGATGTTGCAGATCAAATAGCCAATTTGCCAAAAGATTTTCAACAGATTGATATTCTTATCAATAATGCTGGAAACGCACATGGACTTTCAGCCATACAAGATGGAAGCATAGATGACTGGGACGCGATGCTAGACATTAATGTGAAGGGGTTATTATATGTTTCAAGAGCTATTATTCCACAAATGACAACAAGGAACAGTGGTTTTATTGTAAATATTGGTTCTATTGCAGGAAAAGAGGTGTATCCAAACGGAAATGTGTATTGTGCTTCAAAACACGCTGTAAATGCCTTAAATAAAGCAATGCGGATTGATTTAAACAAACACAACATTCGTGTTTCAGGAATTCACCCAGGTGCAGTAGAAACTGAATTCTCTGAGGTCCGTTTTAAAGGAGATACTCAAAAAGCAGCAAAAGTATACACAGGATACAAGGCCTTGCAAGCAGAAGATATCGCAGATATTATTCATTTCGTAATTACAAGACCCTATCATGTTAATATTGAGGATTTAGTTGTGTATCCAACAGCTCAAGCAAGTCCTACAATTATGAATAAACATTAAAAAAAAGACATGTCAAAAATCATAATGGGTTGTATGTCCTGGGGTGCCTGGGGTAAAAAACAATCAATCAAAGAACAGGCAGATTTAATCCAGTTTTGTGTAGAAAACGGAAACACCACTTTTGACCATGCAGATTTGTATGGCGATTATACCACGGAAGCAGAATTTGGAAACGCATTTTTAGAAAACGGAATGCAGCGAGAAGAAATTCAGCTTATTTCTAAATGCGGCATTCAAAACCCCGGACAAACCAGAAGCAACAGACTTAAATACTACAATTATTCGAAAGACTATATTATTTGGAGTGTAGAAGAATCTTTAAGGAATTTAAAAACAGCATACTTAGATACCTTTTTATTACACAGACCAAGTCCATTAATGCAGTCAGACGAAATTGCAGAAGCAGTGACTGTTTTACAAAAAAGTGGAAAAATAAAAGCATTTGGAGTGTCCAATTTTACCCCATCGCAAGTAGCTTTAATTCAGTCAAAAATTCCCGTTTCGGCAAATCAGATCGAGTTTTCACTTACACAGTGCGAGGTGATGTACAATGGGACTTTAGATTATTTATTTGAAAAAGAAATACACCCCATGGCTTGGAGTCCTTTAGGGACTGTTTTTAAGGTTGAAGACAAACAAACCATCCGAATAAAAGCAGTATTACAAAAACTCTCTCATAAATACCAGCTTTCAGAAGCTGCATTATTATTGGCTTTTATTTTAAAGCATCCTGCCAAAGTTTCACCCGTTATTGGCACTACAAACAAAGCACGTATTTTAAACGCCAACAAAGCTATTAAAACCCCATTAGAATTGGAGGATTGGTTTGAATTGTTAGCGGCAAGTCAAGGGCACAGAGTTCCATAAGATGCAACAGCCGTGTTTCTAAAAAAGATTATTTTCTCAGAAATTTTAAGGAAAGTTATTCCTTTATTTGATCGATTTCTTTTTGAACAGAGATGTCTTGTACAATACCAATCATTTGGATTAGATTTTGATTTTCATCTAAGATGCATTTTCCACTTGAGACCACAGAAATAACCGTCTTGTCTTTTTGTACTATTTTATTTTCAAAATAATAGTCAGTTTTATTTTCAATTGCTTCAGAAAGTGTTTCTTCATATCTCTTTTTATCAGAATCACATACATGATGCAGAGCCAACTCGTAGCTTGGTGCTACTTCGTCAGGAGCAAGTCCTAAAAGACGAAACATATTCTTAGACCAAAGTACTTCATTGGTTACTACATTCCAATTCCAACTGCCTGTTTTTGAAATTATTTGTGAGTCATCTAGAAATTGTGTTGTAATTTCAATTTTATTTTCTAATTCCATATATGCTTTTAAAGTTTTTTTCACACGACTTATCAGTCGTTTCTCTCACAGTGTACTCTATATTCTTTCAACTGAAACAGAAGTAACAAAGCAAGCTACATCTTTTGTAGAATTAAAAAAAATAAAACCCTAACACAACTAGCGTTAGGGTTTTAATTTATACAAATAGATATCAATAACTATAAATCAAATTTAATTCCTTGTGCTAAAGGCAATTCATCTGAGTAGTTGATGGTATTTGTCTGTCTTCGCATGTATACTTTCCAAGCATCAGAACCAGACTCACGTCCGCCACCAGTTTCTTTTTCACCTCCAAAAGCGCCACCAATTTCAGCACCAGAAGTCCCAATATTAACATTGGCAATTCCACAGTCAGAACCAGCATAAGACAAAAACTTTTCTGCTTCTTTTAGTTCATTGGTCATAATTGCAGAAGACAATCCTTGTGCAACCCCGTTTTGTTTTTCAATGGCATTTTCAACATCACCACTGTATTTCATTAAATATAAAATAGGGGCAAAAGTTTCGTGCTGTACAATTTTATAATGATTTTCAGCTTCTATAATTGCTGGTTTTACATAGCAACCACTTTCATAACCCTCTCCTTTTAGAACACCGCCTTCAACCAGTACGATTCCTCCTTCTGCTTTTGCGCTTTCAATGGCCGCTAAATAAGTGTTTACAGAATCCTTGTCAATTAATGGCCCCACATGCATGGTTTCATCTAAAGGGTTTCCAATTTTTATTTGTTGGTAAGCGCCTACAATTGCATCTCTTACTTTATCATATACATCCTCGTGAATGATCAATCTTCTTGTAGAGGTACAGCGCTGTCCACAAGTTCCAACAGCCCCAAAAACAGCCCCAGGAACAACTACTTTTAAATCTGCAGTAGGAGTAATAATAATGGCATTGTTTCCACCCAATTCTAATAAAGATTTTCCAAAACGTTGGGCAACTGTAGCCCCCACAATTCTTCCCATTCTAGTCGACCCAGTGGCAGAGACTAAAGGAACTCTCGTGTCCGTAGTCATCATTTCACCGACTTTATAATCGCCATTTATGATACAAGAAATTCCTTCGGGTAAATTATTTTCTTTTAAAATTGTTGCAATAATATTTTGACATGCAACCGTACATAATGGTGCTTTTTCAGATCCTTTCCAAACACATACATCTCCACAAATCCAGGCCAATGCCGTATTCCATGCCCAGACTGCCACTGGGAAGTTAAATGCTGAGATAATTCCAACAACTCCAATAGGATGCCATTGTTCTCTCATCACATGACCAGGACGTTCCGATGGGATGGTTTGACCATTTAATTGTCTCGACAATCCAACGGCAAAATCACAAATGTCAATCATTTCTTGCACTTCCCCATACCCTTCTTGGAGTGATTTTCCCATTTCGTAGGAAACCAATTTCCCCAAAGGTTCTTTTAAGACTCTTAATTTATTCCCAAATTGACGTACAATCTCTCCTCTTTGTGGTGCAGGAATATCTCTAAAAGACTGGTAAGCCTTTGTTGCCGTGGTCATTACTTTTTCATAATCTTCTTTAGAAGTAGCAATTACTTTTCCAATCAATTTTCCATCTACAGGAGAACAAGATTCAATAATTTCACCATTTGAGAAATTATTTGAGCCTGTTGAGGTTCCTTCATTTATATCTTTTAACCCTAATTTTTTTAAGGCTTCTTTTATTCCAAAATCTGTCATTTTGTAGTTGAGTTTAATTCGTTTAAATTGAACCCCGAAGCTACAAATAATTTTACACAATTTTAAATTAAACAAAAATATTAATATTTGTTTAATATTAAACAAAAGAAACATGAGAAAAATCATCCCAATAGTTCTATTAATCTCCTTTTTTTTAGGGTGTACAACCGAGTACAAACCCAAAGCCATTATCAATAAAACGTTGAAAAAACAAAATGATTTTGCGATCGTTATTCATGGCGGAGCTGGAACGATTTTGAAAAAAAACATGACCAAAGAAAAAGAACAAGCTTACAAAGAAAAGTTAGCTGCAGCGATAAAAGTGGGGCATACAATTCTTAAAAATGGCGGAACAAGCCAAGAAGCGGTTCTAAAAACCATTCAGGTGATGGAAGAATCTCCACTTTTTAATGCGGGAAAAGGGGCTGTTTTTACCAATGCAGGAACCAATGAACTGGACGCTTCTTTTATGGATGGTAAAACTTTAAACGCAGGTGCTGTAGCAGGAGTAAAAAATGTAAAAAGTCCGATTGAGTTGGCTATAAAAGTAATGACAGACTCCGAGCACGTGATGCTTTCTGGAGCTGGAGCCTCTCTTTTTGCAAAAGAACAAGGCTTGGAAATTGTTGCACCAAGTTATTTTTATACAGAACATAGTTTTAAGGCCTTACAAAAAGTAAAAAAGAGTCAAAAAAATAAATTAAAGTTGGAGGATGAGCAAGCTGCTTTTTACGATCCGACCATAAAGGATTCTAAGTTTGGAACGGTGGGTTGTGTGGCATTAGATAAAAACGGAAACATTGCTGCAGGAACCTCTACCGGAGGAATGACCAATAAGCGTTGGGGAAGAATTGGTGATGCACCTATTATTGGATCCGGAACCTATGCCAATAATTTAACCTGCGGAGTTTCGTCTACGGGTTGGGGAGAGTATTTTATTAGAAGTCAGGTCGCATATGATATTTCTGCACAAATGGAATACCAACAAAAATCATTGAAAGAAGCAACCAAAAATGTAATTCAAAATAAGCTCACAAAACTTGGTGGTTTAGGAGGTGTTGTGGCACTAGATAAGAACGGAAACATGTCTTTTGAGTTTAATACTGAAGGGATGTATCGGGCTTCTATGGATGATCAAGGAACATTAATCGTGAAAATTTATAAAGAATAAGCGCAAAAGATGCTTTTTGAATTGCCATTTAAAAAATTAGAGTTTCCTTAAAAAGGTTGCCTTGAATAGTACTATTTTTGTAGGACCATATGCAAAAAGATATTTTCAACATTCAGAATGCGCAAGACTTTTCGAAAGTTGCACTCGCTGTTTTTAAACACCAGTTTCAAAACAATCGTGTCTATCGTTCTTTTTGCGATTTAATCAATGTGCATCCTTCTGATGTTCAGAAAGTAACAGAGATCCCGTTTTTACCAATACAGTTTTTTAAAAGTAGAAAAGTGGTTGCCTCTAAAGACGAAGCTCAGGAAGTTTTTACGAGTTCTGGAACAACAGGAACTGTAACAAGTAAGCATTTTGTTACTGACATCAACTTATACAAAGAAAGTTATCGAAAAGGGTTTCATCATTTTTATGGGAATATAGAAGAATATACCGTTTTGGCATTGTTGCCCAATTATTTAGAACGTAAAGGGTCTTCTTTGGTGTATATGGTGGATGAATTTATTAAAAAATCCAACAATATAGAAAGTGGATTTTATCTTGATAATTTAGAGGAATTGACTCAAAAACTGATAGCATTGGATAAAAAAGGGCGAAAAGTACTCTTAATTGGAGTTTCTTTTGCTTTGTTAGATTTGATTGAAAAACAGCAATTCAACCTAAAAAACACGACTGTTATGGAAACGGGAGGTATGAAAGGAAGAAGAAAAGAGTTGGTTCGAGAGGAATTACATACAATTTTACGAGAAGGTTTTGGGGTGGCCGAGATTCACTCAGAATATGGAATGACAGAATTGCTAAGTCAGGGATATTCTAAGGGGAAAGGCATCTTTAAAACACCGCCTTGGATGCAGGTTTTAACCCGAGATACAGAAGATGCTTTAACGATAAATTCATTTGGAAAAAACGGCGGTATCAATGTGATTGATTTGGCCAATTATAACTCTTGTTCTTTTATTGCTACACAAGATTTAGGAAAAGTACACAAAGATGGAACTTTTGAAATCATTGGACGTTTTGACAATTCCGACATCAGAGGTTGTAATTTGATGGTTTTATAGAAAAACGAAAGCATTGTAGATTTCTAAAAAACGATCTATTTTTCTCTTAGAAGAAAGTTTATTGATTGCGATATTGTTTCTTTAAAGTTAATTTTTAAAGATTAAAAATCCCACTTATCCTAATATCAGCCCACTT
>JABJPX010000058.1 GCA_018663625.1 Polaribacter sp. | reverse complement strand
ATTACACATTGATTACTGGGTTCCAACAGGAGTAGAAAATGAATTACTCGTTAAGATTGTAAATACGGTCGATGGTGGAGAAGATGTAGAATCATTAGGAACCACAGTTGCAGGATCTTGGCAAAGTATAGATTTAGACATGACAGGATTTGATGGAGGTAACTTAGCAAATACAGAGAAGATTACTCAAATCTTAATTGATGCAGTAGACCGTGCAGCAACTGTTTATGTAGACAACTTTTACTTCTACAAAGAACCATCAACTACTTCAGATATCATTTTTATTACTGAATTAGCAGATCCAAATGACAATGCAGCTGCACGTTATGTTGAGATCTACAATGGAGGTACTTCTGATGTAGACTTAACAGGTTGGACACTTAGAAGATATACAAATGGGAATGCAGAGCCACAAACAACCGGTGAAGATTTAACACCAATTGGTTCTTTAGCACCTGGAGCGATTGCAATTATTGCTGCAAATGGAACCGCATTTGAAGCAGCTTTCGGAATGGCAGCAGATATTTCTGCTGGATCAGGTGGACCTGCAGATAGTAATGGAGATGATCAAATCTATATTACAGATGCATCTGACACGATTGTCGACTTTTTTGGAGTTCCAGGAGAAGATGGTTCAGGAACAGATCATGAGTTTGAAGATGGAAGAGCAGAAAGAAAAGCTTCTGTTACTCAAGGAACAGCTACATGGGATGTGAACGAATGGAATATTGATAATGATGCAGGAGCTGGAGACGGTGCATTAGATGTTGATGGAGGTTTTGATCCAGGAGTATGGATTGGAGCTGATACAACAGGAGTTGAAAACGAAAGTTTAGTAACTTTAAATATGTATCCAAACCCTGCAAGTGATGTGTTAAATATCTCATCACAGAGCACAATCAATACGGTAGAGATCTTTAATGTCCTTGGACAGAAAGTGATTACGATGCAAGTAGAAGATACAAGTGCAGAAATCAATGTTTCCAACTTAAACGCTGGAATCTATTTAATTAAGTATGAAATAAATAACAGTACAAGTACAAAGAAATTTGTGAAGAACTAAGTATTTATAAATACAAATATCAAAAAGGGGATGTATGCAAATACATCCTCTTTTTTTATGGATCAACATTAGAAACCTAGTAATTCATTATAATTTCTTTTGTTTTCAACGTTTTTTGTAGATTCGTTTAAAATTTAATCGTTGAAACTCAATTTCTCTATTATTGTCCCTGTTTACAATCGTCCAAATGAAATTGACGCATTGTTAGAAAGTTTGACAAAACAACATTTTTCTGATGACTTTGAAGTCCTAATCATTGAGGATGGCTCAGAGATTGCTGCAGAAAATATTGTTAAAAAGTACCATTCACAATTAAATGTACATTATTTTTTTAAAGAAAACAGTGGTGCAGGCTCAAGTCGTAATTACGGAATGCAACGGGCAACAGGAAATTATTTCATCATCTTAGATTCAGATGTTCTCCTCCCTAAAACATATTTAGCAGAAGTTCAGAAAGGATTGGTACATCGTTTTACTGATGCATTCGGAGGACCCGATGCTGCACATGAAAGTTTTACTTCTTTGCAAAAAGCAATCAACTATTCCATGACCGCCGTTTTAACTACTGGTGGAATTCGGGGAAAAAAACAAGCCGTTGGTACATTTCAACCGAGAAGTTTTAATTTAGGAATCTCAAAAACAGCTTTTGAAAAAACACAAGGTTTTTCTACCATGAAAAATGGCGAAGACATCGATCTTACTTTTCGATTGTGGCATAACGGATTTGAAACACAACTCCTAGCGAACGCATTTGTATATCATAAACGGAGAAGTACCTTATCACAATTTTTTAAGCAAACTTTTGGCTTTGGAACTGCGAGACCACTTTTAAATAAAAAGTATCCAAAAACAGCTAAAATTACGTATTGGTTTCCAACCGTTTTTATCATTGGTTTTGATGTGAGTTTGCTCCTTCTCATTTTTGGAATTCCCCAATTAATTATTTTATATGGAGTGTATTTTGTACTCCTTTTTATCGATGCATTTATTCAGTATAAAAGTATATCCGTTGCTTTTTTAAGCGGTATTACTTCTTTAACTCAGTTTTTAGGATATGGTTTAGGATTTCTTTCGGCTCAGTTGAAAAAGAAATAATCTTTTGCTTCTTTTTTTTTCTGTATTTTTAGATTCCAATTCAGAAAGCCAATCATGAAACACGAACAACCTTTACTTTACATGTTGCTGTTTTTGATGCTTTGTTGTACAAAAGAACAAGGTGTTACTGCAAAACTGCAACAACCGCTAATTTCGTATGTAAATCCATTGATAGGAACCGGAGGTCATGGGCATACCTATCCTGGTGCAACTTTACCGTTTGGAATGATGCAACTCTCACCGGACACTCGTTTAGAGGGTTGGGATGGTTGTTCAGGATATCATTATTCAGATACCGAAATTTATGGATTTTCTCATACCCATTTAAGTGGAACCGGTGTTTCTGATTATGGAGACATCCTGCTCATGCCTACCAATAAAATTGTTTTTAACAATGGAGCTGATACTTCTTCAAGCGCAGCAGAGAAGGAAGGCTATAAATCTAAATTTTCTCATGAAAATGAAATTGCTGAACCAGGTTTCTACAAAGTACATTTAGACGACACCAATATTGATGTTGCGTTGACTGTTTCTAAAAGAAGCGGCATGCATACCTATCAATTTCCAGCCAACAAAAATCAAGTGGTCATTTTAGATTTGTTGCATCGTGATGAAGTTTTAGATGCAAAAATCAATACAATCTCAGCAACAGAACTTTCAGGATATCGATTCTCGAAAGCTTGGGCAACCGATCAGCGTTTGTTTTTTAGTATCAAAACATCGCATCCATTCAATGATATGCTTCAATCTCCTCCAAAAAAAGGAATGCCGGGTGGACAAAAAATAGCGTTGACCTTTATCAATCCAAAGAATGAACCTGTCATTATTAAAATTGGAATTTCTGCCGTTGATATTGCTGGGGCAAAAATGAATTTAGCAACTGAAATTGGTGACAAAACCTTTGAAGAAGTGAAACAAGAAGCTCAAAAAATATGGGAGCAACAACTTCAAAAAATTGTTATCGAAGATTCAAAGCTAGCCGATAAAACTAATTTTTATACGGCAATGTATCATGTCTCGATTGCACCAAATTTGTACCAAGATGTGGACGGACGTTATCGTGGTATGGATTTAAAAATTCACCAAACAACCGATTTTGAGTATTATACCGTATTTTCTTTGTGGGATACCTACCGAGCTGCACATCCGCTATATACGCTTCTAGAGACCGAAAAAACAAACGACTTTATCAATACCTTTTTAGCAAAATATGATGAAGGCGGAATTTTCCCCATATGGGATTTGTCTGCAAACTATACAGGGTGTATGATTGGATATCATGCAATTCCAGTGATTGCAGATGCTTACTTAAAAGGCATTCGGAATTATGACGTTGATAAGGCTTTTAAAGCGATGAAACATTCTGCAACCAGAGACAAATTAGGCTTGGATAGCTACAAGAACTTTGGATTTATTCCGGTAGAAAAAGAAAGTGAGTCTGTTTCAAAAACACTAGAGTATGCCTATGACGATTGGACCATTGCGCAAATGGCATATGCACTCGAAAATGAAAAAGATTATAAAACCTACATTGAAAGAGCTCAGTCCTATAAAAATGTATTTGATCCAGAAAGTCAATTCATGAGAGGTCGTTTTAGAAATACCTGGTTTGCGCCTTTTGATCCGTATGAAGTGAATTTTAATTATACAGAAGCCAATGCTTGGCAATACAGTTTTTATGTACCTCAAGATATTTCGGGTTTCACTCACTTGTTGGGCGGAAAAAAAGCACTTGAAAACCAGTTAGATGATTTGTTTGTTGCAGCAAATAAAACGTCTGGTCGTCATCAAGTTGACATTACGGGTTTAATTGGGCAATATGCCCATGGAAACGAGCCCAGTCATCATATGGCATATTTGTACAACTTTGTGAATAAACCTGCTAAAACCCAAGAAAAAGTACGTCAGATTCTAACCGAATTGTATACCAACACCCCGGATGGAATCGCGGGCAACGAAGATTGTGGTCAAATGAGTGCTTGGTATATTTTTAGTGCCTTGGGTTTTTATCCAGTAACACCCGGCTCCAATCAATACATTATTGGAGCACCGCTGTTTGAAAAAGCGATCCTCAACCTAGAAAACGGCAATACATTTACAGTGCAAGCCAATCGACTTTCTGAAAAAAACAAATACATTAAATCGGTTACATTGAATGGTAAGGAGCATCCTTTTTCCTATATACAGCATCATGCGATTATGCAAGGAGGGCTTTTGGTTTTTGAAATGACAGATCAACCTTCAGATTGGGGCACCCAAGACGCTTTTATTCCAGTAACAAAAATTGAAGACCACCGCATTGTTCCAGCACCTTTTATCGCCAAAGGGAAAACAGCCTTTAAAGGAAGTACAGCAGTGAGCTTGTCTTCTGTAGATAAAAATGCGATCATTTATTTTTCTTTGGGAGGTGAATTTCAGAAATACACCCGTCCATTGATCATTTCAGAAAAGGCAACCTTAGCGGTTTATGCACAAAAAGGCAGTACCAAAAGTGCAGTAATTACGACCGATTTTTATAAAATTGATCCCAACCTTAAAATTGACTTACAAACAAGCTATGCCAATCAATACAATGCGGGAGGCGATAATGCCCTTATCGATGGTGTTCTCGGTACAGAAGATTTTAGAACTGGTACTTGGCAAGGTTATTTTGATTCGGATGTAGTTGCAGTGGTAGATTTAGGAAGTAAAAAAAAGATCCATGAAGTGGCTATTGGATTTTTACAAGATCAACGGAGTTGGATTTTTTATCCAACAGCGGTCAGTTGTCTTGTATCCAATGATGGGGTAAATTTTCAAGCATACCCCAATGGGAATAGAACTATAAATTCAATAATAGAAACAGCAGCGATCACTCTTAAACGGGTTCAATTTAAAGGAGCAGGTTCTTTTAGATATGTCAAAGTCATTGCCAAAAAACTCGGCGTACTTCCCACTTGGCATTTAGGATACAAACACGATGGACGCTCTTGGCTGTTCGTCGACGAAATTCAGATACAATAAACTCCATGAAAAGAAGAAATTTTTTAAAAAAAGCAACCGTTTCGGGGTTGTCGCTTGTAGCGGTCAATTCCTTATTAAGTTGTGAAACTTCAACCAATGTTCCAACGGCAATAATTGCAGCACAACCCATCGCTATCAAACCAATTGTAATTGCTACTTGGCGGGTACCAAATGCTACTCAAAAAGCTTGGGAAGTATTACAAAATAACGGAAGTTCTTTAGATGCTGTAGAACAGGGTTGCCGAATGGAAGAGGCAGATGTTGCCAATCAGTCTGTTGGGAAGGGTGGATTGCCAGACCGAGACGGGAACGTTACTTTAGATGCTTGTATCATGAATAAGGAAGGGAATTATGGTGCGGTAACGGCTGTTGAGAACATCACCCATGTTATTTCTCTTGCCAGAAAGGTAATGGAAGAAATCCCACATGTAATTCTCACTGGAAAAGGCGCAGAGAAATTTGCTTATGAACAAGGTTTTGAAAAAGAAAATTTATTGACCGAATCAGCAAAAAAAGCATGGGAAGTTTGGAAAGAAACCGCTCAATACAAACCCATTATCAATATTGAAAATCACGATACGATTGGCATGTTGGCCATCGATAAAAAAGGTGATATTGCTGGCGGATGTACTACGAGTGGCTTGTCCTATAAAATGGCGGGTAGAGTGGGAGATTCGGCCATTATAGGTTCGGGATTGTTTATCGATAATGAAGTAGGGGGTGCCACGGCTACTGGAATGGGCGAGGAAGTTTTAAAAACGGTGGGGAGTTTTCTGATTGTAGAATTAATGCGTCAGGGAAAAACACCACAAGAAGCCTGCGAAGAAGCTGTTAGCAGAGTGATTAAGAGTGCTGGTGATCGCTATAAAGATTTTCAAGTCGGGTTTATCGCTTTAAACAAAGCGGGGGAAACTGGATCGTATTGCATTCATGAATGGTTCAACTATCAAGTACATACCGCAAAAGAAAACAAGAATTACAAATCAGATTATTATAACAAAGCTTAATATTTTATGCCAACAACTGCAACACAAAAATCATACAAAAGTGCTTTTATTTTTATAACAACCTTATTTTTCCTTTGGGGATTTATTACTGTTTTAGTAGATAGCTTGATTCCTAGGCTAAAAGATGTTTTCGAAATGTCCTATGGAAAAACGGTTTTGGTACAATTTGCTTTTTTTGTAGCCTTTTTTGTTTTCTCTCTACCTGCAGGATTTCTGTTGTCTAAAATAGGGTATAAAAAAGGCATTATTTTAGGATTGTTAACCATGGCATTTGGTTGTTTATTGTTTTATCCAGCGGCTTCTTACAGAGCCTTCCCTGTATTTTTAGTGGGCTATTTTACCCTGGCCGGTGGAATCACCATTTTGCAAGTGGCGGCAAATCCCTATGTAGCTTTATTAGGGAGTGAAGAAGCTGCATCAAGTAGGCTGAATTTATCGCAAGCCTTCAATTCTTTGGGAACCACCATTGCACCCATTGTTGGTGCGTTGTTTTTATTGAGTGATTCTGTAAAATCATCCATAGAAATTAACGGATTGAATGCTACTGAAAAAGCAGAATATTATATAGCAGAAGCTGCTACTGTTCAAATTCCGTTTCTATTCATTGCAGGTTTTATTGCAATTTTAGCATTGATTTTTTCGTGTATTAATTTGCCAAAACTGCTCCAAGAAAGTCCGAAAGGAGGCTATGGAGCCTTATTGAAAAACAAATTGATGCTGATGGGGGCTTTGGGTATTTTTGTCTATGTAGGAGCTGAGGTTTCTATTGGGAGCTTTTTGGTGAACTATTTTTCGGACATGAATTTAGCTCCGCTGGTTGCTCAAAATGAAACCATGATGCAAATTGCCAATACCATTGCGAGTACTTTTAATAAAACATTTTCGGGGTCTGATCCGAAATCGTTGTTAGGTGTTTTTGTTATTTTTTATTGGGGTGGTGCCATGATTGGTCGTTTTGTGGGTGCTTATCTGACCCGTATTTTAGCACCTGGAAAAGTCTTGGGCATTTTTGCTTCTTTGGCCATTGCCTTGATTTTAATTTCGATGAACACCACAGGACTGTTATCAATGTGGTCTATTTTGGCGGTTGGTTTGTTCAATTCCATTATGTTCCCAACCATTTTTACCTTGTCGCTCGAAGGTTTGGGCGATTTAAAGGCTCAGGCCTCTGGACTACTGTGTATGGCTATTGTTGGTGGCGCTATTATCCCTTTTGCTTTTGGAAATCTAATTGACGGATTTGGTTTTCACACTGCTTTTATTTTAACCATTTTTTGTTATGGGTATATCTTGTATTTCGGATTTGTGAAGTCTAAAAAAGGGTAGCATTCTTCTTTTTCTGTTTTTCCATAGGAAATATGCTCCTTTTTTGGAGCAGCAGCACAGCGTTTTCATAGTGTTGTACCTTTTTTTTAGCCTTAATTTCCCACTTATTCCAATATATGACCATTTATTAAAGGATTTCAACTTTGTGTTCCAATCCTAAAAAATGACTGCAATGATCACAATGAATTACCAAATCTTAAAAACCCTCGTTTTACCACTTCACAAAATTTTACGACCTAGCGGAACCCAAAAAAAGAAGAAATGGGGCTATTTTCAACCCATTCCAAGACGTAGTTAATAAAATAACAATCGGACTCGGAATGCCTACAATACCAATTGAGGTTCAAAGATTGATGAACAAAGCAAAGCTTACAAAAGGACTTCCATTACAACCAAAAAAAAACCAAAACAATTCAGTTTTGGTTTTTTTTATTTTGTACAAGGAACGATTCCTTATTTCTTTCTTTTTTGTTGGGCTTGTTGTTCCTGTGCCTGTTTCATGGCAATATCGATACGTTCTCTGAACTTGCTCTTTTTCTTTTCAGGACGTTTCTTGTTTTCCTCTATTTGTGCATGAATTTTATCTTCATCAATTACATAGTTTTTAATGACTAACATAATCACGATGGTTAACAAGTTCGAGATAAAGTAATACAAACTCAAACTACTTGCATAGTTGTTAAAGAACAACAACATTAAAATTGGAGAGAAATAAATCATATACCTCATCATTTTCTGCATGTCTGGCATTCCTTCTTGAGGAGGTGCCTGCATATTTGCTTGTTGGCTCTGGTTCATTTTCATGTAAAAGAAAATAGCGATGGAAGCCAAAATAGGAAACAAACTCACGTGGTTTCCATAAAAAGGAATGTCAAAAGGCAAGGTAAAGATCGTATCATAAGAAGATAAATCTGCCGCCCATAAAAATCCTTTTTGACGTAAGTCTAAATTTGTTGGAAAAAATTTAAATAAAGCAAAGAAAATCGGCATTTGCAAAAGGGCAGGAATACAACCCGAGAGCATGCTTACACCTGCTTTTCGCTGTATGGCCATCGTTTCTTGCTGACGCTTCATTGCGTTTTCTTTTCCTGGGAATTTTTCATTCACTGCGGTCAATTCTGGACGAATTACTTTCATCTTCGCACTTGATACGTAAGACTTGTACACCAATGGAGACATTAAAATTCGAACCACAATGGTCATCAAAATAATAATCAATCCATAGTTTGCTAATAACCCTTTTAACAAGTTAAAAACCGGGTAAAAGACGGTTCTGTTTAAGAAACCAAAGATTCCCCAACCGAGATCGGCAGTTTCGTCTAAGTTCGTTTCTTCGTAGGTGGTTAATAAATTATAATCACTCGGCCCGTAGAACCACTTCATGTTATAATTGAATTCCCCCCCTGTTAAAGTTAAAGGAGCTTTTAATTCATAGTTTTTCGTAAAAACAGTGTCTATTTTTTCGTTTTCTACTAAATCTGTAGAAGTAACTGTTGCGTTCTTAAAAGGAGTGTCTGTCAATAAGTTGGACATGAAAAAGTGTTGTTTGTAAGCAACCCAATCCAGGCTTTTTACAACTTCCGTGTTTCCAGGTCGCAGATAATCTACTTCACCATCGGTCTTGTAGTGGTACCATGAATACATGGTGTTTTCGGTTTTTAAACTTTTCTCATGTCGAAACCCTTTAAGAGACCAGTCTAATTGAATGGCGTTGGATCCATTGATTACAGAACTCAATCCTTGAGAACGAACAGAAAAATCAACCATGTACTCATTGGGTTTCATTTCATATCGATATTCTAAAAACTGTGTATCTGAAACTTTTAGTTTCATAGACAGCACATCATTTCCATTGCTTTTGCTGAGTGTTGGAATGAAGAATAAATCTTTGGTGTTTAAGATCCTGTTGTCTGTCGTTCCGAAGTTGATGTTAAAAGACGCATTGTTGTCTTTTATCATATACAAAGGAAGTGAGTCGTAAGTTTTGTAATTTTTAATTAATGCTTCTATAATTTGCCCCCCGTTATTATCAACGGTTAACTTTAGTAGGTCATTTTCTATTACGCTTACTCCAGGTGTCCCTTGCATAGCACTGTATGCAAAAGCCCCTAATTTGTTTTGTAGTGCAGCTGCTTTTAAATAGTCGCTTTCAAAAACTGGTTTTGCCGTTGCAAATGCATCGCTGGTTTCTTTGGTGTTGGGTGCAACAATTTCTGTGGTTGCTGCTTCCGAAAGAATTTCTTCTTTGTTCGAATTCATCCACCATAATAAAATACCTCCCAATAAAATCATTCCTATAAAGGAATTATAATCGAATTTTTTTTGTTCCATGTGTGTTTTTAAAATGTCAATTTGTCATTTTCGCTACTGTTTATAAAAACAGAGGTCGACAAATGTAGCAAAACTCAAGTGTTTTTGATTGCTTTTGCTGTGATTATTGTTGTTTCACTATACGATTCAAATAGTGTTCCTAAATTTATTTTTTAGACTGCTTTAAAGCAGCTTTTATAAAATCTACAAATAAAGGGTGCGGATTTAATACTGTACTCTTGTATTCTGGATGGTATTGTACTCCTACAAACCAAGGATGATTTGGAAGTTCAACCACTTCTACCAAGCCTGTTTTTGGGTTGATTCCGGTAGCCTTCATACCCGCATTTTCAATCGCTTCTAAATATTCGTTATTAAATTCATAACGGTGTCTGTGGCGTTCACTAATCTGTTCTGATTGATATGCATCATAGGTTTTAGAGTTTTTAGCAACCCTACAGTCCCAAGCTCCCAAACGCATAGTACCTCCTTTTTCGGTCACTTCTTTTTGACTCTCCATCAAATTAATGACCGGGCTTTTGCAATTTTTCTTCATTTCTGTAGAAAAAGCATCACTCATTCCCAATACATTTCTAGAAAATTCGATGACCGCCATTTGCATTCCTAAACAAATTCCGAAAAATGGAATGTTGTTTTCTCGGGCATACTTTACAGCTTTAATTTTTCCTTCTATTCCGCGATCTCCAAAACCTGGAGCCACTAAGATTCCGTTCAAACCTTCTAATTTCTTTTCAACGTTTTTAGGCGTTAAGCTTTCCGAATGAATCCAACGTACTTTTACTTTGGTTTCGTTAGAAGAACCTGCGTGTATAAATGCTTCTGTGATCGATTTGTAAGAATCATGCAATTCCACATATTTTCCAATCAATCCAATTTCTATTTCCGATGTAGGGTTTTTATGTTTTTGAATAAAATCATTCCAAACAAGCAAATCAGGTTGTTTCTTAGAACACAATTCTAGCTTTTCTAAAACGACGTTGTCCAAACCTTCTTCAAACATCAAGTTTGGGACATCATAAATAGTTTGAGCGTCTATAGATTGAATGACATCTTCTTTTTTAACATTGCAAAACAAGGCCAATTTTCGTTTGATGTCTTCAGAGATTTCATGCTCTGTTCTACACACTAAAATATCGGGACTTACCCCACTTTGCATCAACATCTTTACAGAGTGTTGCGTTGGTTTGGTCTTTAATTCCCCTGCGGCAGCTAAATACGGAACCAATGTTAAGTGAATAACAATAGCGTTTTCAGATCCTTTTTCCCACAACAATTGACGTACAGATTCTACATATGGAAGTGATTCTATATCTCCCACAGTACCTCCTATTTCAGTGATCACGATGTCATAGTCTCCCGTTTCTCCTAAGATTTGAATTCTGCGTTTAATTTCGTCGGTAATATGCGGTATTACTTGTACGGTTTTTCCTAAAAATTCCCCTTTACGCTCTTTGTTGATAACCGATTGGTAAATTTTACCCGTCGTAACATTGTTGGCTTGTGAGGTTGGAATGTTTAAAAAACGTTCGTAATGTCCTAAATCTAAGTCGGTCTCAGCACCATCATCTGTTACATAGCATTCGCCATGTTCATAAGGATTTAAGGTTCCAGGGTCTATATTGATATAGGGATCTAATTTTTGAATGGTTACAGAATAGCCTCTTTCTTGTAATAATTTTGCAAGAGAAGCTGCAATGATTCCTTTTCCCAGTGATGAAGTTACGCCTCCAGTTACAAAAACGTATTTAGTATTGTGCATGCCATTATTAGGTTTGGACAAAAGTAACAACTCTCCTTTTCTTCACAAATAAAAAAGGCAAAAAGATTTTGAAAAAAAGTGCTTTTTTAGGGGATTGAAAATAATTTACTTTTTTTTTAAAATTGTATTTGTCATCAATAAAAACAGTTGTATATTTGCCCACGCTTAAATGAGGTAAACTTATAGCACAAGAAAAAAATAATAAAGAAGACTTTTAAAAATACATACAATGCCGAAAAGAACGTACCAACCATCGAATAGAAAGAGAAGAAACAAGCACGGTTTCAGAGAGAGAATGGCATCTGCTAATGGTAGAAAAGTTTTAGCTAGAAGAAGAGCTAAAGGAAGAAAGAAAGTTTCTGTGTCTTCAGAACCAAGACATAAAAAATAATATAATGATTAACAATTTGTTAATAATTAAGGTGTTGCTATTTTTAGCAACACCTTTTTTTATATCCATACAGTAATTACTTTTACAAAAATTAATACACACTATTATAATGCCAAAAAACAACCAACTAAAATCGATTTTAATCATAGGCTCCGGCCCTATCGTTATTGGACAAGCCTGTGAATTTGACTATTCTGGCTCTCAGTCTTTAAGGTCTTTGCGAGAAGATGGAATTGAAACTATCTTAATCAATTCAAATCCAGCTACTATTATGACCGATCCTTCGATGGCCGATCATATTTACTTGTTGCCGCTAACCACCAAATCGATCATTCAAATTTTAAAAGAACATCCGCAAATTGATGCTGTTTTACCAACCATGGGAGGGCAAACTGCCTTGAACTTGTGTATTGAAGCAGATGATAAAGGAATTTGGAAGGATTTTAATGTCGAGTTAATTGGGGTCGATATCGATGCAATTAATGTGACCGAAGATCGTGAACAATTTAGAGAATTGATGTTGAAAATTGGCGTACCAATGGCACCTCAATCGACGGCTACTTCGTTCTTAAAAGGAAAAGAAATTGCACAAGAATATGGGTTTCCATTAGTAATTAGATCCTCCTATACATTAGGTGGGGCAGGAGCATCCATAGTATATGATTCAAAAGATTTTGATGAACTATTACGGAGAGGTTTAGAAGCCTCCCCAATTCATGAGGTGATGATTGACAAAGCCATGATGGGCTGGAAAGAATATGAATTGGAATTGTTACGAGACAAAAATGACAACGTAGTTATTATTTGTTCGATTGAAAATATGGATCCAATGGGAATTCATACTGGAGATTCTATTACGGTAGCTCCAGCGATGACACTTTCTGACAAGACCTATCAAAAAATGCGAGATATGGCCATCCATATGATGCGTTCTATTGGTGATTTCGAAGGAGGATGTAATGTACAATTTGCTGTTTCTCCAGACGAAAAAGAAGATATTATTGCCATTGAAATCAATCCAAGAGTTTCTCGTTCATCGGCATTAGCGAGTAAAGCCACTGGATACCCGATTGCAAAAGTAGCTACGAAATTAGCCATTGGATATACCTTAGATGAATTAGAAAACGGAATTACAAAATCTACCTCTGCACTCTTTGAGCCAACATTAGATTATGTGATCGTTAAAATACCGCGTTGGAATTTTGATAAATTTGAAGGTTCGGACAGAACTTTAGGTTTGCAAATGAAATCGGTAGGAGAAGTGATGGGAATTGGACGTTCTTTCCAAGAAGCTTTGCACAAGGCAACACAATCTTTAGAAATTAAAAGAAATGGTTTAGGTGCCGATGGAAAAGGATATACCAATTACAATCAGATTGTTGAAAAATTAACCAATGCAAGTTGGGATCGTGTTTTTGCTATTTATGATGCGATCGCGATCGGGATTCCATTAAGTCAGATCTATGAGATTACCAAGATTGACATGTGGTATCTAAAGCAATATGAAGAGTTGTTTCAACTTCAAAAAGAAATTTCAACGTTTACGATTGATACCATACAACGAGATTTATTGCTAGAAGCAAAACAAAAAGGATATGGAGATCGACAAATAGCACACATGTTGGGCTGTTTAGAAAGTCAAGTATATAACAAAAGAGATGCATTAAAAATACAAAGAGTCTATAAATTAGTAGACACTTGTGCTGCAGAGTTTACGGCAAAAACACCGTACTATTATTCTACTTTTGAAAATGAAATTGAAACGGCTTCTGGTGAGATTACGATTGCAAACGAAAGTATTGTAACACCAAAGAAGAAAATAATCGTTTTAGGATCAGGGCCTAACAGAATTGGGCAAGGGATTGAATTTGATTACTGTTGTGTGCATGGAGTTTTAGCTGCTGCAGAATGTGGCTATGAAACCATTATGATCAACTGTAACCCAGAAACGGTTTCTACAGATTTTGATACCGCTGATAAATTGTATTTCGAACCTGTTTTTTGGGAACACATTTATGACATCATTCGTCATGAAAAACCAGAAGGAGTGATTGTACAATTAGGAGGTCAAACAGCCTTAAAGTTAGCAGAAAAATTAACCAAATATGGTATTAAAATTATCGGAACGAGCTTTGAAGCCCTTGATTTAGCTGAAGACAGAGGTAGTTTTTCCACCCTATTAAAAAACAATAATATACCGTATCCAGATTTCGGAATTGCAGAAACTGCCGATGAAGCTTTGGTATTGGCCGATCAATTGGATTTCCCTATTTTGGTAAGACCTTCTTATGTATTGGGAGGGCAAGGAATGAAAATTGTCATCAATAAAGAAGAATTAGTTGCACATGTTGTAGACTTATTAGGCAGAATGCCAAACAACAAATTGTTGTTAGATCATTATTTAGATGGAGCCATTGAAGCGGAAGCAGATGCCATCTGTGATGCAGACGGAAATGTGTACATCATTGGTATTATGGAGCATATTGAACCTTGTGGTGTCCACTCTGGAGATTCCAACTCTGTGTTGCCAGTATTTAATTTGGGTGACTTAGTGATGCAACAAATTAAAGACCATACGCATACCATTGCAAGAGAACTAAAAACAGTCGGATTGATCAATGTACAGTTTGCGGTTAAAAATGACATTGTTTATATTATTGAAGCAAATCCAAGAGCTTCCAGAACAGTTCCTTTTATTGCAAAAGCATACAAAGAACCGTATGTAAACTATGCCACCAAGATAATGTTGGGAGAAAAGAAAGTAACGGACTTTGATTTCAATCCACAATTGGAGGGATATGCAATAAAGAAACCGGTGTTTTCATTCAATAAATTTCCAAATGTAAACAAAGCACTAGGACCAGAAATGAAATCTACAGGAGAGAGCATTTTGTTTATAGACAGTCTTAAAGACGATCAGTTTTATGACTTATATGCAAGACGTAAAATGTATTTGAGTAAGTAACCTCAAAAGAGTATCTTATTAAAAACATCCCTTTGTTTTGAATTTTTTCAACAATGGGATGTT
Organism: Polaribacter sp.; assembly: GCA_018663625.1. Classification (GTDB taxonomy): domain Bacteria; phylum Bacteroidota; class Bacteroidia; order Flavobacteriales; family Flavobacteriaceae; genus Polaribacter. The sequence goes on along the minus strand of JABJPX010000058.1, from coordinate 8,498 downwards.
TTTTTTATTCACGTAGAATACTTTTCATTTTCTTGCCCCGAGCCAACTCATCGATCAGCTTATCCAAATAGCGAATTTGCTGCATCAATTTGTTTTCAATATCTTCAACACGATACCCACAAATGAGTCCCTTAATTTTATTGGTATTTGGATGCATTGCGGGAGCCTCTGCAAAAAAAGTCTCAAAATCGACCCGATTTGTAATCTGCTTTTCAAGAGCTACTTTATCATATCCGGTTAACCAAAAGATGATGGTATCTACCTCTTGTTTGGTTTTTCCTTTTTTTTCGGCTTTTGAAACATAGTGCGGATAAACGCTCGCAAAAGACATTTTAAAGACTCTTGAATATTCCATCATTTTTTGTTTAAAATAAGGCTTAGGATTCCATTTTTTTAATTTCAGAACACCAATAAATTATAGCGTTCCATTAATTTTTTTTCTAAAATTAAAAATATAAAAATAATTCACTAAATTTAACAAATGTTTTTTTTAAAAAGAATCATTGTTTTAATGCTAAAATACTAATTATGAAAAAAAATTACTTTTTTAAAACTTCGTTATTAATGATTCCAACGATGGCATTCGTATTAATGTCTAACTCGGGTGGTAAGTCAGGTGCTTACTCAGGCTCTCCTGGTGATGGAGGAACCACTTGTACCTCTTGTCACAATGGTGGTAACTTTGGTGCTTCTGTAGCAATCACACATGACATTCCAGATACGGGATATCTATTAGATACCAATTACAATGTCACTGTAACAGGAAGTTCTTCAGCAGCTGCACACGGTTTTCAAATGACCGCTGAGAAGGTTTCTGATAATAGTAAAATAGGAACCCTTATTGCAGGATCTACGTCAAGTTTGACCAATGGAAATGCAAATATTACACATACGAATTCAAGTAATAACTCCTGGTCTTTTCAGTGGAAATCACCAACAACAGACCAAGGGAGAGTTACATTTTTTGGGGCTTTAGTCGCTGCAAATGGAAATGGGGCTACTTCCGGAGATCAAGTGGTTACAGGAGATTCAGGACAAATTAGTTCTTTGAGTATTCCAGATGCAAAACGATTGGATTTTGAAATGTATCCAAACCCTTCAATTACAGAATTGACTATACAATTGCCCAGCGGAGTCAATGATGCAATCGTAGAATTCTACGATACCATGGGGCGCTTGTCATTGTCTAAAAAAATCACAATTTCGAATTCACTCATAAATGTTTCAACTTTAAGCAGTGGAATCTACCTATTAAAAGTACTTTCTGAAGATAAAATAGGAGCTCAAAAATTCATCAAAAAATAAGTTTTTAAAGCTATTTTCTTAAAACCGATGGTAATTTGTGCTATCGGTTTTTTTTGTGCCTATTTTAAAGTAAATTTGTACTGTTATAAAACAACCCTATGAATTATATTTTATTTGATGGAGAAGTGAGAAATTCACTGCTCCCATTTACATATACAAGACCTGTTGCAGAAATTCGAATTGGTATTTTAACCCTTCGTGAAAAATGGGAAAAACATTTGGGCTTGACCACAACGACCATTACTGAAGAATATTTAGAAGAGAAATATCCAATGGTAGAGTTGGAAGAAAATATCATGATCAATGCTTCTTTTATACCTACCGTAGCATTGGTAGCTCAAGTAAAAAAATTAAAAGTAAACGAAGCCATCTTTAAAGGGGATGATGTAATTGCTTTTTTTACGACAGATTCACAAGAAGAAATTAACTTTGAAGCTTATCAACAGTATGATTTTGATGACGAATTGCTTCAAGTTAAAAATACCTGGGATATTTTTTCCTTGAATGATAAAGCCATTCAGCAAGATTTTGATTTGATTACAGAAGATCGCACTTCGCAGCCGATTCCAGAAGGAGTTCAAGCAATCAATCCAGAAAATATTTTTATTGAAGAAGGTGCAAAACTTACTTTTGCAACTTTAAACGCTACAGACGGTCCTATTTATATCGGCGAAAATGCTGAAATTATGGAAGGTGTAGTTGTTCGAGGTGCTTTGGCAATGTGTGAAAATTCAGTATTGAAATTAGGCGCAAAAGTATACGGAGCTACAACTATTGGCCCTTTCTGTAAAGTAGGAGGAGAAGTAAATAATTCGGTATTGTTTGGGTATTCGAGTAAAGGACACGATGGTTTCTTAGGGAATTCAGTGATTGGTGAATGGTGTAATTTAGGAGCCGACACCAACAACTCAAATTTAAAAAATAATTATGCAGCAGTAAAACTCTGGGATTATAATACCGGTCGATTTGCCAAAACAGGATTGCAATTTTGTGGTTTAATGATGGGAGATCATTCCAAATGTGGGATCAATACCATGTTCAATACAGGAACGGTTATTGGGGTTTCTGTAAATATTTTTGGAAGTGGTTTTCCTAGAAATTTTGTCCCATCGTTTAGTTGGGGAGGCGCCTCTGGGTTTACAGAATACAAAACAAACAAAGTCTTTGAAGTTGCCGAAGTAGTGATGCAACGACGAGGAATCACATTTGATGTAAAAGAACAAGCTATTTTAGAACATGTTTTTGAAGCAACGAGTCAATATCGTAATTATTAAAAGTTACGCTAGAAAAATCTTTACAATAAAAAAACCGAGCTATTGCTCGGTTTTTTTATTGTAAAAGAGGAAAATTATTTAGCTCCCCATTCTTTCAAGGACGCTTTATTCATTTTTACATAAGTTTGGTTGCCCGCCTTTTCTGCCAATTGTAAGGACAGTTTTGCAGCAGCAATGGCAGTTTTCTTATTTCCGGCTTTTGCGTGAATTAAAGCTTGTCTTCTGAGATACCAAAAACGAGGCGTATCAGCCGTTAGCGTAACCGCCTTGTCGATCCATGTTTTTGCCTTTTGAATGTCTTTGTCTGCAGTTAGGTAATAGTCTGCAGCTGCATATAAATCCTGAGCAGCAGGTCCTCTCATTGCTTTTTCAATATTTTTAGATACCATTGCATCCGTAGGTGTTTCAAATTTTAAACCGACATAAACATCTTCCCAAAGAATGCCCAATACAGCAGAATTGTTTGTCAAATCGTCAAATGTAATGGTAAAGGTTTCAATAAGCATTGGCATTTTAAGCGTTGTTACCCGTACTTTTGCGGCTACTTTTGATGCTTCCCATTTTTGGGGTACTCCCCAGTTGGTTGCATCCGAATACAAGATAATGTCCCAAGTTTCTTTTCCTGGAATCGTAAACAAAGCATAAGTTCCTTTTTTCATTTCTTTTCCATCTATTGTAAAATCGGTAGAAAAGGTGATTTTGGTATTTTCATTGGCACCGGTTCGCCACACTTTGCCATAGGTTTCTAATCCGCCAAAGATTTTTCGTCCTTTCATGCTAGGTCTTGAGTAGTTTACTGTTACGTCTGTTAACCCAACTTTTTGTTCAATCTTTTGAGAAGGACTGGGGGCAGGTGTTTCAATTTGTGCATTTGTTATGTATGAAATAGCAGCAACAAAGAGGCTTAAGACTAATTTTTTCATGGTGGTTTTTTTTGATTTTCTCAAAATTACAAATTCTAAAAAGGTATAATGTTAACAAAATCTTAAAGTAAAGCTCCGTATCTTTGTACTTATTTTAAAATAATGAAGAAATACATTTCAGAATTTATCGGTACATTTTCTATGATTTTTTGTGGAACAGGAGCTATGACTGTAAATGAAGTAACTGGTGGAGATGTAACCCATGTAGGGATTGCAATTACTTGGGGACTCATTGTAATGGCAATGATTTATGCTTTTGGTGAAACTTCAGGCGCGCATTTTAATCCAGCCGTTACCATTGCTTTTGCTTACGCAAAGAAGTTTGCTTGGAAAGAAGTTCCAAAGTACATCATTGCACAAGTTTTAGGTGCTTTTGCAGCAAGTCTTATATTGTGCTATCTTTTTCCAGCCAGTGAATATTTAGGAGCAACAATACCAACGGTAGATGTTGGACGTGCTTTTGTGATGGAGTTGCTGCTCACATTTTTCTTGATGGTGGTCATCATTAATGTTTCTACAGGAAGTAAGGAAATCGGAATTATTGCAGGAATTGCCGTTGGTGCTGTTGTCCTTTTAGAGGCCATGTTTGCAGGACCGATTACCAATGCGTCTATGAATCCAGCAAGATCGATTGCACCGGCAATTGTTGCAGGTAAAATGCAGCATTTATGGATGTATATTTTAGCACCAATACTTGGAGCGATCTTGGCTGTTATTTCTTGTAAATTAGTGAAAGAAGAAAATTGCTGTGAGGATTCGAATTGTTAAAAATTAAAATTCATCAACTTGAAAAATATAAGTATTTTAGGATGTGGTTGGTTGGGAGCGCCCTTGGCAATATCGCTTTTAGAGGCAGGGTACTCAGTAAAAGGATCTACCACAACCGAATCGAAATTGGCTACTTTAGAAGCCTCTCAAATAGAGGCCTATCTTATAGATATTGCCGAATTTGAAGAATATGATGCTTTTTTAAACACCGATATTTTAATTATTGCCATCACTTCTAAAGATATTGATGCTTTTGAAAGTTTGATTGCTCAAATAGAAGACGCGTCAATACAGAAGGTAATTTTCATAAGTTCTACTTCAGTATACCCAAATGTGAATGCTGTCGTTACCGAAGAAACGAAAACAAAAGAAGTGCCATTGGCAGAAATTGAAGAATTGTTTCGACAAAATAATTGTTTTGAAACAACTATTTTACGTTTTGCAGGCTTGTTTGGCGGCGAAAGACATCCCGGAAATTGGTTTTCAGATGGACGTAAAATCCCACAACCTAAAGGGTATGTTAACATGATTCATCAAGAAGATTGTATTGAAATCATTCACGAAATTATTGATCAGAATTGTTGGGATACCACTTTTAATGCCTGTGCAGATCATCATCCAACTAGAAAAGAGTTTTATGCAATTGCAAAATTGTGCAAAGATTTGACGTTACCTCAATTTGAGAAGAACGAAATTTTACGTTATAAAATTGTAAGCCCTAAAAAACTACAAAATGTTTTAGGATACGAGTTTATACACAATGATTTGTTGTCAATTTAGTTACTACATGACAAAAGGAATCGCTATTGGTATTTCCGTTTTCTTAGCCATTGAAACCCAATTCCAAAAACCAATAGCATTAGTACAGGGATTCCTAAGTTTATAAATTGCCAGTAAGTACGCTCTCTAAAGGCTCTTTGCTTGTCTAAAATAGGAATTTGTAAAGATTTATTTCTCAATTCCATCAAGCCAATATCATCCAATAAATAATCGACTGCATTCAACAAAAAGTCTTTATTTCCAAATTGTTCATTGGTCCATTTATCTCTGGATAAATCGTAAGGCTCTTTTTTTAAAATTTGATTTTTACCTACATCTCCATCCGCAATTACAATCATTTTATTGCCATTAGCATTCGCTTTGTAAATTGGTGTTTTAAAGGGGTGAACCCTGTTTCGGTAAGCTGAGTTAAAATCTCCTTCTAGTAACACTGCAAGTAATTTATTTCCACTGCGATAATCTTCTTCAATCGGTTCGTCTGCAATGGATTGCAATGCAATAAAATTAGGCGTTCCAAATTTTTGAGTCAACACAGAACTGACTAATAAAGGCGTCTTTTTGATGTTGTTTTTTAAGGTGTCTATTTGATTTGTAAACTGAAATCGAACTGGTAAAACATTTTTTGTAATCGGGTGATTTGGATTTCCGCCCGCCAAAGGGTGAAAAAACCATTCTAAATTTTTAAATTGTGTTTGATTGCCTACCATACCTGTTGCTACTGGAATTTTTGCAGCATACAAATCTTTAATCAATGTTGTATTGATTCGCACTCCATAGGAAAATAATAAATCAGTAAGATTTAAATTTCTTGGATATGCTAGCATTTTTCCGCCATTAAACAAGCTGTCTTGATCTGCGATTACATTGTCAATCATCCAAAGGGTTTTTCCGCCATTGGTAATAAATTGATCTAAGGTAAATTTTTCTGCTGCTGAAAACTCCGTTGTTGGTTTTGCAATAATTGCCAAATCGAAATCAATGAGTTCTTTTAGAGTTTGCTTTGGGTTCTTTGCTACGGAATCTAAGGTGAATTTTGCCAATTTGTGTTTTTTTGCAACTTCACTCAAAAAACTATACAAATAAATATCTTCTAGCTCACCATTACCAGATAGTAATGCAATTTTTTGTTGTGTTCCTAAAAGTAAACGATGCATCGCATTTGTAAAACCATATTCTAAGTTTTCAACTGCTTTCTGCAATTGTTCTTCTTGAGAGGAAACAATCGCGGTAGGTAACAAAGATACAATCGTACTTTTATTTTTATATTTTATCTCGGCCCAAGGGAAAATAATCGCTTCGGAAAGTTTTCCATCTTCTTCAACAGTCAGTTGACTTGGGAGCATTCCTTTTTTTATTAAACTTTCCCGTTGTAAATCAGGGTTTACAAATTGAATAATAATGTCCGAGTTTTCAGCGGCCAATTCTTCTAGATACTGTAATGTTTCTACTTGTAGTCTTTTGAATTCTGAAGGAAAATCACCCTCTAGATACACATTAATAAACAAGGGCTGATCAATGCGTTGGACGATGGTTTCTGTTGTTTCTGATAAGGTATATCGTTGCTCATTGGTTAAATCCAAACGCTTATAAAACGATTGGTTTACAATGTTTAGTAGCACCAAAATAATAAATACTATCGTTGTATTTTTTATCTTTTTATTCATGGTCTAAACGGTTTTTAGTGATGCATAAAAAGAACAGCGTCACACTTAGGAAGTAGAGTATATCTCGTGTATCAATTACGCCCCGTGCGATACTCTTAAAGTGTTCGTTGATGCCTAACTTTTGAATCAAAATACGCTGATTTGAAAATGAATTGGAAATGGCATCAAATCCATAAAACAACAAGAAGGTAATAAAAACTCCTAAGATAAAAGCGACAATTTGATTTTTTGACAACGTTGAGGTAAATAAACCGATAGCAGTATAGGTGGCAGCTAAAAAAAGTAACCCAATGTAAGACCCAATGATACTGCCAAAATCTAAGTTTCCTGTGGGGCTTCCTAATTGATAAACCGAATACACATAGGTGAGTGTTGGAACCAATGCAACAATAACTAATAGCAATGAAGCCCAGAATTTTCCAAGCACAATTTGCCAATTTGTAATGGGTCTTGTTTTTAGGATTTCAATGGTTCCACTGTTGAATTCGTCGGCAAAACTTTTCATAGTAATTGCTGGAATTAGAAAGAGAAAAATCCAGGGGGTTAAATAGAAAAACGAATTGATGTCTGCAAAACCCGCATTCAGTATGTTGAAATCGTCTTTAAAAACCCATAGAAACAGCCCGTTTATTAGTAAAAATACACCGATTACTAAATAGGCGATGGGGGCGGCGAAAAACGAATTGAATTCTTTTTTTAAAATGGCAATCAATATATAATTTTTTTATGTTTATTTTTTAATTTCGATGTGCTTGCAAGCTACGATTTTATCTTCAAAATAAATTCACCCTTTTTTTATTTTAATAGGACTCAAAAGGATTTTTTTAGGAATTGGTTTCAAACCTATAAATACGATTATGTTCAAAACTTGGGTCTTTCTTGTGTGCTTGAAAAATAAATTGGTGTTTTTCTAATAACATTATTGAACGCACATTGTTTTTGTGGGTATATGCTTCGATCGTTTTTAAATTTAATTGCTCAATTCCAAAATGTAAAACTGCCGTAATTGCTTCGCTCATAAAACCTTTTTGTTGCATTTCAGTTTTTAATTTGTATCCAATTTCTGCATATTTACGAGTTAATGATATTCGATGCAATACAATCGTACCCAGAACCTCCTCTTGTTTTGTAATCGCCCAAAAAATACGTTTTTCTTTTTGAAAAAGGGCATTGCATGTTTGTATAAAATCTTTTGCTTCTTCCAAATTTTGCATTCTTTTGGTAGCTACAAATTTATTGATTTCCTCGCTAGAACGCAATGCAAATATGATCGCTGCATCGTCAAGTTTTAGTTCCCTTAAGGTTAGTCTTTGGGTTTTTAAAATAGGGAATGTCTCGCAATTAAATACCATTAGGAAAGACTTACATTTTTATTGACACTCCAAGCTTGGGGTTTGTCATTGAACAATACTTTTGTTTTTGCCCAAACGTTTTTAAAAAGCGCTGAATTTCGATAGTTTTCTAAATCTTCTTCACGTTCCCAATAAGAGTAGGTAAAAAAGAGTTCAGGATTTGTTTTGTCTTGGTACAACTCTAAAAGAGTACAGCCTTTAGATGCTCGAATCAATGCTTTTTTTACAGCAAAGATTTCTTCAAATTCATTGATATGTTTTGAGTGAAAACTCATTTTTACGATGCGAACAAACATATTTTAAGACAATGTATTAAACTCCGGAAGTACTTCGTTTACAAATTCAATAATAATTGGATCACGATAAGCCAATCCTAATAATGTAGAAGCGCCACCCACCGTATTTAAATTACTTCTATACAAGGCAATTTCT
>JABJPX010000057.1 GCA_018663625.1 Polaribacter sp. | reverse complement strand
CGAAGCCATTTTATAAGCCAATTGCAAGTTAGATCCCTAGAATTCGTGCCACAAAAACGGCCAAATCTTTTTTAGTAGGCGCCTTTCCTTGAAAAGGTAAAATATCCCATTCGTTATTTTTTTTGGAAATGGTAAAATTAAAAACTGAGCTATTCTCATCTTCAGGATTTATCATTGGGTATCGCAAGTCTACATATTTGTAAGTGCCTGTTTCTGTTCTTTTAGAGAGATTATAATACCCATTACTAAACCAAGTTAAGGTCTGTAAATTTTCATCACTCATATCAATTAATGCATGGTTTTTGTCAACACTTATGATTTTTTCTGAGAGTGGTTTTTGATCCAATAAAGAGTAAAAAGTCAAATGATATTGGGTTTCGGTTTCTGCCACTGCATACCACAGTATATTATTTAAAATTGTCGGTTGTGCCGAAAACCGATCCATAGAAATTCCTGCTTTTTTAAAAGATTTTTTAAAGACAGTATCCACATACAATTTATTTCCGATGGTAAACAATAGGTAGAAAGAACTGATATAAATTCCCGCTTTTGTCCATTTTATTTTTTTCGGATTTTTTCTTTTGAAAAACAACGTAACAATGATACAAATTAAGAAAGGAAGTGTGTACAAAGGGTCTGCAACAGAAATGTTATTAAAAGCAACTCTGTAATCAGAAAATGGCGCAAACAATTGCGTGCCATAAGGCGTAAAGCAGTCTAAAATTGGATGGGTGAAAATTGCCCAAAAGAAAAGCCAAATCCAATCTTTTTGGGTGGTTGTTGCCTTTCTTTTTCCTGAATTGTAAGCTTTGAAAGTAATCCATCCAAAAAAGAAAGCACCTACCACGGCAAACAAAATTGAATGCATAAATCCACGATGAAAAGCCATGGCTTGAATTTCATTATTGTATAAAAAACGACCAATAAAAACATCTAAATCTGGGATTGTACCACCAATCGCTCCAAACAAGAGTGCTTTGTTTCCAATCTTTTTACCCAATACTATTTGGCCGCAAGCGGCACCTAAAACTATTTGCGTTAATGAATCCATAAGTGCAAATGTAAGGAACCAATTTCATTTGCATATGAGGGTGTAAAATCGTAACATTACAGTACAAAATTATTTTAGAATGCAAAAAGAAAAAAAGCAGTCAGAGATCATCATTGAAGATCAAAAGATTATAGATAATAAAGGGATAAGTCTTTCAGAGTCCTTAGTTCCAGTTATTATTTTAATGTTTTTATTGGCGTATAATATTTTTGTTGAAGAAGGCGAATGGTTTGGCGGATATTCCAATCAATACATCTTATTAATTGGAGGTTTTGTAACGGCATTGGTCGGTTTTAAGAATAAGGTTTCTTTGAAAACAATGGTTGCTGAAGTTTGGGAAAATTGGAAAAGTGTTTTTGTTCCAATAATGATTTTGTTTTTAGTAGGAGCTTTGGCTGGTTCATGGTTAGTAAGTGGTATTATTCCCGCCATGGTGTATTATGGATTGCAAGTGTTAAGTCCAGCAATATTTTTGCCTGCTTCTGTAATCATCGCAGCAATTATATCCATTGCAACAGGGAGTTCTTGGACAACTTCAGCTACCGTTGGTATTGCTTTAGTAGGTATTGGAAGTGCTTTGGGAATTCCTACAGGAATGATTGCAGGAGCCGTTATTTCTGGTGCTTATTTTGGAGATAAAATGTCTCCACTTTCCGATACTACTAATTTAGCGCCCGCCATGGCAGGAACCGATTTGTTCACTCACATTAAATACATGGCCTATACCACTGTACCTACCATTATAGTAACCCTTATTGTTTTTTCCATTTTAAGTACTACCATAGATACTACAGGAAGTGCAGACATTAGCAACTTGTTGGCTTCTATAAACAATACGTTTCATATTTCACCCTGGTTGTTTTTAGTTCCAGGTGCAGTCATTGCAATGATTTTAATGAAAACGAAACCATTAATAGCCTTGGGAACAGGCGTTGTTTTAGCAGCTGTTTTTGCGTTTGTCTTTCAAGGAGATGTGCTTAGTAATTTGTCGGGTTCAAATTTTAAATCAATTATAACTGCTGTTTGGACAGATGTTGAAGTTAAAACAGATAATGAGAAATTGACTGAATTATTTAGTTCTGGAGGCATTTTAGGGATGTTATGGACCATTCTATTAATTATCTGTGCCATGGTTTTTGGTGGCATTATGGACGCCATTGGTGCATTGGCGAAAATCACCAAGAGCTTACTGTCTGTAGCAACTTCAGTTTTTGGGTTGTTTGGAAGTACTGTTTTAAGTTGTTTTGGTTTAAACGCCATTGCATCAGATCAATATTTAGCCATTGTCATTCCAGGTAAAATGTTCAAAAAAGCTTATGAAGATAAAGGCTTGGCACCAGAAAATTTAAGTAGAACCTTAGAAGATTCGGGAACGGTAACGTCTGTTTTAATTCCTTGGAATACTTGTGGAGCGTATCAATCTGGAGTTTTAGGAGTAGGCGTTGGAGAATATTTCATTTATGCAATGTTTAATTATTTAAGTCCAATCACTACCTTATTGTTTGCAGCATTTAGCATAAAAATAAGAAAGTTGGTAAAGAAGTAAAATGATGGTTATTGCACAACTTTTAGATGCAAAAAAGCTCCCAGAAATTGCCTAACAATCCGTTTCCATAGCATTTTTATTTGTTTAACCAAAGTATCTTTAACAAGGCCTTGGAAAGCAATTAGTAGCATACGCTATTGAGCACAGTCTTAAAAATAAGTACAACCGATTAAAAGTGCTTTCCGATCCAAATGCAGCTGGGTTTTATAAGAAATACGGATTTAAAGTCATCAGTCAAAAACAAAGCTCGATTACAGGACGGTTATTACCTGAGATGGAATTGATACTTTCTTAAAACAAAAAATTAGTTCTTTTTAGAAAGATTCAGTGCAACTGAAATCAGTAACAACACCCATGGACTTCCATGTAAAAAAACATCCAACCAGTCTTGTGCTAGCATTGCGTTTTGTCCGGTAAAAGCATTTCCTCCCAGAAGCCACTCGATCTTTCCAGCAATATGTGGGGGATTAAAAGGGGCAAGGCCTAAAGTGACACTTGCCATTAAAAAAAGCTTCCAATTCCTTTTGAGTTGCTGTTTCATATCATTAAATAAACCAATTCCAAACCAGTCCAAAACGGATGGTGAAATCTCTATAAGGATAGTTGGGTGCAGAAAAGTAATTTCGATCTCCTAAAGTAGACAAGGCATTGTCAATTTTAAAGAACAACCGCGTTCTTCTTACTTGCGCATTAAAGAAAAAATCGACAGTTGGAAAGCCAATTTCGGTATCATTTTGCAATGTAAATTCTCCCAATAATGGATTGTATGCATTGGCCTTGTATTGTGTAAAGTATTTAAAAGTAGTACCAATTTGTACTTGCATTGCATTTTTAAACCAATAATCAGAGTAATAAAAGGTATTTCTTGTAACGAATTCGGGGACTCTAAAGACCGAACTTCCTGCACTTACTTTTTGATACATGAGCGTATTGTTAAGCGCAAATTTCCGATAGGTGAATTCTTTGGACACTTTGGCTTTTAAATAGGTCACGTTTTCCTCAAATTGTTGCGGTGCATTGTTCTCATCAAAGTACGTATAGTTGTCTATGTTGGTAAGATGTACAGCACCATTCATCCATTTCGATTCGATCTGAAAACCCAAATCGCGTGTTCTTACATTGCTAAAATTACGTTCCCAGTTATAAGCATCATATACACTTTGATGTAATAGGTAGTTGAAATTTGGTAGCTTAGAACTAAGTAATAAATTTGCTCTTATAGAGAATACACTGTCTTTTTTGTAGAGGGCTTCTCCCTTTAAATAGCTTCCAGATAAAAGAGAACTTCCCGGTGTAAGAGATGCATCTGCATTCAATTGAAAATTTTTAATTTTCGCTTTCCAATCGGCACCAAAAGAAACGGCACTTCCAGATAGTTCCTTATTAGAAATGTTGCTATTGGTATTCAATATGGTATCGTATGTATAGTAAAAGCTAGTGATATCAGTTTTTACTTTAAACGTTCCTAAAACATATTTAGAATTAAATTCTAAAAAAAGTTGATTGTTAGTTAGGTTACTTTCGACGCCTTCATCAGTTGCTTCCGTAGCATTTATTTCACCAAAAACAGCAGTTGTTCGATCTCCTTGTATAAAATCGTAGGTCTTTGTTTCACTATTTAAAATGTGCCCAACTTTTAAATTGCTAAAGTCTTTGTTAGCAGTAGAATCTTTTTTAGAAAACAATTTAAAATCATGTTCAAAGTAAAAACGCGTTCCTTCCAAAAGGCTTTCAGAGTTGTTTAAACGAACATCTAGTCGTCCTCTGTCACTAAAATTTATATCATTTTCAATGAAAGAATTAAGTGCCGTTGCTGTTAAACCGCCACTTTCTTGATTTAAAATATCTTGTGAAGCAATATGTCCTCTTAATGCATATCGGGCGTCTTTTGTGATATAATGAAACGACGTTCTGAAACTTCCATTACTTGTTAATGCTTGTCTGTAGGCACCTAGTGAACGAATGCCTTCATAGGTAAGTGATACGTTGAATCTTTTTGAGAAATTTAAGGAAAAAAGAGATTCTAAAACTTGTCCTTGTTGCAAGCCTGTTCGGTACATGATTTCTGAAGTTGGCGTAGGTACTTCATAATACTTGACATCTTCTACATTTAGATAGTTAAATTGTTTTCCTCTAAAACCAATATCTGGGAAGTTAGAAATGGCGTCAAAACGATAGCCTAAGTTATTAAAGGTCTGTCCTTGATTATGGAACCCTAAAAGTTCAAAATTATCTTTTCTTAAAAAGTTGAATTTATACTCTTTTTGAATGGTTAATGTTGTGTCTATATAAGTGGTGTCCTTTTTAAAAGAGAAAACTTTATAATCTGTATATTTTGTTTTTGCCGAGAGTGTCACCTTTACGCTTCCCGAAATATTTAGAGAATCTATAGTACCATCGCTATTAAAAGAATACTTTTCTTTTTTAGCTCTTGTTCCCACTCCTAATTTTTTTTGTGAAAAACTATGAATGCTTGATAGCAAAAATATAAATAAAAGGAATTTAGCGGGTTTCATCATAATATTCATCTGCAGCAGCAAATGTAAAATAATAAAATGATAATGTATCCCTATACTTTCAATACAAATTGTTAATTTTCAGAAGTACTCCTTCTTTTTTTATCTTTTAGGAAACGCTTTACGCCTTATAATTTATGTGGAACTAGATTGGAGAAGAAGAATTTATAAGCAAAAGATTTCTTTTCTTTGTAGTATGTTAAAACTAAATTATAGTGGTTTTTCTTTAGAGGCGGGTACAGATGAAGCGGGGAGAGGTTGTTTGTCTGGTCCTGTAGTTGCTGCTGCTGTAATTTTGCCTAGCGATTTTTCACATCCTTTTTTAACAGATTCGAAGCAGTTGTCAGAAAAAAAACGAGATCAATTAAGACCCATTATAGAAGCAAATGCCTTGGCTTTTGGAGTTTCTTTTGTCTGGCAAGATGAGATTGATAAAATAAATATTTTACAAGCCTCGATTACCGCAATGCACCGTTCAATAGACGCGCTTCAAATGCGCCCAGAGTTTATTATTGTTGATGGAAATAAGTTTAGAAACTACCATGAAATTCCACATGAAACCATTGTCAAAGGAGATGCAAAGTATTTAAGTATTGCAGCTGCCTCTGTGCTAGCAAAGACATATAGAGATGAATATATGCAGAGGATTCATGCAGAACTGCCAATGTATAATTGGGCTAAGAATAAAGGATATCCTACCAAAGAACACCGAACTGCTATTAAAGAATTTGGTGCAACGGTCTATCACAGAAAGACATTTCGTTTACTGCCAGAACAATTAAAATTAAAAATATAACTCTTTTTTTAGGATTTTGAATTTAAAGAAATCTTTAAAATATTGATGAAAGATATTTTTTCAGATTCCTTATTTATATCTAAAATTAAACCCAAACTTTTCTCTATTTTTACGTTCTCAATTTTTTACAGATGATTAAAAAATCACGTGCAGAAATTACCAAATGCATCCTTCATAAAGTTGCCAATAAATTCAACAGTGGACACAATGTTTTCTCAGAAGATTTAATTCGTTTTGATCAAGAAGGTTATGACTTAATGAAAAGTTTCTTATTGAAGCCATACGGTAGTTTGTCACAAAGCTATCGTTTTTCACATCATGCGGATGTTCGTTTAAATGAATTGAACAATTATGCTTCGGAAGTATTTAAAGATGAAGGGTCCTTTATTGAATATTCCAAAAATATTGTAAATCATCTTTACGAACAATCAAATTCTGCTCAAATAAAAACGGGAGATGTATTGGTTCTCTTTATTGAAGGAATTGAATATAAAGACGTATTGACAGAAGCCATTGGTATTTTTAAAATTGAGAATAAAGTTGATTTCTTTCAAACCTATCTCGACGATAATAAAAGTTTTGATGTGGTTGTTCAAAAAGGAATTTCAACAAAAAAAATTGACAAAGGCTGTTTAATTTTAAACACCTCCGATACTGAAGGAACTATTGTATTGTCTGTAGATAACAATAACTATGATGCGCAATATTGGATTAAAAATTTCTTAAGCGTAAAGCTTGCCGATGATAACAACTCACATACCCAAAATTATCTAGAGCTGTGTAAAGAGTTTTCCGAAGAAGTAATCAAGCCAGAGTTAGGGATGAAAGAACAAGGAAACTTTTTAGCAAGTACTGTTGATTATTTTAAAGAAAATGAAGCGGTAGATTATGCTACTTTCAAAGATGAGGTCTTTGAAGAAGACAAACACAAAGAATTGTTTGATGATTATAAGAAACATTATGAAACCTTAAACGATGTGTTAATTCGAAATAATTTTGATGTTTCTGGTGTTGTACTCAAAAAAGAGAAAGCCAAACTTAAAACCGAAATTAAGTTAGACACAAATATTCGTATTAAGCTAGACGTAGACGCGCCAGAAGCCGCTTCAGAATTCCTAGAAAGAGGGTATGATGAAGAGAAGAAAATGAAATATTACAAAGTGTATTTCAACGAAGAGAAGTAATTCGTTCATGACTATAGCTCAATTTTGAATTGGGCATTTTAAGAAGTTAAGAAAGTATCCACATCAAAAAGGTTTTTGAAGTGTTTTAGTATTTTTTCTTTTACGGTTTGTTCATCGATCTTTTTACCCAACTCAGCCTCCATAGAAGTCACCGCTTTGCCTTTAATTCCACAAGGAATGATATTGTCAAAATAGCCGAGGTTTACATTTACATTCAAGGCAAACCCATGCATGGTTACCCATCTAGAAGATCGGATTCCTAGTGCACATATTTTACGTGCAAATGGCGTTCCTACTCCCAGCCAAACACCTGTTTCACCATCACTTCGAACACCTTCTAATCCGTATTCAGCAATCGTTAAAATAATGGCTTCTTCCAAAAGACGAAGGTATTTGTGAATATCTGTGAAAAAGTTTTCCAAATCTAAAATAGGATAGCCTACAATTTGACCAGGTCCGTGGTAGGTAATGTCTCCTCCACGATTGATCTTATAAAAAGTAGCCCCTTTTTCTTCCAGCTGTTGCTCGTTCAGTAATAAATTACTTAGATCACCACTTTTACCTAAGGTGTACACATGCGGATGTTCTACAAATAGCAAGTAATTGGGTGTTAGTTTGTTGATGTCATTTCGACGATTCTCAATTTTAAGAGCTACAATTTCTTGAAGTAACTCGGATTGGTATTCCCAAGTTTCTTTATAGTCTTTTGACTTTAAATCTTTGACAGTTACTTTTTTATTCATAATCACAAAGCAAAGATAAATATTTGTTTGTATTCACAACCTTCTTAACGCCCCTTTCTGTAGATCTTATAATGACCGAAACGATCCATTTAAAAACCGTAAATTTCTTCAAAAAGAAAGATTAACAAAAATGATGCATGCATGACCCAAAATGAAGCTATACATTTTAATGCTAAATGCAAATAATCTTTCTGGATTTAATTATAATTCAAGTCATTATTTTAAGAATTTATTAGCGAATTCTATTTATTTTATTTTGAATTTATATTTCCTGATAGTATGAGTTTTTGAATTCAAATATTTGTTTATATTTGAGGAGCTATCTATGAAATCGAATTCAACAGATTTTTAATCATTAACCCCCCCTACTTTAAATGAAAAAAATTATTTTAACTTTCTTATTTTGCCTTTCAGTATCGATTAGTTTTTCACAATCAAAAATTTGGACAACTACTTCTGAAAAAGGAGAATTTCAAGGATATTCAATTGAGAAGTTAGATGCCAACAATTCAGCAGTACTCGCACTCGATTTTATAGCATTTCAACAACAATTGGAGAACGTCCCCTTAAGAGGTGTTTCAACCAGAGTTTCAAAGACACTTATAAGCCTTCCCAATAACAAAGGAGTAATGCAGGTATTTAATATGATAGAAGCACCTGTTTTTTCAGCTAGTTTGTCTGCTAAATATCCATCAATAAAATCCTACATAGGGTTTAGCACAGACAATACAGGAGCAGTTGTTAGAATGAGTGTATCTCCAAAAGGAGTGCAAACTATGATTTCTTACCGAGATCAACCGACTGTATATATGCAACCCTTAAAAGATGATGTTGATAACTATATTGTGTACAACAGACGCTCTAAGATAAACTTGCCAAAAGAAGATTTTATTTGTACAACTGCAGATGAATTGGTAAAAGATACAGGTTTAGATATGGTCACACAAAGAGATGCCGACGATCAAACACTTCGTAAGTTTCGTTTGGCAATATCGGTAAATGGAGAATATACAGCCTATCATGGCGGAACTGTTGCCGGTGCTTTGGCAGCTATCAACGCAACAATGGCGAGGGTAAATGCTGTTTTTGAAACCGACATGGCTGTTACTTTTGAAGTACAAGATTTCCCAGAATTAATTTATACAGATGCAGGTACAGATCCTTATTCAGGTTCTTTAAGTGCTTGGAATGTTGAATTGCAAAATACATTGACCTCCACCATTGGAAATGCGGCCTATGATATTGGTCACATGTTTGGAGCTTCAGGAGGCGGAGGAAACGCAGGTTGTATTGGATGTGTCTGTCAAGACGATACAGCATCTATCTCAGATAAAAACAAAGGAGCAGGAATTACATCACCTGCAGATGGTATTCCAGAAGGAGATAATTTTGATATCGATTATGTAGCCCATGAAATTGGACATCAAATGGGAGCCAACCACACCTTTTCTCATACTACTGAAGGAGCAGGCGTAAATGCAGAACCAGGTTCAGGATCAACCATTATGGGGTATGCAGGAATTACAGGATCTAATAACGTAGTTCTTCATAGCGACGCGTATTTTCATTACCATAGTATTCGACAAATTACAGACAATGTAACCAACACCAGAACCTGTTGGCAAGAAAATGACCCAGTAACCTTAACTAACAATCCACCCAATGCAAACGCAGGAAATGATTATACGATTCCACAAGGAACCGCTTATGTATTACGAGGTACTGCAACCGATGCCGACGAAGACGATGATTTATTGTATTGTTGGGAAGGAACCGATAGTGGACAAGTAACTAGTGCACAATTTGGACCTACCAGAACCATCGGTTCTATGGCCAGATCATTAGCTCCAACAAGTTCTCCAAATCGATACATTCCAAAATTAAGTAGGGTTGTTTCAGGAGATCTAACTCAAACAAATCCAACAATAAATTCCGCTTGGGAAACCGTAGCTTCGGTAAGTAGAGATTTAAATTGGGCACTAACTGTAAGAGATAGAGCATCTTCAGCAACGGGATTGAATGGACAATCTAGTTTTGATTTAATGAAAATTACAGTTGATGATACTTCAGGTCCCTTTGCAATAACCTCACAAACAACGGCAGAAGAATGGGATGCAGGTTCCACAAAAACAATTACATGGGATGTTGCCGGAACCGCTTCAGGAGCTGTGAATACTCCTAAAGTAAATATACTATTATCTACTGATGGTGGACTTACCTTTCCATATACATTAGGAAGTGATGTTGACAATAACGGTACCTATACATTTACAGTGCCTGTTACTGGAGAAGGAGATACAACAGAAGCTAGAATCATCGTAGAAGGAAAAGATAATATTTTCTATGCAATGAATGCTACGAATTTCACCATCAAAGAATCTGAATTTGCTATTGCAGTTTCAAACCCCGCATTGGATGTTTGTGTTCCAGATGATGCAGTGTATAACTTTACCTACAATACATTTTTAGGATTTACGGGTACAACTACCTTTTCTGCAGATGGATTGCCAACAGGAGCAACAGCCACTTTTAGTCCAGCAACAGCCACTGCAGACGGCACAGAAGTAACCGCTACCATTTCAGGTATTGGAAGTGTATCTGTTGGACAATATAGTTTTAAAATTACAGGTACCTCAGGTGCAATTACCAAAGAATCAGATGTTACTTTAGGAGTCTATAGTGGTTCACCAGAGGCCATTATATTATCGGCACCGTCCGATGGAAATACAGGAGTTTCTCTAACACCTACTTTAACTTGGGAGGTCGATGCAAACGCAGCTTCTTATGACGTAGAAATCGCTACAGACAGTGCCTTTACGGGAATTGTTGCCAGTGAAAATGTAACAACGAATTCCTATAACTTATCAGGATTAGAACAAACAATTACATATTTCTGGCGTGTAAAAGGAAGAAGTATTTGTGGCGATGGAGTATTCTCTCCAATATTTAGCTTTACAACCATCAGCTGTACTGTTTGTGAATCTGTAGGAAATATGGATTATGCTACAAGTACCACTTTGGTGCAATTCAACACCATCGATAACCCTTCAGCAAAACCAAGTGGATATAGCGATTATACAGCAATTGCAACTACAGTAAAAAAAGGAGACACCCACGAATTAACGATTAATGTAAACACCGATGGTAATTACACGGTGCATACTGTTGTTTGGATCGATTGGAATCAAGATTGTGATTTTCTAGATACAGGTGAGAACTATGATTTAGGAGATGCATCAAATACTGAAGACGGAGCGACTACCTTAAGCCCCTTATCAATAACGATACCCGAAGGAGCCTTATTAGGAAGTACCAAAATGCGTGTTTCAACAAAATACAGTACAGATCCTGCTTCTTGTACAGATGCTACCTTTGATGGAGAAGTAGAAGACTACACCGTTACAGTTGAAGAAGCAACAGCAACGATTGAAGACTTTGTATTTTCAGGATTTAACTTGTACCCAAATCCATCAAAAGGAACATTTAACTTGAACTTTGATGTGGTAAATACAGAGAAAGTAGTGGTACAGTTGTTTGATATCCGTGGAAGATTGATTGGTGAAAAGAATTTTCTAGATACCAATACCCGTTTTTCTGAAAGCATCTCATTTCAAAGAGCAGCAGCAGGATTGTATTTAGTGAAAATTACAAATGGAAATAAACAAACTACAAGAAAGTTAGTCATTCAATAACCTTCTTTTTTAATAAATTGTAAAACCGATTGAATTTTCAATCGGTTTTTTTTGTGAACAAAACTTTAAAGAATTTTGGTATCAATAGAATTCAAACTATGTTTGTAAAATGTCTATTCAAGTTACTTCCATTTGTAAAACGTATAATACACAAAAAGCCTTAAACCAGGTTTCATTTTCAGCAGATAAAGGACAAGTTATTGGTTTTTTAGGTCCCAACGGAGCTGGGAAATCAACCCTAATGAAAATCTTAACAGGGTTTATAAAACCAGACTCAGGAACTGTTTTTGTTGATGAAATCAACGTGTTACAAAATCCAACAGCAGCTCAAAAGACCATCGGGTATTTACCCGAACACAATCCGTTATATTCAGACATGTATGTGCGAGAGTATCTACAATTCCAAGCTTCGGTATATCAGATTTCTGAGCTTATTGATGTGACGGTAAAAGAACAGATTGAAAAGTGCATTACAAAAGTAGGGTTGACTTTAGAGGCCGATAAGAAAATAAATCAATTATCAAAAGGATATCAGCAAAGAGTAGGGTTGGCCGCTGCAATATTGCACAATCCGAAGGTATTAATTTTAGACGAGCCAACCACCGGTTTAGATCCCAATCAACTCCTCGAAATTCGAACACTGATTCAAACTTTAGGAAAAGAAAAAACAGTGTTATTTTCTACACACATCATGCAAGAAGTGGAAGCCGTTTGTGACCGTGTAATTATCATTAAGAAAGGAGTTGTTTTAATTGATAAAACATTGGTTGAACTTCAAAAAAACCACCAACAAATTATAAAAGTCATTTTTAATGGCAAAGTAAATGCATCCCAATTTCAGCAATTAGAACTACTTGTTTCTTCAAAAGATTTGGGCAACAATACTTGGGAACTTACTTTTGAGAACGAAGAAGATATGCGACCAAAATTATTTGACTTTGCACAAGAAAAGAATATTACAATTTTAGAGTTAAGCTCAGAAAATAAAACATTAGAAAGTTTATTTACAGAACTAACCTCCCATTAAGAAAGGCTTATTAAATATTGATATGCCTCCAATAATGTAGGAAAAACCATTGCGCTACCTGCTTTTTTTAATTCCTCTTCCGTAAACTGCGTTAAAATTCCAATCGGAATCATACCCGCTAATTTTGCAGCAGTAGTCCCTGTTAAACTATCCTCAAAAACCCAAAGATCTTTAAAATCAGTTTCCGAGAAATTCAACGCTTTTGCCAAGGTAACATAGGCTTCTGGAGCAGGTTTTGGTTTTTCATAATCTTCCACGCCAAAAACGGTTGGAAAATTTAAGTTTAAATGATGAATGCTGTTTTTTAAAAATTGTCGGGTTGCATTACTCGCAATGCCGTAGTTGATTTTGTTTTTTGTTAAAAAAGAAGTGCATTCATGCACGCCAGGCAAAATTTCAGGAGTGATAAAATGGACATCTAAATGCTTGTCTTTTAGAAAAAATAAAGCTTCAGTTTGGTCTTCTTTATCAAGGACACTACAAAAATAGTTCGCAATAATCATCGGAGATTTTCCAGTATGCATTTTTGGAAATGCAACAATTTCTTCTCCAAATAATTCTTTAAAAGCAGAAGCCCACGCCGAATAATGACTGATATAACTATCAACAACAACGCCGTCAAAATCAAATAATACTCCTTTTGGTAACATTTTAATGGGTTATTTTTCGTTAAATAATTTACTTAAATAAGGATTCAAAAATTTATTTGTAGGATCCATGCGATGTCTCAATTGTTTGAAGTCCTCCCATTTCGAATAGATTTTACTAAGTGCTGCATCTTTTGCTGTAAAACGTTTGCCCCAATGAGGTTTTCCTCCGTGTTTTAAGAAAATAGTTTCAATGGTTTTAAAAGCTTCATAGGTGTCTGCAGTTGCTGCATTTCTTGAAACACAGCCCATAGTAACAGTATCTTCTTGATATGCATAGCTTAACCAAGATTTGTCTTTGTATATAAAACGGATATCCATTGGAATATGTATAAATGATTTATTGCTCCATTTATTAATCTCTGTTTTCAATTCATCAAAAACAAGTGGAAATCTATCCAATCCAATAGTCCATTCTGCTAATTCCAAAGTAGCGCCTCTCGATTTTGTTACGGTTGCTTGGTATAAAGATCCTTTGTATTCTTTATTAGCACTGAAAAAACCTTTGTATAAAAGTCGATTTGCAATCGCTGTAATCCATGGGAAAACATGTGAGTATTTATACAGTATTTTCGAAGCTTTTCTTCGATGTTTTAAATATTTTGGTCCTAAGTTTTCAGTTATTTTAGTTTCTGGAGCTATTTTATCTCCAGTAATCACATACCCTTTATCGGTGTGGGGAAGCCATAATATCCTTAAAAAATCATGTTTTTGCAACCGTTCTTTAATTTTCGGCAACCATTCAGAATCGTTTTCTGGTCCCTCTTTTACATGTAGCGTATAAATAGGTTCACAGCTAAAGGTAACGGTAGATATTACGCCCAATGCACCTAGAGAAACACGAACAGCCTGCATCAAAGTATCACTTTTAGGGACGGTTTTTAAGGAACCATTTGCTAAAACCAAAGTACAACTTGTCATGTATTCACAAAGTAAATGACCACTTGTACCATGGGTTCCTGTTGCTAAGGCACCACCAATTGTAATTGTATTGATGTCCGGCAAACAAGGAATACACCAACCTTTTGCTTCAATCGCTTCTAGTAGATCCCCTAAAATGACGCCCGATTGAACCGTTACGGTTCGTTCTGTTTCATTATAGGATAGGATTTTATTATAGGATGTAATATCAATGAGAGTATCAATTCCTGCAGCAATATCCGCTGAGGATTGTTTCGTTCCGAAAAATCGAATTTTGTCTGTTTTTGCAACAACTTCTTGCAATTCTTTTTCGGTCGTAATTCTGTAAAGAGACTTGTATTTATAGGTAAGGTTTTCATTCCAACTGGTCCAAACACCATTATTTTCTTGCTTCATTCATTTTTTTGATTGGCTGCAAAAGTAAGGTATAATCTATTTTTTTAGTCTACTTTTTATGGTTTATTGACTATTAAAAATTAATTCAGTTTAAAGTTAATTTGCTGCGTTTCTAGCGTTGTCAATAATTCATTGGAGATTTTAATTTTTGTATTTCTACTTGGAAGACTTACTTCAATTTTTTCTTTAGCATCCCAAATGGTAAAATGCAATGCTTGTTTTCCGGGATTGTTTTTTAGAATGGTCTCCAAGTTTAAAATGGTATTTTCTTTAATTTCTTCCAACGGAATTTTAATCGTAATTTTTTTACAAAGTTCATCCATAATGTCATGCAACAACTTCATTTCTGTAAATTTCAATCTTGGTTCTCCTTTTACACCTTCTTTATTTGTCCAACCTGGTTGAATTGTAGCACGCACAAACAAGAATGAGTTGGGGACTAAGAAGTGTTTCATTTTTAAGTATTCTTCCCCAAAAATCCTGAATTCATGACTATCGCCATAATCTTCAATCGTAAACATTGCCCATCCCTTACCTGCCTTCGAAACGCGGTGTTGCACGTCTGAAATGATACCAGCGAATGATAAATTCATGTTGAGGCACTTAGACAAATCGTCTTTAAAATGTTTTAAAGTAGCGTTGCAAAAAATCATTTCATTTTTAAAATCATCTAAAGGATGTGCAGAAATGTAGATGCCAATTACTTCTTTTTCTTGAGAGAGCAATTCCATAGTGCCCCAAGTTTCACATTCTGGAATGTCTGGTTCTGGAAACTGCACGTTAGAGGTTTCTCCAAACATAGATACTTGTGCAGAATTTTCATTTTCTTGGTATTTGCTACCAAATTTCATGGCACGTTCTAAAAAGGTAACTCCTTTTTCATCGGTACTAAAGTATTGTGCTCTGTGCGTGTCGGAAAAAGAATCAAAAGCACCTGCTTTTACAAGACTGTCAAATGATTTTTTATTAGCTGCGCGCAAATCGACACGTTTTGCGAGATCGAAAATTGAATTGAAATTTCCATTTTCTTTTCGTTCTTTTATAATTGCTCTAACGGCTCCAGCACCAACGCCTTTTACAGCAGCCATTCCAAAACGAACTGCACCTTCATCGTTCACCGAAAATTTCAAATAAGATTCATTCAAATCTGGACCTAAAACGGCTAAGCCCATACGTTTGCATTCTTCCATGAAAAAAGAAACGGATTTAATATCGTTCATGTTGTTCGACAATACCGAGGCCATGTATTCGGCTGGATAATGTGCTTTTAAGTAGGCAGTTTGATAGGCAATCCAGGCATAACAGGTAGAGTGCGATTTGTTAAAGGCGTAACTGGCGAATGCTTCCCAATCTTTCCAAATTTTTTCTAATTTCTCTGCATCATGTCCATTCGCAGCGGCTTGTGCTACAAACTTTGGCTTCATTTTATCTAAAACCGCAATTTGCTTTTTTCCCATCGCTTTCCGCAAAACATCGGCTTCCCCTTTTGTAAAGTTGGCCAGTTTTTGCGAAAGCAACATTACTTGCTCTTGATAAACTGTAATTCCATAGGTTTCTGCCAAATACTCTTCCATGGCAGGCAAATCATACTCAATATCTTCGTTTCCGTGTTTTCGATTAATAAAAGAGGGAATGTATTCCATTGGTCCAGGTCTGTACAAGGCATTCATAGCAATTAAATCTGCAAATACAGTCGGTTTTAAAGAACGCATGTGTTTTTGCATTCCTGGAGATTCATACTGAAAAATACCTACGGTCTCTCCTTTTTGAAACAATTCATACGTCTTTTCATCATCTAATGGAAAGTTTTCTGGGTCTAGATCGATATTGTGTTTTGCCTTTACAATTTTGACGGTATCTTTGATTAATGTTAATGTTTTTAACCCCAAAAAATCCATTTTTAATAAGCCAGCAGATTCTACTACAGAGTTATCAAATTGGGTCACATACATGTCAGAATCCTTCGCCAATGCTACCGGAACATAATTGGTAATGTCACCAGGAGTAATTATAACACCACAGGCGTGAATTCCAGTATTTCTAACAGAGCCTTCTAAAATGGTCGCCTTATTAATGGTTTCTGCAGCCAAATCACTTCCGTAAGAAATGGATTTTAATTCTTCTACTAATTGTTTTTCTTCCGATCTTAAACCGGCAACTTTCCCTTTGCTTTTTGCATCTTCACCAAAAATGTTCTTTAGCTTAATTAGAGGGATTAATTTTGCAATTCGATCGGCTTCAAAAAGGGGTAAATCTAAAACTCTTGCGGTGTCTCTAATGGAAGACTTTGCAGCCATGGTCCCATAAGTGATAATTTGGGCTACTTGATTGGAGCCATATTTGTCAATCACATAATCCATAACTCTTCCACGTCCTTCATCATCAAAATCAATATCGATATCGGGCATCGAAACACGTTCTGGATTTAAGAAACGCTCAAAAAGAAGGTCATATTTAATAGGATCTATATTGGTAATCCATAGGCAATAAGCAACCACCGACCCTGCGGCAGAACCCCGACCTGGACCTACGGCAACGTTCATGTTTCTAGCTTCACGAATAAAATCTTCTACAATTAAGAAATAACCAGGATATCCTGTTTTTTCAATCACAGAAAGCTCAAAGTCCAAACGCTCTTTAATGGATTCTGTAATTTCTCCATACCGTTTTTTAGCACCGACGAATGTAAGGTGTTTTAGGAAATTGTTTTCTCCTCTTTTTCCTTCATCCTCTTTGTCTTTTGGATCTTTAAATTCTTCTGGGATGTCAAATTCGGGTAATAAAACATCACGGGCTAGGGTGAAAATTTCTATTTTATCGACAATTTCTTGAATGTTAATAATGGCTTCTGGCAAGTCAGCAAAGAGCGTTTTCATCTCTTGGGTAGACTTAAAATAGTATTCGTCGTTTGGTAGGCCATAACGATAGCCACGCCCTTTTCCAATGGGAGTTGCTTGCTTTTCACCATCTTTTACACACAATAAAATATCGTGTGCATTGGAATCTTTTTGTTCTAAGTAAAAGGTGTTGTTGGAGGCAACAACTTTTATATTATGATTTTTTGAGAATTTTAATAAAGTTTCATTTACAATTTTTTCGTCTTGTTGATTGTGGCGCATCAACTCAATATAAAAATCGTCTTTAAATTCGGACTTCCACCATAGCAATGCTTCTTCGGCTTGTTTTTCTCCAAGATTTAGAATTTTACTAGGCACTTCACCGTACAGGTTTCCTGTTAAAACAATAATGTCTTCTTTGTACTTTTGAATGATTTCTCTGTCAATTCTTGGAACATAATAAAATCCATCTACAAATGCGATGGATGACATTTTTGCTAAATTATGATATCCCCTTTTATTTTTAGCCAGTAAAACAACTTGGTAGCCATTGTCTTTTACCGATTTATTTTTGTGGTCTCCACAGACATTAAACTCACAGCCAACGATGGGTTTGATTGGAGTTGCTGCTGTTTTATTGTGATTTAAAACAGCACTTACAAAATGAAAGGAACCCATCATGTTTGCCGTGTCTGTCATGGCAACTGCAGGCATGTTGTCTTTTGCAGCAGCTTTTATAATGTTTCCGATTTGCATGGTCGATTGTAAAACGGAAAACTGTGTGTGATTGTGCAGGTGTGAAAATTGCACATTTTCCATTTCGGCCAAACCGTCGGAAGTCGACTTTGTCTCTTTGGTGTCTTTTAATTTTTCGAGACGTTTTCTTATTTTTTCACTTTCTTTTTTTAGGTTGATGTGTTTTAATCCAAGGACCTGAATTGGATTCGGATTGGTTTCTGAGAAGCTTTTAAAATAGTCGGGAGTTACTCCTAGTTGTTCAGGTGTAAATTTTCTTAAACGAATTAATTCTAAAAAACAACGAGTTGTTGCTTCTACATCGGCAGTTGCATTGTGTGCATCACCAAAACCAGTACCAAATAAATGTGTGTGTAGTTCTGTTAAGGTGGGCAATTTAAATTTTCCACCACGCCCTCCAGGAATCTGGCACATCAATGCCGTTTTTTCGGTACAAGTATCTAAAACAGGAAGTGAGGTTAGTTTATTTTCAACACCCAGTCTGTGAAATTCACAACCCATAATGTTCAAGTCAAAATTTAAATTTTGACCCACAATAAAGGTGGTTTTTTCCAACGCTTCATTAAATAAATCCAGTCCTTCTGCTAATGAAATTCCTTGTTCCTCTGCCAATTCCGTAGAAATTCCATGAATTCTTTCAGCATCGTAGGGAATGTTGTATCCCGCTGGTTTTATTAGGAAATTATTGTGCTCTATGACATTTCCCATTTCATCATGCAATTGCCATGCAATTTGTACACATCTCGGCCAGTTGTCTGTGTTGGTAATTGGAGCATTCCAACTTTTAGGTAAACCGGTAGTTTCTGTATCAAAAATTAAGTACATGAAAAAGAGTGTTTATTGATGTTTGTAAGCGTTTAAAACGGATTGTAAATTTACATTTTTTTGTAAGATTTTTAATCGGAAGTTATTAACTATTATGAGATGTTTATCACCAATTGCGTTCGAGATTGAACGATCTGTTTAAGCACTTCCGCTTTTTATCGGGA
The DNA here is from genome assembly GCA_018663625.1 of Polaribacter sp. Taxonomy (GTDB): domain Bacteria; phylum Bacteroidota; class Bacteroidia; order Flavobacteriales; family Flavobacteriaceae; genus Polaribacter. The sequence goes on along the minus strand of JABJPX010000057.1, from coordinate 24,154 downwards.
TGCGAGTAGTGAAAGCTCGTTTAAACGCTCAAAAAAAATTAAAAAATCAGGCTTTTAGATTCAAAAGGTTTTTGTACTTTTGCGCCCACTTACCACGAGATGGTGAGATTTTTAATAATCAAGGTCGAGAACCTTTACAAATTAACAAATTATGTCAGTAAAAATTAGATTACAGAGACACGGTAAAAAAGGGAAACCATTCTATTGGATCGTTGCCGCAGATGCACGTGCTAAAAGAGATGGTAAATACTTAGAGAAATTAGGTACGTACAATCCAAATGTAAACCCAGCAGAAATCAACTTAGACATTGATGTTACTGTTGCATGGTTACAAAATGGTGCGCAACCAACAGATACTGCAAAAAACATTTTATCTTATAAAGGTGCAATGTTAAAAAATCATTTAGTTGGTGGTATTCGTAAAGGTGCTTTAACACAAGAACAAGCAGATGCAAAGTTTGCAGCTTGGTTGGAAGAAAAAGCAGCAAAAATTTCTGATAAAGAAGCGGGATTATCGAAAGCACAATCTGAAGCGAAAGCAGCAGCATTAGCCGCTGAAAAAGCAGTGAATGAAGCAAGAATTGAAGCAGCAAAGCCTGTTGTTGAAGAGGTAGTTGTTGAAGAAGCTGTTGCAGAAGCAGAAGCAGAAGCAGCTCCAGAAACAATTGATGAAGCAGCAGAAAAAGCAGCAGAATAAATTATAAAACGATACGACGATGCGTAAAGAAGATTGTTTTTATTTAGGCAAAATCGTAACAAAATATAGTTTTAAAGGGGAAGTAGTTATCAAATTAGATACTGATGAACCTGAGTTGTATAAAGAAATGGAATCAGTTTATGTCGAATTCGGCGCGAATCTGGTTCCATTTTTTATTGAAAAAAGTTCATTGCACAAAGGAAATCAGTTACGAGTTCAATTTGAAGATGTGTATTCTGATGAAGAAGCAGATTCCATTTTAAAATGTGGTATCTATTTGCCAATGAGTTTACTACCAAAACTGGAAGGAAATAAGTTTTATTTTCATGAAGTAATTGGTTTTACAGTTGTTGATGTAAATTTTGGAGAAGTGGGTACTATTGTTCATATCAATGACAAAGCCGCCCAGCCTCTTTTTGAAATTGACAGAGATGGAACTGAAATTTTTATTCCAATGATTGATGATTTTATCAAGAAAGTGGATAGAGAAAACAATACAATACAGGTTGAAACTCCGGAAGGATTAATTGCCTTGTATATCTAGAGAGGTGGCCGAGTGGTCGAAGGCGCACGCCTGGAAAGTGTGTATACGGCAACGTATCGAGGGTTCGAATCCCTTCCTCTCTGCAAATTAGTAGTGAATTTTAAAAAAGTTCTGTGTTTTATTTCGCAGAACTTTTTAGTTTAAAACCCAGATTGACATTGTCAAAACCATTCCAATTTAAAGAATTTACAATTCATCAAGATAAAACGGCCATGAAAGTGGGTACAGATGGTGTCTTGTTGGGTGCCTGGAGTTCTGTAGAAAATTATCCGGATACTATTTTGGACATTGGTGCGGGTACAGGGGTTATTTCATTGATGTTAGCTCAACGTTGCGATGCGATGACCATTGATGCTGTTGAGCTTGATGAAAATGCTTATGAGCAAACGGCACAGAACTTTGAAAATTCTGATTGGGGCGATCGCTTGTATGGCTATAATGCTAGTTTTCAGGAATTTGCTAATGAAATTGCTGAAGAAAATGAAACCTATGATTTAATTGTTTCCAATCCACCATTTTATACTGATGACTTTGAAACCGAAGATACTGCAAGAAACAAAGCACGATTTACTTCGGCTTTGTCTTTTGAAAATTTATTGGAAGGGGTTTTAAAAATTCTCGCTGAGAATGGGGTTTTTGCAACCATTATCCCTTATAAAGAGGAGGCTTATTTTATAAAATTGGCAGAAAAAAACAACTTGTTTTTACATCGTGTTTGTCACGTTCGAGGCACTGCAACGGCTGAAGTTAAAAGAAGTTTACTTGAATTCTCGTTGCATTCAAAAGAACAAATCACTACGGCGTTAACGATTGAAATCAGCCGTCATCAATATACCCAAGAATATATTAATTTGACGAAAGATTTTTATTTGAAAATGTAGATTATCCAGTTACATGATTCGGGTTGTATCCTAAATAAGGCATGTCCTTTTCTTCAAAAATAATACCATTTTCCTCCAATTCTTTCAAAATTGGTTCATAGACTTCCTTGGTTATTGGCAACTGTACTCCAGGTGTTTTAATTGCTCCTTTTAAAATTTTTAAAGCAGCAATTGCAACCGGTAATCCAACTGTTTTAGCCATGGCTGTGTAGGTTTGGTTTTCTCCCTTGACAACAAAACTACTTTCAATTTGTTTCTTTTCTCCATGAAGTTCATAACCAAAAAGATGTTGCATCACAATCATGTCTTTATCATCTTCCGCCAAGGTCCATGAATCTTGTAGTATTTTTTGTAGCATTTGTGCAGGTGTTGCATTTTTGATTTTAATTTTCTTTTCTGCATTGAAAATATCCAACTCTACTAATTTTGCCCACATCAAATCATCTTGATCAATCTTCAAATAAGAGCGTAGTTTTAATTCAACTGAATCGGAAGGGGAGTAGGCGAGAAATAAATTCACAAAATCACGATAACTCATGTTTTCTGAATGTTGAATGGTATAGGAATCATCAGTCATTCCTAATTGAACAAAAATATTCCAGGCTCTAGAAAAACCTACTTTTCGAATAGTTCCTCGATACATTGTTGGAATGTCATCCAACCCATAAACACTTCTGTATCTGAGTGAGTCTCTATTGGCATAGGCTTCAAAATTGCCACTACCATTTATTTTTAAGAACTCGGTTCTTCTAAATAATTTATGATAGGGAATGTATTTGTAGGTTCCTTCTTGTACAAACATAGCAGCGCCTCCTTGTCCAGCCAACACTACATTTCGTGGATTCCATGTAAATTTGTAATTCCATAAATTCGTATCGCTTTCAGGAGCAACGATCCCCCCACAAAAAGATTCAAACAACAACATTTTACCACCATTACTTTTAATACGATCAATAACTTGCATGGCACTCATATGGTCAATTCCTGGATCCAGCCCAATCTCGTTCATAAAGACCAACCCATTTTCTTTTGCTTGGCTGTCTAATGCCTTCATCTCCTCAGAAATATAGGACGCTGTAACCATATGTTTTTTGAAAGTAATGCAATCTTTGGCTACTTCAATGTGAAATCTCGCCGGCAACATTGAAATTACAATGGCTGCTTTTTTAATCTCAGTTTCTCGTTGTTTTTTATTAAAAACATCCAATACAATTGCTGTTGCATTTGGGTGTTTGTTAATGAGCTTTTCTGCGTTTGAAGTTGCAATGTCACCAATCGTAAGTTGTAGGTTTTCTGTGTCTGATTTATCTAAAAGGTATTTTATTAGAGCAGCACTTGATTTTCCAGCACCAATAATCAATATGTTTTTCATAAATAATCGTGTATTTTTGTACGTGACTAAGATAGTCTAATTGTTTAAAATTTAACAGAAACCACGAATAATGTTTAAAAATTTAGTAATTACCTGTTTTTTAGGATTGGTAGCCATAATTTTAGGAGCTTTTGGAGCGCATGCATTGAAAGAAGTCCTAAATCCAGCACAACTTTTAAGCTTTGAAACAGCGGTGCGCTACCAGATGTTCCATGCAATTGTATTGTTATTTGTCAATACATACAGCGGATTTTCACAACCCCAAAAGAACAAGGTCAGCTACTTGTTTTTTGGGGGTATTTTCTTGTTTTCAGGTTCGATATATGTGCTCCAACTAACATGGATTACGGCAAAGTCAATTTGGTTTGTAACCCCGTTGGGTGGGCTTTTTTTGATCGCAGGATGGAGTTTGATGATTGTGATATTTTTACAAAAATCACGTAAATAGTAATAAATCAATATTTCTTTACTAAATAATAAGACGATTATAAAATATTATGTAATTTTGGGGTTCATAAATCGCTAAAAAAATAGAGATGACAGATTTAAAAACGAAATCGATTTCGTTAATTAATTTAGGAATCAAAAATGCAACCATTCGGTATCAATTAACTTCCGATGAATTACATGCAATAACCATTGAAAAAGAACAAGGAATTACTTCATCATTAGGAGCCATTGCAGTTAACACAGGAGAATTTACAGGGCGGTCTCCAAAGGACCGATTTATTGTAAAAGATGCGGTAACAAAAGATGAGTTTTGGTGGAGTGATATTAACTTACCCTTCGATTCACAGAAGTTTGATGTGCTGTACACTAAAGTAACGGATTATCTTTCTGAAAAAGAGATTTTTGTAAGAGATTCCTATGCCTGTGCAGATGAAAACTATCAACTGTCCATTCGGGTTGTTAATGAATATCCATGGAGTAATATGTTTGCACACAACATGTTTTTGCGACCATCGGAGGCCGAACTAAAAGGTTTTTCTCCAGAATGGACGGTAATCAATGCTCCTGGTTTTAAGGCAAACCCTGAAGAAGATGGCACCCGTCAATCCAATTTTGCAATTTTAAATTTTACAAAGAAAATTGCCTTAATTGGAGGTACTGGGTATACAGGTGAAATTAAAAAAGGAATCTTTTCTGCGCTAAACTTTATACTTCCAGTCTTTAAAAAGACATTGCCAATGCACTGTTCAGCTAATATTGGTAAAGATGGAGATACCGCTATTTTCTTTGGACTTTCAGGAACTGGAAAAACCACTTTATCAACTGATCCAAATAGAAGTTTAATTGGTGATGATGAACATGGTTGGACTGCAGAAAACACGGTTTTTAATTTTGAAGGAGGCTGTTATGCAAAGGTGATTAATTTGTCGCAAAAGCAAGAGCCAGAAATTTATGCAGCCATCAAAAAAGGAGCCATTTTAGAAAATGTTGTCTTAGATAAAAATGGGGTTGTTGATTTTTCAGATACTTCTATTACGCAAAACACAAGAGTAAGTTATCCTATTGATCATATTGAAAATATTCAAAAACCTTCTAAAGGTAAAAACCCCAAAAATATATTTTTCTTAACAGCCGATGCATTCGGTGTTTTACCTCCCATTTCTAAATTAACACCCAGCCAAGCTGCCTATCATTTTATTTCTGGATATACGGCAAAAGTTGCAGGAACAGAAACGGGAGTTACAGAACCAATTCCAAGTTTTTCAGCCTGTTTTGGAGCTCCTTTTATGCCTTTACATCCCACAAGGTATGCAGAAATGCTAAGTGAGAAAATGCAGGAAGCTGGAGTCAATGTTTGGTTGATCAATACCGGGTGGTCTGGAGGTCAATATGGAGTGGGAAGAAGAATGCCGTTAAAATATACCAGAGCTATGATTTCTGCAGTTTTAAACGGAGATTTAGGGGATTATTCCTATGATAATTACCACATACATTCTGTTTTTGGAGTTGCACAACCAAGAACTTGTCCAGGAGTACCCTCTGAATTGTTAAGTCCAAGATCTACTTGGAACAATGATGATGCTTACTACAAAACAGCTTTTAAACTATCCAATGCATTTCGCCTAAACTTTAAACAATTTGAAGAATTTGCCAACGAAGAAATCCGAAGAGGAGGCCCACAGCGTTTCGCATTGTAGCAAGATTTTATATTTGTTAGTAGATAGAACACCTCCTTTAGAGGTGTTTTTTATATTATTAAAGTATCTTTAAAGCATAATTTCATGTGATGATAAAAAATTGGTTTAAAAATATCGGCCCAGGAACTTTAGTCGCAGCTGCTTTTATTGGTCCAGGAACGGTTACACTATGTACCTTGGCTGGTGTTAATTTTGGATTTAACTTATTGTGGGCAATGTTGCTTTCTGTAATTGCAACGATTATTTTACAGGAAATGGCGGCAAGATTAGGAGTCGTTTCTCAAAAAGGATTGTCTGAAGTGATTCGAGAAGAAATCAATATTCCTTTTATAAAACAATTTATTACGCTTTTAATTTTAGGAGCTATTGTTGTTGGAAATGCTTCTTATGAAGCAGGAAATATTAGTGGAGGAATTTTAGGGTTAGAAACAATTTTTGGGAGATCACTTTTAAATATTGGGAGCATTTCTCTCAATTTAATGAGTTTGATAATCGGAGGTATGGCATTTGTACTCTTGTATATTGGGAATTATAAGTTTTTAGAAAAGGCGCTCATTACTTTGGTTTTAATCATGAGTATTTCCTTTTTAATCACTGCGATTGTCACAAAACCAGATCTCTTAGCAATGCTAAAAGGGATGTTAATTCCTACATTTCCCGACCAAAGTTTATTGATGATTATTGGTCTAATTGGGACTACAGTGGTGCCGTATAACTTGTTTTTGCATGCTTCTTTGGTCAAAGAAAGATGGCACAAAAGCGAAGATTTATCATTCGCAAGAAAAGATACGATCATTTCAATTATTTTAGGAGGATTGGTTTCGATGGCAATCATTGTTTCTGCTGCTTCCATTCCTTTTGGAGAAATTTCAAATGCAGCAGATTTAGCAAAAGGATTGGCGCCATTGTACGGAGATTTTGCCAAATACTTCTTAGCGTTAGGTTTGTTCGCCGCCGGAATTACTTCAGCAATTACAGCGCCATTGGCAGCCGCTTATGTGGCAAAAGGATGTATGGGGTGGAAAGGAGGAATGACATCGAAACGATTTCGATTTGTTTGGATTTTTGTACTGTTTTTAGGCGTCTTATTTTCTTCAATAGGGATTAAGCCGATAGAAATTATAAAATTTGCACAAGTAGCAAACGGCATGTTATTGCCTGTAATCGCAGGAATTTTATTGTGGATTATGAATAAGAGATCCGTGTTAGGGGAGTATGTAAATTCTAAAAGACAAAATATTTTCGGGGTTGTCATTCTAGCAATCACGCTATTTTTAGGTGCAAAAGGAATTTTAAAAGTTTTTAATTTTATTTAATGAACACGATCGCGATTAATTGTGATGTTGGAGAGGGAGTTTCCAATGAACACCTACTAATGCCGTATATCTCTTCTTGCAATATTGCTTGTGGTGGTCATTATGGTGATGTAAAAACAATGGATAATACCATTGCAATTGCTATTGAAAATAACGTTTTAATTGGTGCACATCCTTCTTTTCCAGACAAAGAGAACTTTGGAAGAAAAATACTAAAGATGACTCCAGAAGCATTACAGAAAAGTATTGAATCTCAATTGCAATTGTTTAAAAGCAGATTGGATCTTGTTGGCGCTAAAATGAATCATATAAAACCTCACGGAGCTTTGTATAATTTAATTACTGTAGATGTTGCTAATGCAAAAATCTTTCTAAAAGCAATCGATAAATATGCAAAAAGTGTTTTTTTGTATGTGCCTTATAATTCTGTGATTGCACGATTGGCCATTGAAAAGAACATTACAGTGGTCTATGAAGTTTTTGCCGATAGAAATTACAATTCAGATCTTTCTTTAGTTTCGCGAAACCAAGAAAATGCACTAATTACAGATGCAGTAGCTGTTTTTAAACATGTTGTTCACATGTATCAACATCAAGAGGTGATTGCGATATCGGGTGAAAAGAAACCGATCATTGCCGATACTTTCTGTGTGCATGGAGATCAAGAAAAGGCCCTATCAATTTTAATTTATTTGTCAGAACACTTAAAAAAACAAGGCATTGCAATTGAATAAGTTCCCTTCATACAAACCTTACGGAGAGCAAGCGATTCTTATCGAATGGCAGCAGTGTATTGATGACCAAATCTTGGAAGATATGCTTCGTTTTAAAGAACGAATTCAAAAAGAAAGCACCCAATTTATTGTAGATTTTATTGTTGGGTATCATTCACTCACACTTCAATACAAAGAGCCGATTTTAAATTACAAAGAGGAAGTTGAAATTTTACAATCTATTTATAAAAAGGATTTTACAGCGATACAAAATCCTCGTTTTCTGTGGGAAGTTCCAGTGTGCTATGACTTGCAATTCGGTATTGATTTGGAAGAAATGGCTCAAAAATCGAAATTATCAATCGACGAAATCAAGATACGCCATTCAGCGAAAATTTATACGGTTTTCTTCATTGGGTTTTTACCTGGGTTTCTTTATTTAGGTGGGCTAGATTCTGACTTGTACTTTGATAGAAAACCAACACCTAGACTCAAAGTCCCTAAAGGTGCTGTTGCCATTGGCGGAAAGCAAACAGGTGTATATCCGTGTGCATCTCCTGGCGGTTGGAACCTTCTTGGAAAAACACCGATTCATTTTTTTGATGTAACGCAGCAGCAACCTTGTTTTGCCACAGCGGGGGACCAAATAAAATTTATTCCAATTTCTTTGGATGAATTTTATCAATTAGAAAAAGAAGTCGCTGAAAATAAATATTCAATTCCTAAAACTTTGGTACATGATTAAAGTTTTAAAAGCAGGTTTTTATTCATCTGTTCAAGATAAAGGGCGTGTAGGTTTTGCAGCCATAGGCGTTCCTGTCTCGGGTGCAATGGATGCCTATTCTTCGGATTTAGCAAACCGAATTCTCAATAATTTGGAAACGGATGCTGTACTAGAAATTGCTTTTGGATTTTGTGCCTTTGAGTTTTTGTCTGAAACGACAATTTGTATTTCGGGAGGTTCTTTCTCACCAAAAATAAATGGAGTTCCCGTTGCATTACAAACAAGAATTCACGTTTGTAAAAATGAGGTGTTGACTTTTGGTCACAATGTTTTTGGCGCCAGGTGCTATCTGGCGGTGAAAAATGGCTTTTTAACGACACCTATTTTAAAAAGTAGGAGTTTTTTTCAAAACATCACTCAGCAAACTTTGCTTTGTAAAGGAGATGTATTACCTGTTGGAACTTTTACAAACAACACAGATTCGTCAAACACTTCTGTGAAAGTTGTGAAAGAGCATTATGAATCTCAAAGGATTGCATGTTCTAAGGGGCCTGAGTTTGATGCATTGAGCGCATCTCAAAAAGAGGTCTTCGCAAAGCAATTTTTTACGATTTCTAATGACAATAGTAGAATGGGGTATCGCTTGAATGAAGTAATCGAAAATGCCTTGCCTTCCATTTTAACATCGGCAGTATTGCCCGGAACTGTTCAGCTAACACCTTCTGGGAAGTTAATTGTTTTAATGCGAGATTGCCAAGTTACAGGTGGATATCCTAGGGTTTTACAACTAACGAACACAGCGATTAATCAACTTGCGCAAAAAAAGACAAACGACACTTTTCAGTTTGTTCTAAAAGAATAGTGAACATAAAAAAGCATCCAATTTTTAATTTGAATGCTTCTTTAAATAGGTTTGTAAAAGGGAGTTTTACTTTTCTTCGTTTACTTCAACTTGAATCATTTTCATGACCTTGTCTCCGTCTTTTTTAATGTCAACATGAATTTCTCCAATTTTACTTTCAAAGGCATTTAATTTCTTCTCTACTTCTTCCAAAGTACCTTCAAAAATTTCATCTTTAGTTACTTCTTTCCCGTTTTCAGTGGTCGTTGTAGTCACGGTTGCTTTTGCAGTTCCATCGTCATTTTTGTCGATGTTCATTTTTACAATTTTAGTTGCAGCGTGCTCCGACACAAATTTTGTGTTTGACGTGATGTTTATTTTTGTACCATCTTTAGTAATGAAAACATTTGCTTCGTGATTTTTATCAGCGGCTGCATGTCCACCTCCTAAGATGGGTGCAATGACCAAACCAATTAAACAAGTAAGTTTAATTAAAATATTCATTGAAGGACCTGAAGTATCTTTAAATGGATCTCCAACGGTATCTCCAGTTACTGCCGCTTTGTGAGCTTCAGAACCTTTGTACGTCATTACGCCATTAATTTCAACACCTGCTTCGAAAGACTTCTTTGCGTTGTCCCATGCACCACCAGCATTGTTTTGGAAAATTGCCCAAAGAACACCAGAAACAGTTACACCGGCCATATATCCTCCTAGCATTTCAGCAACCAACATGTTGTTTTCTTGATACACTAATTTACCTATGAGTACTACTAATATTGGGAATCCAATGGTTAAAATACCTGGTAACATCATTTCTTTTAATGAGGCTTTTGTAGAAATAGCCACACATTTATCGTACTCTGGTTTTCCAGTTCCTTCCATAATTCCTGGAATCTCTTTGAACTGTCTTACCACTTCATTCACCATTTCCATGGCTGCTTTACCTACTGCGTTCATCGCCAATGCAGAGAATACTACGGGTACCATTCCACCTACAAATAGCATGGCCAATACGGGTGCCTTAAAAATATTAATTCCGTCAATCCCAGTAAAAGTTACATAGGCAGCAAATAATGCTAAAGATGTCAATGCAGCAGATGCAATGGCAAAACCTTTCCCAGTTGCAGCGGTTGTATTTCCAACGGCATCTAAGATATCTGTTCTTTCTCTTACAATCGGATCTTGCTCACTCATTTCTGCAATACCTCCTGCGTTATCTGCAATCGGTCCAAATGCATCAATGGCCAATTGCATAGCTGTTGTTGCCATCATTGCAGAAGCGGCTAAAGCAACTCCGTAAAATCCAGCTAAGGCATAGGATGCCCAAATTGCAGCAGCAAATAATAAAACAGATGAGAAGGTAGAAATCATTCCAGTTGCTAAACCAGCAATAATGTTGGTTCCTGCTCCTGTACTTGATTGTTGTACAATTTTTAAAATAGGCTTTGAACCTAATCCTGTATAATATTCTGTAAATGCAGAGATTCCTGCACCTACAACCAAACCAACTAAACATGCAAAAAACACACGTATCGAAGAAATGTCTTGTAAGCCTTCACCATAGAAATCCATTTGCATGGTTTCCGGCAACATCCAAGTTGCTAAACCATAACATGCAGCTGCTACCATTATGATAGAGGCCCAGTTTCCAATGTTTAGAGCTTTCTGTACGTCCGCTTCTTTTGCATCGTTTGAAGAAATTTTAACTAAGAGGGTTCCAATTAATGAAATGATAATTCCAACACCAGCAATTGACATTGGTAATAAGATCGGTCCAATTCCGCCAAAAGCATCTTGAATAGCTCCTCCCATATCTTCAATTACATAGTTTCCAAGAACCATTGCAGCTAAAACGGTTGCTACATATGAGCCAAATAAATCGGCACCCATACCTGCAACGTCTCCTACATTATCTCCTACATTATCCGCAATTGTTGCTGGATTTCTTGGGTCATCTTCTGGAATGTCTGCTTGTACTTTTCCTGCTAAATCTGCACCTACATCGGCAGCCTTGGTATAAATTCCACCACCTACTCGTGCAAATAATGCAATGGATTCAGCTCCTAAAGAGAAACCAGCCAATGCTTCTAAAACAACTGTCATATCTGCTGTGTTGGTCCATTCACCTCCCATAAAAAGGTAGAAGAATCCAATGAAGAAGCCCGTTAAACCTAAAACAGCTAAACCAGCAACTCCAAGTCCCATTACGGTACCACCTCCAAAAGAAACTTTTAAGGCATTTGGCAAACTAGTTTTTGCAGCTTGTGTTGTTCTTACATTTGTTTTGGTAGCAATTTTCATTCCCATGTTTCCTGCAAATGCAGAAAATATTGCACCAATAATAAAGGCAACAACAATCAGATAAGTAGTATCCATATAAAAAGCAATTCCTGCTAAAACAATACTTGCCCCAAAAACAAAGAACGTTAGTAAACGATATTCTGCGTTTAAGAATGCCAAAGCACCCTCATAAATGTGGTCCGAAATTTCTTTCATTTTACCATCACCTGCATCTTGCTTCATTACCCAGGATTTCTTTACAACCATATATGCTAAGCCTAATAAAGCCATTGCAACTGGCATCCAAATCATCATTGATTCCATAAAATTATTATATTTTTTAGTTTAAAACGGTCGTAAAAGTAATGAATTCAATTAGAACTAAAAAACCTCTTAAAAGATTGCTTTTTAAGAGGTTTGTATTTTTTAGGTAAAATGATTGCTAAATCGTGAAATCACCGTTTGTTTTGTGCTCACTTTCTTCATATCTGACAACGCATGCTGCATAGATATCTCTTGCTTCTTGGGCATTTCCCCATCCGCCAACATCGACTTTTTTCTTTTCTAAATCTTTATACACTTTAAAGAAATGTTCGATTTCTTTTAATCGGTGTGGATTTAAGTCTGATAAATCATTCTTATCATTCCATATTGGGTCAGAAACAGGTACACAAATTACTTTTTCATCCTGTCCTTTTTCATCGGCCATGTGAAATACACCAATTGCCTTTACTTCTACAACACACATTGGAAAGGTAGGCTCATGTCCTAAAACCAATACATCTAAAGGATCTCCATCTAAGGCTAAGGTTTCTGGAACAAAACCATAATCTGCAGGGTACATCATGGAAGAGAATAACATTCTGTCAAAACGAATTTTATTCAACTCAAAATCATACTCATATTTATTTCTACTTCCTTTAGGGATTTCGATTAAAACATCAAATGTCTCGTTATTTTTGGTTTTCATATGTCTTTTTTCTTTAAAAAATAGGACTGCAAAAATAGTGAATCGATACAGTTTTTCAAGGCTTTAGACTAAAAAAATTACGCAATCAATTTCGAAGACAATATCTTGGGTTTAAGAATTTTTTTGAGGCATAAAAAAATCCTTTTTTCATGTTGAAAAAAGGATTTTATAAATATGTAAAATCGTTTTTTTAACGATTTAAGAGGTCTTTTACTTCCGTAATGATATCGTTAGAATTTGGAATCCATTTTTCTAATAATACAGGTGAATACGGTGCAGGAGTATCTGCAGTTGTAATTCTTTTGATTGGCGCATCTAAATAATCGAAGGCTTCTTCTTGAATTCTATAGGTAATTTCTGAAGCGACACTTGCAAATGGCCATGCTTCTTCTAAAATGATCAATCGGTTTGTTTTCTTTACCGATCTAATAATTGCCGCATGATCCATTGGACGAACGGTTCTTAAATCGATAATTTCTACAGAAATACCTTCTTTTGCTAATTCTTCTGCTGCTTTGTAAGCTTCTTTTATGATTTTTCCAAAAGAGACAATGGTTACATCGGTTCCTTCTCTTTTAGTTTCTGCAACACCAATAGGAATAATATACTCTCCTTCTGGAATCTCCATCTTGTCGCCATACATTTGCTCAGATTCCATAAAAATTACGGGATCATCATCACGAATGGCAGCTTTTAACAAACCTTTTGCATCATAAGGATTTGATGGTACAATTACTTTAAGTCCTGGAGTATTTGCAAACCAGTTTTCAAATGCTTGCGAGTGTGTTGCTCCTAATTGACCTGCAGATCCTGTAGGGCCTCTAAAAACGATTGGACAATTGAATTGTCCACCAGACATTTGTCTGATTTTTGCAGCATTGTTTATGATTTGATCAATACCAACTAACGAGAAGTTGAAGGTCATGTATTCTACGATCGGTCTGTTTCCATTCATAGCAGAACCAATTGCAATTCCTGCAAAACCTAATTCTGCAATCGGAGTATCAATTACTCTTTTTGCTCCAAATTCATCTAACATTCCTTTACTGGCTTTGTAAGCACCGTTGTATTCGGCAACTTCTTCTCCCATTAAATAAATGCTTTCATCTCTGCGCATTTCTTCGCTCATTGCTTCGCAAATTGCTTCTCTGAATTGAACTGTCTTCATCTAAATCTAATTGTTGTTAATTTTGAAGAGCAAAAGTAATGAATTTATGAAGAAAAAATATACTCAATATAAAAATAAAGTAAGTCTCTGTTGCTAATTGGTTTCTTCTTTCCTCTTGTAGAAAATACTTTTTTCTTTTTTAAAGTTAAAACCTTTTATTTCTGAAAGGTCTAAGATGCTGTGAAATAAGAAATCGGTCGAAATTGTATCGTTTTTGTTGGAAATTAAGTGTGCCGTTTTCATCGGGTTATTTTTTTTGAATTTCTCTGAGTACCAAACAAGCATTGCTGGATTTTGTGATGGCTTATTATTTTGTGCATGAAACCAATGTCCATCTTCTCCTAAAGTTTCACCATGATCGGATAAATAAATTAAAATGGTTTCATTTTTTGATTTTTTTAATTCATTAATTAATTTATCAAGGAAAAAATCTAAATATAAAAGTGTGTTGTCATAAGAATTTATCAGTGCTTCTTTTGTTGATGCACCTAAATATTTACTAGAAACAATTGGTTTAAAAATTTTAAACCGATTGTCGATTCGACTATTGTAGTACCAATGACTCCCAATCATATGTAGTGTTGATATTTTATTTTTAGCAGCTAAGTTTTCGAACGAAAATTTATCGAATAATACTAAGTCTTTTCCTTTTTTAAAACTCAAAACGGAGTGAAACTTATCTATAATTTGAACCTCTTTATTCGTTTTTACAAGCGATTCATAACTTTTTTCCAAAGATTGATTTCCAATCCATTCCGAATTAAAGCCAGCTTTATTTAAAAAACTATACATACTATATGTTTCAATTTGTGCACGTTCTAAAGAAGAAGGATTTAGAAAGCAGCAAAATCCGCAATCGATTTCGATAATTTCTTAAAAGAAAAAATTTATTATGCATGCATAGTATTTTTTATAAAAAAGGTGTAACTTTGTCACGTAAAAAAAAAATAAAATAGCAGAAATTATGAAAATATTGGTATGTATTAGCCATGTGCCTGATACCACTTCAAAAATTAATTTTACAGAAAACGATACACAGTTTGATACAAACGGTGTTCAGTTTGTGATCAATCCCTATGATGAGTTTAGTTTAACAAGAGCCATGTGGTTTAAGGAAAAACAAGGCGCATCTGTAACAGTTGTAAATGTTGGAAACGCAACAACAGAACCTACCTTACGAAAAGCATTGGCAATTGGTGCAGATGCTGCAATTCGTGTAAATGCAGCAGCAACAGACGGTTTGTTTGTTGCAAAGCAATTGGCAGAGGTTGTTAAAAATGGGGAGTACGATTTAGTATTGACAGGAAGAGAATCGATCGATTATAATGGGGGTATGGTTCCAGGAATGTTAGCTTCATTAGTCGACTTTAATTTTGTGAATGGCTGCGTAGGTATTGAAGTAGACGGAACTGAAGTTTCTTTAGTAAGAGAAATAGATGGAGGAAATGAAACACATGCATCTACCTTACCAATGGTGGTTGCTGGGCAAAAAGGAATTGTAGAAGAGTCTGATTTAAGGATTCCAAACATGCGAGGAATTATGATGGCAAGAAAAAAACCATTAACGGTTGTTGAGCCTTTAGAAATAGAGAACGCAACTGCTGCACAATCTTATGAAAAACCAGCACCAAAAGGAGCTGTAAAATTAATAGATGCAGACAATATTGATGCGTTGATTGACTTATTACATAATGAAGCAAAAGTAATATAAACGGTATCATTGTTTCAATGTGTTTTTGTTTTGGAATTTTAAAACAACAACTCACAAATAAAACATTTACCAACAAAAAAATATAAGCATATGTCAGTTTTAGTATTTGCCGATTCATCGGAAGGAAAATTTAAAAAATCTGCTTTTGAAGTCGTTTCCTACGGGAAAAAAGTTGCAGAACAATTAGGAACCACTGTTGCCGTAATTACCATAAACGCTTCAGACGTTTCAGAATTATATACCTATGGTGCAGAAAAAGTGTTGACTGTATCTAATGAGCAATTAAAAACATTCAATGCAAAAGGATATACTTCGGTACTTCAACAAGCAGCAACTGCAGAAAATGCAAGCATTGTTGTGTTGGATTCGAGTATTAATGTCTTGCACGTTGCCCCTATGTTGGCTGTTGCGATGAATGCTGGTTATGCATCCAATGTTGTCGCTTTGCCAAGTGAAGTAGCTCCTTTTACAATTAAAAGGAAAGCATTCTCAAACAAAGGTTTTAGCAATACGGTTATGAATACAGAAAATAAGATCATTGGAGTTGCAAAGAATTCATACGGAGTGCACGAAAACCCAGTATCAGGAACTTCTGAAAGTTTTGATGTTAGCATATCGGAGTCAGATTTCGGTGTAACATCAGAAAAAGTAGAAAAAGCCTCTGGAAAAGTAACCATTGCAGATGCAGATTCGGTTGTTTCTGCCGGAAGAGGGTTGAAAGGTCCAGAAAACTGGGGAATGATTGAGGAGTTGGCCGAAGTTTTAGGTGCTGCAACTGCTTGTTCTAAGCCCGTTTCAGATTTAGGTTGGCGTCCTCATGGAGAACATGTTGGGCAAACCGGAAAACCAGTTGCTTCCAATTTATATATTGCCATTGGTATTTCGGGTGCGATTCAGCATTTAGCAGGAATAAATGCATCAAAAGTAAAAGTTGTCATCAACACAGATCCAGAAGCACCTTTCTTTAAAGCGGCAGACTATGGTATTGTTGGAGATGCTTTTGAAGTAGTACCCGCTCTGATTGAAAAATTAAAAGCATTTAAGGCTGCATAAGTTTTTATAAATTACAGTGAATATTTAAAGGTTTCACACATATTTTTTATTAAATTGTGCCCAATAAAAGGGCTATCTGATTTTAGGTATTCTCCTAAGTTTGATAGCCTTTTTTTTATTTACGAAGATTATTTATGAGTTCAATAAAACTTACTATAAAAGGAATTTCTTACAGCCAAACCCAAAGTGGTGCTTATGCTTTAGTATTAAGTGAAATGGAGGGTACGAGAACCTTACCGATTATTATTGGCGCTTTTGAAGCACAATCCATTGCGATTGCTTTGGAGAAAGAAATTAGACCCCCAAGACCGCTTACTCACGATTTATTTAAAACTTTTTCTGATCGATTTTCAATTCAGATTCAACAAGTCATTATCCATAAATTGGTGGACGGTGTCTTTTACTCATGTTTAATTTGCGAAAAAGAGGGTGTTGAAGAAATTATAGATACAAGAACTTCAGATGCCATTGCAATTGCTGTTCGTTTTGAAGCACCAATTTATACCTACGAAAATATCTTAGACAAAGCAGGTGTAAATTTAAATGTTGATGAAGAATTTGATCTTTATGAAGAAAATGATTCCGAGGAAGATGAAATTGAATTAGAAGCCATTTTACCTGAGAAGGAATCTACTTTCTCTAGAAGTTCCTTGAAAGAATTGCACCAACAATTAGAGAAAGCTGTTGACAATGAAAATTATGAATTGGCAGCAAAAATTAGAGACGAAATCAGTAAAAGATAATAACCAATCCTACCCCATGAAAAAAATAGTTTTAATTGTTTTTTGTTTGTGCGCTGTTCTTAGTTTTTCTCAAGAGTTAGACACGGTTAAAGCCATCGGAAATCAGACAGAAGAAGTTGCCGAATTTTCGGAGCAAAATAAACAGACTCCTTTATTAGTTGCCGAAGTTGCAGACGAAAGCTCACCAAAAACATTAAAAGAAACGACCGCTAATGTCGCTGAAGACTCCAGTACAATTATAGCAAGTCAAGGTTTTTCAATGCAGAGTTTATGGAGAGGTGTCTTAGGGATGATTTCTTTAATTATAATTGCCTTTTTATTTAGTAGCAATCGAAAAGCAATTGATTGGAAAAAAGCTGCAATTGGCTTGTCGCTTCAATTGGTAATTGCAATTGGTGTTTTAAAAATTCAGTTGGTTCAGTCGATCTTTGAATTTATTGGAGGAATATTCATTGAAATATTAGAGTACACCAAAGCCGGTAGTATGTTCTTATTTGCCGGAATGGTTGGCGATACCACTACTTTTGGATATATTTTTGCCTTTCAAGTACTGCCAACAATCATCTTCTTTTCAGCCCTTACCTCGCTTTTCTTTTATTTAGGGATTATTCAAAAAATTGTAAAGTTTATGGCAATGGTTCTGACCAAATTTCTAGGAATATCTGGAATGGAAAGTCTCTCTGTTGCAGGAAATATCTTTTTGGGACAAACCGAAGCGCCTTTATTAATCAAGGCTTATTTGGAGAAAATGAATAAATCTGAAATGCTTTTGGTGATGGTTGGAGGTATGGCTACTGTTGCAGGTGCCGTTTTAGCAGCTTATATTGGATTTTTAGGTGGTGGAGACAAAGCCTTAGAATTGATTTTTGCAAAACATTTATTAGCAGCATCCGTAATGGCCGCCCCAGGTGCTATTGTTATTTCTAAAATACTTTATCCACAAACAGAAAAAGTAAATACAGACGTAACTGTTTCTCAAGATAAAATAGGGTCAAACATTTTAGATGCAATTGCAAACGGAACCACAGAAGGATTGCGTTTGGCGGTAAATGTAGGAGCAATGTTATTAGTTTTTGTCGCTGTAATTGCGATGTTTAACGGAATTTTAGGTTGGGTTGGAGACATTACCACATTGAACTCTTGGATGGCAGAAAATACGGCCTACAATAGTTTTTCTATTGAAGCGATCTTAGGATATGCCTTTGCGCCCTTAATGTGGTTAATAGGTGTAGCAACCGAAGATATGACGCTTATGGGACAATTACTCGGAATCAAATTAGCGGCAAGTGAATTTGTTGGCTACATACAATTAGTAGAACTAAAAAACGTAGCAAATGCATCACATTTAACCTATAATAAGTCGATTATTATGGCAACTTATATGTTGTGTGGTTTTGCAAATTTTGCTTCTATTGGAATCCAAATTGGAGGAATTGGTTCTTTAGCACCAGGGCAAAGAAAAACATTGTCAGAGTTTGGAATGAAAGCACTTATTGGAGGTACTATTGCATCGCTAATGTCTGCTACCATTGCAGGAATGATTATTGGATAGTAGCGAATTGCTTCACATTCAATTTAAAAAATAGGATCGATAAAACCTTGGTACACTTTATATTTTATTTGTTATTTTTACAAAGGTTATTTTACAATTAAACGCACATACCGCAACATGAAACAATATCACGATTTAGTACAACACGTTTTAGAAAACGGGAACGAAAAAGGAGATCGAACGGGTACCGGAACTAAAAGTGTATTTGGGCATCAAATGCGTTTTGATTTAAGTGAAGGTTTTCCAATGGTAACCACCAAAAAATTGCACTTAAAGTCAATTATTTATGAATTACTTTGGTTTATAAAAGGGGATACAAATATTAAATACTTACAAGAAAACGGTGTTAAAATATGGAATTCTTGGGCCGATGAAAAAGGAGATTTAGGACCTGTCTATGGACATCAATGGCGAAATTGGAATAGCGATGATATTGATCAGTTACAAGAAGTAATTGCAACTTTAAAAAGCAATCCAAACAGTAGAAGAATGATGGTTTCTGCTTGGAATCCAAGTGTAATGCCAGATACATCTGTTTCTTTTTCAGAGAATGTGGCCAATAATAAAGCCGCATTACCTCCCTGTCACGCCTTTTTTCAATTTTATGTTGCCGACGGTAAGTTGTCATGTCAGCTCTATCAAAGAAGTGCAGATATCTTTTTAGGAGTTCCTTTTAATATTGCGAGTTATGCATTGTTTACAATGATGATGGCACAAGTTTGTGGGTATGAAGCAGGAGAATTTATACACACTTTTGGAGATGCACATATTTACAACAACCATCAAGAACAATTAGAATTACAATTAAGTAGAGAATTTAGACCGTTACCTACCATGAAAATCAATCCAAAAGTTACCAATATTTTTGATTTTGATTTTGATGATTTTGAACTGATAGATTACAATCCACACCCACATATAAAAGGAAAAGTTGCGGTATAATAACCAATAAAAAGGCTTTAAGCGATAGTGCTTTTCTAGTATGATTTCAAAAAAAAATGCTATTTTATTATGATTACATTGATTGCTGCAATTTCAACCAACAACGCTCTTGGAAAAGATAACGATTTAATTTGGCGGTTACCTGCTGACTTAAAGAGATTTAAGAAAGTAACCTCAGGGCATCATATCTTAATGGGTAGAAATACTTTCGAATCGATTGGAAAACCCTTGCCAAATAGAACCTCTGTTATTATTACCAGAAATAACAATTACAAAAAAGAAGGTTGTCTTATTGCAAATTCTATAGAAGAAGCCATTGCATGTACAGAAGGTAAAGATGCATTTATCATTGGTGGTGCTCAGGTCTACAAACAGGCTTTAGAAAATAATTTGATTGATCAATTAGATATTACGAGAGTGCATCAAGAATTTGAAGCGGATGTTTTTTTTCCTGAAATTGATACCACCGTTTGGAAAGAAATTTCTAGAGAAGATTTTCTAGCGGATGAGAAAAACGGATACGATTATAGTTTTATTAGTTATCAGAAAATTTAATTGATTCGATTCCCTCTAAATCCACCTCCGAGGGTCATTTTATATTTTCTTTGAGCGAACAAAAAGTAATTAAATAATTTATAATTTACTTCATATCCATAATCTACCATTGGCAAATACGCAATGTTGTTTTCATAAACATCTTGCCGAAATTGAGGTGTATTTTGAACTCTTTGATTCCAAATGCTTACCCACACACGATTTCTCGCTTCTAAGTAGCTTTGATTGTAAAAACCTTCCGGTTGTGCAATCGTATTCAAATAAGCTGTAAAACCAGGATCTATAATGATAATCTCATACGCCAAGCTGTCATTTGCTATTCGAACCGGCAGCTCCTTTTGACTTTTTTTAATTTCAATGGATTGAGAACCACAAGCATAAAAAAGAAATCCAACAATGAGTATTGCGAAAAGTTGTTTTAAAAGTTTCATAACCAGTAGTTTTATTCTTGTAAAGTTGCAGAAATTTTTCTAAATTAGAAGGGTCTTTAGCACTTTTAACATTAATTTTATCTTCTAAAACAACAAAATGAAAACGAGATGCTTTTGGGTAAATGACAGTCAGAAATACATCGAATACCACGATCAAGAATGGGGAGTGCCTGTTTTTGATGATGCTGTTTTGTTTGAATTTTTAATTTTAGAAACCTTTCAAGCCGGTTTAAGTTGGATTACAATTTTTAATAAAAGAGAAAATTTTAGAAGTGCATTTGATAATTTCGATTATAAGAGAATCGCAAAATATTCAGCATCTAAGTATGCATCGTTGTTACAAGATACCGGAATTATTAGAAATAAGTTGAAAATCAAAAGTGCCATTACAAACGCTCAATTATTTATGGAAATTCAGAAAGAATTTGGCTCCTTTTCAAACTTCATTTGGGCCTATGTGCAAGGAACACCAATTCGAAACAATTTTCATAAAAAAGAGGATGTTCCTGCAACAACACCGCTATCAGATAGAATTTCTAAAGATTTAAAAAAACGTGGATTTAAGTTTGTGGGGGCTACAGTAATCTATGCGTATATGCAAGCTGTGGGTATGGTAAACGATCATACAACAGGTTGTTTTAAATATCAGCAATAAAAAAAGCGCTTAATTTCCTGTGAATAAACGAATCGCAACAAAAATAATAAGCGTAATACTTCCATAAATCAACAAATTCTTAGCCGCATTTTTATAGTGTATTTTATGACTTTTCATATCTTTCTTGTAGCTATAGATAGCTAAAACCAAAAAAGAAATTATGAAAAAAATCATAAATAGAATTCTACCAGAAGTGAAATATGCAGCTAAAAACATTGTATTTTCTTTATAAGTTATTTAATAATAGAATTTGAAACAGTTTTAGGTGTCATGAAGATTCTATATATTGTGTGTTTAAATAGATCTTGCAAAATTACAAATTAAATGAAGAAAGCCATCGTTTTTGGAGCAACTTCTGGTATTGGAAAATCGTTGACCGAAATTTTAATAAAAGAAGGATATCAAGTTGCTGTAACAGGAAGAAGATTAGACAAGCTAACCGCATTAAAAAAACAATATCCAGCTTCAATTTTGGTGAAACAAAATGACATTCAGGATGTTGCTGATGTCGAAAAAGTTTTTAATGAAATTGTTGCAGAATTTAGAAGTATCGACCTCGTTGTGCAATCCTCCGGAGTAGGGTATGTAAACCCAAAACTTGAGTGGGAGAAACAAAAACAAACCATTAATACAAATGTTTTGGGATGTACAAGGCTCTATATTTTGGCGTATAATTTATTTAAAAAACAACAATTTGGTCAGTTGGTAGGTATTTCTTCCATTGCCTCCCTTCGAGGAAATCGTTCTGCACCCGATTATTTTGCTTCCAAAGCCTATCAAAAAGCCTATTTAGAAAGCCTGTACATAAAAACAAAATCAATCCAATCAAAGAAAGTTTACATCACCGAAATAAGACCTGGATTTGTAGATACTCCCATGGCATTAGGCGAAGCCGTTTTTTGGATGGTGCCTTTAGAAAAAGCTGCAAAGCAGATTTATACAGCCATCAAAAAGAAAAAAAGAGTCGCCTATGTTTCCAAGCGTTGGGCGCTGATTGCTTTCGCTTTAAAAGCAATGCCAGCTTGGGTTTTAAAGAAAGTACTTTAACCAATAAAAAATAGATATCATGAAAAATAAAATAGCAGCCGTTCATAAATTTCACACTGCATTCAAATTAAACATACAAGATACCCCTACCGTTGCCATTGCTGAGGACCGTAAAAAATTGCGTTTCGAGTTGATGAAAGAAGAAAACGAAGAATATTTAGAAGCTGCAGAAAACAATGATCTTGTTGAGGTTGCAGATGCTTTAGGCGACATGTTATATATTCTTTGTGGTACGATTATCGAACACGGAATGCAGGACAAAATTGAAGAAGTGTTTCATGAAATTCAAAGAAGTAATATGAGTAAATTAGGCGAAGACGGAAGCCCAATTTATAGAGAAGATGGTAAAGTGCTCAAAGGGCCCAATTATTTCAAACCAAACATTGCTGCCATTTTAGACAAATAATCTCGTTTGTAAGAAACTTTTTTTAATGTCTTACAAAAGAAAAACCCCAACAATGTTGAGGTTTATAAAATATATTTCACAAAAAACTATAACTGAACTCTCCAGCCATATGGATCTTCCGTTTTGTTTGTTTGTAAATCTGTAATGGTCTTTTTCAGTAATGAAGCATAACTTTCTGTTAGTTTTGGCAAGTCATAATCGGTGTTTTGGTATCCAAAACCTGCGATTGGTGAAATGACAGCAGCAGTTCCAGCGCCAAACATTTCTTGTAAACTTCCTGCTTGTGCAGCAGTAATTACCTCTGAAACGGTAATTTTTCTTACTTCCATGTTAAGCCCAAGGTCATTGGCGATTTGGATGATACTTTTACGTGTAATTCCATCTAAAATTCGATCACTCGTTGGACTCGTAATCAACGTATCATTGATTCTAATGAAAATGTTCATGGCACCCGCTTCTTCAATATATTCGTGAGCATTGTCATCGGTCCAAATAACTTGGTTATAGCCTTTTTCAATCGCTAATTGTGTTGGGTAAAACTGTGCGGCATAGTTTCCTCCGGCTTTGGCAAAACCAACACCACCATTTGCAGCTCGCGCATACTTTTCTTCAATTAAAACTTTTATTTCACCTGCAAAATAAGCTCCAGATGGTGCTGTACAGATGACAAATTTGTAGGCATCAGCAGGAGAGGCATGGAAGCCGTTTCCAGACGCAAACATAAAGGGTCTAATGTATAAAGAACTGCCTTCATTTTTTGGAATCCATTGATCGTCAACTTCCAATAATTTTTTCAAACCATCCATGAAAATGGATTCCGGAATTGTAGGAATCATTAATCTTTCTGCAGATTTATTGAGCCTTTTGAAGTTTTCTAAAGGACGAAATAGCAATGTGTTTTCATCTGCATCTTTGTAGGCTTTCATTCCTTCAAAAATAGATTGCCCATAATGAAATATTTTAGAAGAAGGGTCTAAACTAATCGGAGAATAGGCCTTGATAACAGGAGTTTGCCATGCACCGTTCACAAAGTCACACGTTAGCATGTGATCAGAAAAAACACTTCCAAAAGGTAAATTGTCAAAATCTACAGAACCAATTTTAGATTTTTCTATAGGTTGAATTTCAATATTTAATGCCATTTTTATGATTGATTACAGGATGCAAAGGTACATAATTTTATGTTTCTGATGCGCTATTTAAATATTGGTTTTATAGAGGTTTTTAAGGAAATTTTGCAGTTTCGTGCTATGCTACTAAGCATATAAAAAAACCTCCTAATGAAAATTAGGAGGTATTCTTTATTTTTTTACATCTAATTATTGATGATGATCTTTTTGGATATATTTCCATGTTCATTGGGTATCCGGACTGTATATGTAGCATTTGCTAAAGATGAAATG
>JABJPX010000056.1 GCA_018663625.1 Polaribacter sp. | reverse complement strand
GTAAAAAATGGAATCGGTTTAAAATTCCAATCATACAATTCTGGCTCAGAGTAAATACCTACGAGAATGATTACGGCAGAGAGAATTCCCCAAGAAAAAAAGCCAAAAGCAACCCGTTTCCAATCAACAAACGCTCTAGAGGTTACAATCCATTTAAATTTCTTTTTATGAATGTATTTTACGGAAAGAAACAAGGCAAAAAGCCCCATCATAAAGGTAAAAATCATTAGGAATAAAAATAAATTGGAGTTGATACCCATTTTCATGAAATTATCATTGGCTGCTTCTAAATAAACCGCCAAATCGCCTCCTGCTTTAGAAAAAGCAACCAGTCCTAAAGGAATTGATCCTAATTGAGTTCCAAAAAAAACAATTATAATGCCTAAAATATACATCCACCAATCATTCTTTCCTTTGTAACCTGTTTCTA
Source organism: Polaribacter sp. (assembly GCA_018663625.1). Taxonomy (GTDB): domain Bacteria; phylum Bacteroidota; class Bacteroidia; order Flavobacteriales; family Flavobacteriaceae; genus Polaribacter. The sequence continues at coordinate 3,915 of JABJPX010000056.1, read as the reverse complement.
TAAAACCCATAATTATAATTTAAAATCCCAATTTACTAAATTATTATAATGCAACGCTCCTTTATTCACTTCCAAAGGGCTTTCTATATTATTTGTAAATAAACTCCCTGTACCCAAGCCTTGTGGTAATTTACTTTTTAAAGTATATGTGAATTGTGAGATTGCATTCAATCCGACATTACTTTCTAGTGCTGAAGTAATCCACCAAGCTGCATTATTTTTTTCTGCAATTGAAATCCATTCTTTTGTTCCTGCAAAACCACCTACTAAACTTGGCTTTAAAATAATGTATTGCGGTTTTATAGTTTCGATGAGTGCTTTCTTTTTTGAAGAAGAAAGCACTCCAATGAGTTCTTCGTCCAATGCAATTGGTATCGGTGTGTTGGCGCATAATTGGGCCATTGATTTTACTTGGCCTTGTTGGATAGGTTGCTCTATAGAATGTATTTTTAATTTCGAAAGCGAGTCTAATTTCCCCAAAGCTTCTTCTGGAGAAAAAGCGCCATTTGCATCCACTCTTAATTCGATTTCTGAAGGTGAAAACTCTTTTCTAATGGATTTTAGTAGGTTGATTTCCGCATCAAAATTGATAGACCCTATCTTCATTTTTAAACAAGAAAACCCTTGATTTAACATCTCTTTTATTTGGTTTTTCATGAACTCTTTGTCGCCCATCCAAATTAAGCCATTGATTGGGATTGGAGCTTTACTTTCTGTAAATGGAGAAGGAAACAGCTCGAAAGGAGTGGTGCTTTTAAGAGATAAAAAAGCTTGTTCAATGCCAAATTGTATGGACGGAAAGTGTGACAACTGTTCTAAAAGTTTTTCTACTCCTAAATGAATGTGCTTACAAACCCATACTAGTTTTTCTTCATATTCTGGAACATCATCTATACTCAAACCTCTAAAAAGTCCTGTTTCTCCGTATCCCTTTTTTCCGTTTTCTTCTAAAATCAGAAACCAGGTTTCTTTGGTTCTTAAAATTCCACGAGAGGTTCCACTCGGGTTTTTAAAATTTAAAGTGAATTTTTTGTAGGTTGCTTTTATCAAAATAAACTTATTTTTCTGCAAACGCTTTAAAACTGTTCAAATATCCTTGGTCTTGTGCTTGAAAGGTTCCTTTAAAATAGGGAAACATACATGCCATAATATAAGAATCGCTGACACAAATTGCATTTAATTGAATCGTCGTGATGCCTCCATTTTCTGTGAAAATATAGTCATCTGTTTTTAACATATTTTCGGCATCAAAATAGAAAGTTGCTTTTTCGTTGGGTACGAAAGCGAGAACTTTTTGAGTCATAGTAATGTCTTGCCCATTATTATTGATAACAATTTCATAGGTACTACCAATCTTCCCTGGGTTTTCGTTGATCACTTGCACAGATTTTATTTCAGGGATCCAATTTTGAATATTTTCAGAGGTACTAAAATCTTTAAAAACCTCTGAAATAGGCTTTTTGATGATTACTGATGCTTCATAGGTTGTTTGTTTTACAAACAAACCAGTTAGAAAAAAAGCAACGACAAAAAAGGTGATGACTCCCAGTATTATTTTTATAATTTTCATTGTAATAATTTAAAATATTTGTCCAATTCCAAAAAGAATTGCGAATAAAAAAGTGCTGAGAGCAACTTTCTTTAACTCACTGTCTAATTCTGAAAAAAGTATGTTTTGTGCAACTACTTTTATATTTAAAAATAAAGGGATAAAAGCAATTAAAAATAAGTATTGAATTGGTGCTTGGTAGTGCATCTCTACATATAAAACAGCGGTAAATAATGCACCTAAAATTAAAATATAATGATATATTTTTGCTTTTTGACTTCCCAAACTTACAACCAACGTATTTTTGTGATGCTGCTTGTCTTCTATTTGATCTCTCATATTGTTTAAGTTCAAAACAGCAGCACTTAGTAAACCAATTGAGGTGGCTGGCAAAAATAACAATGCGTTTATTTGGTGTGTAAATAAAATATAACTTCCAACAACACTCAGCAATCCAAAGAATAAGAAGACAAAAATATCTCCCAAACCACTGTAACCATATGCAGATTCTCCTACTGTATATTTAATTGCAGCTGCAACAGACGCTAGCCCAAGCATAAAAAAGGCTACTGAGTATCCAAAATTCTCTCGACCAAAGGCTACGTATATTAAGAGAACTGCAATACATAATGAAAAGATTGTGGTGAAAATCATTGCACGTTTCATTTCCTTTGGTGAAATGACTCCTGAGGAAACCATTCTAGCTTCTCCTTTTCGATTGTCATCAGTTCCTTTGATGCCGTCTCCATAATCATTGGCAAGATTTGACAACACTTGAAATCCAATTGTAGTTAAAATTGCTAACCAAAAGATAGAAGAAGCCCAAAATGGAGATACAAATTCTGAAGTAAGATTTCTATTAATATTGGCGTTTCCTAAAATACTTCCAACAATAATTCCTGAAATGGATAAGGGAAGTGTGCGTAATCTTGCCGCTTTTATATAACTTTTTACATCCATGATTTTGTGCTTGTTTGTACTTTTAACAAAGGGCAATCAACTATTTTAAAAGCTACTTTTAAGAACTCTAGGAATGAGAAAATAGCATTGTTTTGAGAAGTATATTTCATGAAAATTAATCCGTGATTGCTTCTAAAATAGAAACTGGAACTTCATTTTTTAATGCGACGACAAATGCGTCTCTGTAGGTGCTACGGATACTGTTTCTGAATTTTCGTGCTTCTGAGTAACTGTTAAAACTCCCCAATCTGTATTTTGTAAGTCCATTTTCTTGAGTTACAGCGGTGCCCTCTAATTTAGAAAACCTTTTATTTGGCATTTTCAAAGCTGCAATTTGCACTTTAAAAACAAGGGTCTCTTTTTTAACTACATCCGCCTTCACTACTTGCGTCGTGTCTTTTGCTTTTACAACTTCTAAAGGTGCTGTTTTCTTTACTTCACTCGTATTACAAGTAATAAAAACAAGTCCGATAAGAAGTAACCAACTCTTTTTCATTTTACAAATCATTTGCTTCTGAGATTAATTCTGCGATGTCTTTTACTACCACTTCCGTTTCTTTTTCTTTAAACTTAATTCCATCTGTCATCATCGTATTGCAATATGGGCAACCCGTTGCAATAATTTGAGGTTTGGTTTCTAAAGCATCTTCTGTTCTTAAAATATTGATTTCTTTATTTCCTTTTTCTGCATCTTTAAACATTTGCGCTCCACCAGCTCCACAACATAAAGCCGTTCCTTTGTGGCGTTTCATTTCTGTTAGGTTGACTCCCAGCCTTCGTATTAAATTTCTTGGAGATTCATACACTTCATTGGCTCTCCCTAAATAGCATGGATCATGAAAAGTAACTCTTTTACCTTTGAGGGTCGTATTGTCAATTTCTAAACGTCCTTCGGAAATTAAATTTTGAATGAATTGCGTATGATGAAAAACTTCATATTTACCCCCTAAACTCGGGTATTCGTTTTTTAATGTATTGAATGAATGGGGGTCGCAAGTCACTATTTTTTTAACTTCATACCCATTTAAAACTTCAATATTCATCATGGCTTGCATTTGAAATAAGAACTCATTTCCAGCTCTTTTTGCTGCATCCCCTGTAGATGATTCTTCTGTTCCTAAGACGGCAAAATCTACATTTGCTGCATGCAATATTTTCACAAATGCTCTTGATATCTTTTTTGCTCGATCATCATAGCTTCCGGCTGCACCTACCCAAAACAAAACTTCTGGTTGCTTTCCTTGTGCCATCATATCTGCCATTGAAGGTACGTTCATAGTTTGCTCTTTAATCGTTTAATTTGTTATTGTGTAAAATTCTTTTTTTCAAAATCTAACCGAAAATTATTTTTACGCTTCGTTAGTCCAATTCAATCTGTCTTGTTGATTGTATTGCCATGGCGCACC
>JABJPX010000055.1 GCA_018663625.1 Polaribacter sp. | reverse complement strand
TACTTAATAATTTCATATTTAAATAAATAAGTGTGTCTATCTCTTTTAACTCTCATTACATTAAAAATTAATTTAACATTCAAACTAAAATTACATATATAAGAATCGTTATGATATATTCTATATTTTAAATTGATATTTCAGTTTATTGTCTGACAAAAGTAAACAAATATTTCACTACTTAAGCTTTTGCAAAATTAGTTTTAGCTATTAGTCTATCGAGCCCCTTTATTTCTAAAATAATGCAGCTGCAATTTCCTTAACATTCGAAGATTTCCCCATCGAGTAGTAATGCAACCCCGGCACCCCTGCTTGTTGTAATTCTTTTGATTGTTGAATAGCCCATTCTACTCCAACCTGACGTACTTGTGAATTGTCTTTACACCCTTCAACTGCAGTGATTAGTGCTTCTGGTAAATCGATTTTAAAAACCTGAGGTAACAATTGCAAATGCTTGTGGATTGCAAATGGCTTGATTCCTGGAAGAATTGGCACATGAATGCCTATTTTTTTAGCTGCTGCTACAAAATCAAAATACTTTTGATTGTCAAAAAACATTTGAGTAACCACATAGTCGGCACCCGCATCCACTTTTTCTTTAAGTCGTTTCAAATCGGTTTGTAAAGAAGGTGCTTCCAAATGTTTTTCTGGATAGCCAGCAACTCCAATACAAAAGTCAGCGCGGTCATCCACTTCCAAAACATCGTGCAAATACTTTCCTTCGTTTAAATTGTTGATTTGTGTCACTAATTCTTTCGCATACAAATGTCCACCAGGAGTTGCCTCAAAATATTTTTGGTGACTCATAGTGTCTCCCCGCAATGCCATCACATTATCAATCCCTAAATATTGACAGTCTACCAATAAGTACTCTGTTTCTTCTTTGGTAAAACCACCACATAAAACATGAGGAACCGTATCTGTTTGATATTTGTGTTTTAACGCCGCACAAATTCCCAAAGTTCCAGGACGCATTCGGGTGATTTTTTGCTCGAGTAATCCTTGTTTTTCAATATAAACATGCTCTTCTCTTGAAGTGGTTACGTCTATAAATGGGGGGTTAAATTCCATTAACGGATCAATATTATTGTATAGTTCTTGAATACTTTTTCCTTTTTTTGGAGGAATAATTTCAAATGAGAATAAGGTTTTTCCGTTGGCTTTTTTTATGTGTTCTGTAACTTTCATCTTATTCCGTTATGTTTGGGTTTAGCCATTTATGAGCTTCCTCTATGGATATATTTCTTCTTGTTGCGTAGTCTGTTAATTGGTCTTTGGTTATTTTTCCGAGTCCAAAATAGGTTGCCTGTTCATTTCCGAAATAATACCCGGAAACACTTGCAGCAGGCCACATGGCTAAACTATCGGTCAATTGCACACCTATTCTTTCCTCCACATTTAGCAAGTCCCAAAGCGTTCTTTTTTCTAAATGATCTGGACAAGCTGGATAGCCCGGTGCTGGACGAATTCCTTTGTAGCTTTCTTTGATTAAATCGTTGTTGGAAAGGTTTTCATTGGAAGCATATCCCCAATGGTTGGTTCGTACTTCTTTGTGTAAATATTCTGCAAATGCTTCCGCCAATCGATCGGCCAATGCTTTGATCATAATGGAATTGTAATCGTCATGATCGGTTTCAAAGGCTTCGGCCAATTCTTTGGTTCCAAACCCCGTAGTCACGCAAAAGGCACCTATATAATCTTGAATGTTGGTTTCTTTTGGAGCAATAAAATCTGCCAAAGCAAAAGAAGGAACTCCTTCTCTTTTCTTTAATTGTTGACGGAGTGATAAAAAGGTAACGGTTTTTTCTTTCTCCGAAATCGATACTTCGATATCATCATCATTAATGGTGTTTGCTGGAAACAACCCAAAAACCGCTTTTGCTTTTAAGAGTTTCTCATCAAAAATTTTCGCGAGTAAAACTTTCGCATCTGCAAACAATTCGGTGGCTTGTTCTCCAACTACCTCGTCTGTTAAAATGTCTGGATATTTTCCATGCAAGTCCCAACTTCTAAAAAAGGGACTCCAATCGATAAAGTCTTCCAATTTGGTCAATTCAAAATCTTGTAATTCTTGAATTCCCAATTGTTTTGGTTTTACAATATTTGCTGTTCCCCAATCGATTTTAAATTTTCGTTTTCGAGCTTCAGCAATTGAGATGTATGTTTTAGATTTAGATCGATCTAAGAACTTTTCTCTAAAAAGGGCATACTCTTCTCGGATCTGACTTTTATAGATACCACTATCTTCTTTTAAGAGATTACCCACCACAGTTACAGCTCTTGAAGCATCGTTTACATGCACTACAGCGTTGGAATAATTCGGTGCAATTTTAACAGAGGTATGGGCTTTTGAAGTAGTTGCGCCTCCTATCAATAAAGGTACAGAAAAGTTGTTTTTTTCCATTTCTTTGGACAAATACACCATTTCATCTAAGGAAGGTGTAATCAACCCACTCAAACCAATTGCATCTACATTTTCTTTTTTTGCCGTTTCAATAATCTTTTCTGGCGGCACCATCACCCCCAAATCAATAATTTCATAATTGTTACATCCCAAGACTACCGAAACAATATTTTTACCAATATCATGCACATCACCTTTTACGGTTGCCATTAAAATTTTTCCTGCAAATTCTTGTTTCCCATCTTTTTCTGCTTCAATAAATGGCTGTAAATAGGCCACGGCTTTCTTCATGACTCTTGCCGATTTTACTACTTGAGGCAAAAACATTTTTCCGCTCCCAAATAAGTCTCCAACCACATTCATTCCAATCATTAAATTGCCTTCAATAACTTCAATCGGTTTTACAGCTTTTTGCCTCGCTATTTCGATATCTTCTAAAATAAAAGTATCAATTCCTTTGACTAAACTGTGGGTAATTCTTTCTTGAAGAGAACCATTTCTCCACTCCAAAATTTTCGCTTCACTTTCTTTCTTAGTCCCTTTTACAAGTTCTGCAATGTCCAGCAAACGCTCTGTGGCATCTTCTTTTCGATCTAATAAAACATCTTCTACGGCTTCTAATAATTCTTTCGGAATTTGATCGTAGATTTCTAACATCGTAGGATTTACAATCCCCATATTCATTCCATGCTGAATGGCGTGATATAAAAACGCCGAGTGCATTGCTTCTCGTACGGTATTGTTCCCTCGAAAAGAAAATGAGACGTTACTCACCCCTCCAGAAACATTTGCGTGGGGTAAATTTTCACGAATCCACTTTGTCGCTTGAAAGAAATCTAAAGCATTTTTTCGATGTTCTTCCATACCTGTTGCTACAGGGAAGATATTAGGATCGAAGATGATGTCTTCGGGTTTGAATTGTACTTTATTTACTAAAAGATGATAAGAACGTTCACAAATTTCAATCCGTCTTTGGTAGTTGTCTGCTTGTCCAGCTTCATCAAAAGCCATTACAATGACAGCTGCTCCATAGCGTTTTACCAGTTTTGCTTGACGAAGGAATTCTGCTTCTCCTTCTTTTAAACTGATGGAGTTTACCACACATTTTCCTTGGGCAACTTGTAAGCCCGCTTCAATGATTTCCCATTTAGAACTGTCAATCATCAATGGAATTCTTGAAATATCTGGTTCAGATGCAATGAGATTTAAAAAAGTGGTCATGGCATATACGCCGTCCAACATTCCTTCGTCCATATTGACATCTAAAATTTGTGCCCCGCCTTCTACTTGATCTCTTGCTACTGCTAAAGCTTCTTCATACTTCTCTTCTTTTATTAAGCGAAGAAACTTTCTAGAGCCTGTTACATTTGTACGTTCACCAACGTTGATAAAGTTGCTGTTTTCCGATAGAATTAATGGTTCTAAACCGGATAATGTTAAATATTTTTTACAATCACTTTTCATTTATGACACCACTTTTCGAGGTTGATATTTTGCTGCAACTTCTGCAATCGCTTTGATATGTTCGGGACTAGTCCCACAACAACCGCCAATAATATTGATTAAATCTTCTTTTAGATAACTTTCAATAAAGGCTTGCATTTCTTTTGGCGATTCATCATACTCTCCGAAAGCATTGGGCAACCCAGCATTGGGATGCGCGGATGTATAAAAATCAGTTTCTCTTGACAACCTGCTTAAATAGGGTTGTAATTGTTGGGCGCCTAAAGCACAATTAAATCCGACAGAAAAAAGCGGTATGTGTGATACTGAGGTTAAAAAGGCTTCCACGGTTTGTCCAGAAAGGGTTCTACCAGAAGCATCGGTAATGGTGCCAGAGACCATGATTGGAATTTTTAAATTTCGTTCTTCCTTTACTTCTTCAATCGCAAATAAGGCCGCTTTTGCGTTGAGCGTGTCAAAAATAGTTTCTACCAATAATAGATCTACGCCCCCATCTAACAAAGCTTCTACTTGCTGCTTGTATGCGATGCGCAATTCATTAAATGTAATCGCTCTGTATTCTGGTCTGTTTACATCGGGTGACAAACTTGCGGTTCTGTTGGTAGGCCCGATAGCTCCGGCTACAAAACGTGGTTTGTGTGGTTCTTTTTGTGTGAATTCCTCCGCAACCTTTTTGGCGATTTTTGCAGATTGAAAATTAAGCTCATAAACCAAGTTTTCCATTTGATAATCTGCCATGGCAATGGTGGTTCCAGAAAACGTATTGGTTTCTACAATATCTGCCCCTGCGGCAAAATACTTTGCATGGATACTTTCAATTGCTTCGGGTTGTGTTAGCGACAATAAATCGTTATTCCCTTGCAAGGGACTCGGATAGTCTTTAAAGCGTTCACCTCTAAAATCTGCTTCTGTAAATTGATACTGTTGCAACATGGTTCCCATGGCGCCATCGAGCACAAGAATTCTTTTTTGTATTTCTTTATAAATTTCAGGCATCTTCCAAAGCTTGTTTTAAATCATTGATAATATCATTTACATTCTCCAACCCAACAGAAACCCTTACCAAACCATCTGTAATTCCAACTTCTAGTCGATCTTCTTCCGATAATCTTCCATGCGTAGTACTCGCTGGATGAGTGACAATGGTTCTCGTATCTCCCAAATTTGCAGATAGCGAACACATTTTTATTTTGTTCAGAAAGGTTCTTCCTGCCGAAATTCCGCCTTTCAACTCAAAGGCAACAACATTCCCTCCTAATTTCATTTGCTTTTTGGCAACATCATATTGAGGATGCGATTTTAAAAAGGGATATTTCACCAATTGAATCGATGGCTCTTGTTCGAGAAATTCGGCAACGATCAATGCATTTTCACAATGCTTTTCGACTCTTACTGCCAACGTTTCTAAACTTTTAGACAATACCCAAGCATTAAAAGGAGACATGGCAGGACCTGTATTTCTTGCAAAAAGATAGATCTCACGCATTAGTTCTTTGTTTCCAACAGTAACTCCTCCCAATACTCTTCCCTGACCATCAATGAGTTTTGTTGCGGAATGAATGACCAAATCGGCTCCAAAATCGATGGGTTTTTGCAAATAGGGAGTCGCAAAACAATTGTCTACGATAAAAATAAGACCGTGTTTTTTGGCCAATGCGCCTAAAACTGCTAAATCTAAAATATCAACGGCTGGGTTAGTAGGAGTTTCTATGTATAAAATCTTGGTGTTTTCCTGAATCAAACTTTCCACCAAATCAACCTCATCTACTTTAAAATAGGAAGTTTCTATGTTCCATTTTGGTAAAAACTTCGTAAACATGCTGTGAGTAGAACCAAAAACAGAACGACAAGAAACCACATGATCACCAGCATTTAATAGCGCTGCAAATGTTGAAAAAATAGCAGACATGCCTGTTGCAAAAGCATATCCAGCTTCCGCGCCTTCCATCGCTACAATTTTATCTACAAATTCTGATGTGTTTGGATTGGTAAAACGACTGTATAGGTTTCGATCTTTTTCTTCAGCAAAAGAAGCTCTCATTTCTTCGGCATCTTCAAATACAAAACTCGATGTTAGGTACAAAGGCGTCGAATGCTCTTGGTGCTGAGACCGTTCGGTTTGAGTTCTTATCGCGTTTGTTTCAAAATTAAAATCTTCCATTGTTTATAATGTTGCGCTTTTTAAAACAGAATTGGTCTTAAAAATAGGTTCAATAATTGTTGCCAACTGCTCAAATTCAATGAGAAAAGCATCATGCCCATGCATTGATTTTATTTCAGAATAGGCAATGTTCTTTTTCACTTTAAATAAGGCAATGAATGTATGTAGATTTTCTTCTGCGGTGAAAAATAAATCTGAATCTACACTCACCATGTGAATGCTACTTTTAATGGTACTTAACGTATTTATACTCGATTCGTTTTCATTGGTAACATCGATTGATTTAAGCAAATGATTCATCAATTTATAAGCAGACAATTGAAATCTTTTTTGCAATTTTTTCCCGTGATGCAACAACCAACTCTCAATATTAAAAATCTTCAAATCGGCATTCATTGTTCTATTAAAACGTTTGTTAAATGACGCTGGTGTTCTGTATAATAACATGGCATGCATTCTTGCATCGTGAATTGGATTGGACGAGTTGTTTAAAAATTGCTCTTGTATTTTACAATTGGCAATCAACCAATCTGTTGCTCTAAAGTCAGATGCAATTGGAATTAAATGTGTACAAATGGTTGGATGTAAAACAGCCATCTGCCAAGCAATACCTCCCCCCAAAGAGCCTCCAAGAATAGCAAATAATTGGTTAATTTTTAATTTTTCGAGTCCGACTAAGAAAAGTTTCGCAATGTCTTTTGCAATAAAATCTTGATAGTTCTCAATCAAAAAACCATCATATCCATTTCCTGGAATATTGAAGGCTAAAACCGTGTAATACTTGGTATCAATTGCTTTGCCATCACCTATTAAATCTTTCCACCAACCTGTATCTCCACACACATTTGAATTTCCAGTTAAAGCATGATTTACTAAAACAATTGGCGCTTCAAATAAAGGCTGACCAAAAAGTTGGTAAGACAATTGTATGGAAATTGCCTTACCACTTTCTGTGATAAAATGATCAATTGGTATTTTTTGTAGTGTCGGTTTCACTTGTTGTTTATTAAACAATAAATTATACTGAAATGGTTGAAAAAGCAGCTTTTAAATCGGCTTTTAAATCTTCTACATCCTCTATACCAACAGACAAGCGAATTAAATCTTTAGTAACGCCAGCACTTTCTTGTTCTACTTCTGATAACTGTTGGTGCGTGGTACTTGCTGGATGGATAATGAGTGATTTGGTATCTCCAATATTTGCTAATAATGAAAATACTTTGGTAGCATCAGCAATCGATTTTGCAGATTCATATCCGCCTTTGGTTCCAAAAGTGACGATTCCACTCTGTCCGTTTGGTAAATATTTATCTGCTAATGATTTGTACTTACTACTTTCTAAACCTGGATAGTTTACCCAAGCAACTTCTTCTTGTGCCTCCAACCATGTTGCCAATGCTAAAGCATTTTTTGAATGTTGTTGAATTCGAACAGATAATGTTTCCAATCCTTGTATAATATGAAATGCATTGGTTGGACTTAATGCGCCACCAAAATCACGCAACCCTTCTAAAATTAACTTAAAAATGAAAGAGGAAGCTCCTAAGGTTTCATAGTATTTCAATCCATGATACCCGGCAGATGGTTCTGTAAATTCTGGGAATTTCCCACTTGACCAGTCGAAGGTACCTGCATCTACAATGGCACCTCCTAAAGAGTTTCCTTGTCCGCCAATGTATTTTGTTAAGGAATGAATTACAATATCCGCACCATGTTTAATAGGGTTTAGCAATACAGGTGTTGCAACGGTATTGTCTACAATAAAAGGAACTTTTGCTTCCTTAGCGTGTTTTGATATTCCTTCCAAATCTAAAACATCGAGTTTAGGATTTCCTAATGATTCTGCAAAGAAGGCTCTGGTGTTTTCTTGCACTGCTGCTTCAAAATTAGCTGGACTGGATGCATCTACAAACGTTGTTGTAATACCAAACCTCTGCAAAGTAACACTTAAGAGATTGTAAGTCCCTCCATATAAACTGCTGGAAGCGACAATATGATCTCCTGCCTTTAAAAGCGTAAGAAGGCCAGTTGCAATTGCGGCAGTCCCTGATGCAAAAACGACAGCACCAATACCCCCTTCAATAGCTGCCAAACGATCTTGTAGAATTTGATTTGTAGGGTTGTTTAAACGGGTGTAAATAAACCCTAATTCTTTTAATGAAAAAAGATTTGCCGCATGTTCTGAATTGTTGAAAACATACGAAGTAGTTTGATAAATAGGAACTGCTCTTGCGCCTCCATTTTCTTTGGTGTCATGACCAACGTGCAACGCTTGGGTTGCTAATTTTTGTGTACTCATTTTTCTAATTTTTTTGAGTTAATAAAAGATTAAACCAAAAGCCAAATGCATCAATTATTGATGTATCAAAATAGAAAAATGTTAAAAAGAAAAAAATAGAAGATTTCAGGATGAAAAATTCTCTTTTGTTATCTATCCATTGTTTTTTAAACTTGGGTAGAATTTAGCACCTTCTTCATTTCTAAAGGGTTGCTAAGGCTTCACAGGGTCTAATCCCTCCACCTTTCTTGATAACATTTCAATAAATTATTGAACTTTGTGAATGCAAATATAGGCGCATAAAAATTTAATTTCCTAATACTTTTTCATTTTTTTTTCATTTTTAACAAATTCAGAAATAAAGAATCTTCTCATTACAGAATTCCTATTTTAAGAACAAGGAATGCTTTTCTTTTATTGAAAAAAGAATTTACAAGAAAAATAAATATTTAAAATTCGTATTGGTTTTTAAAATTTAACTGTAACTTTGTAGCTGAATTTAAGAGGAAAAATTTGAACTGATTGCAACCTCTTTGTTGAAATTGTAAAAACAACTTCAACATAACAAAATGCTAAAGCAGTAATTCCTACTCCTTTTAGCACCCCTGCAATCTATTTTTATTTTTTTTCTGTTATAAAGAAAAATTATGTCATATTTATTTACCTCAGAAAGTGTTTCTGAAGGACACCCAGACAAAGTTGCTGATCAAATTTCTGATGCTTTAATTGATAATTTTTTAGCCTTTGATCCAACTTCAAAAGTAGCTTGTGAAACCCTAGTTACAACGGGTCAGGTTTTTTTGGCAGGTGAAGTAAAATCTAAAACCTATTTGGATGTTCAGAAAATAGCAAGAGATGTCATCAATAAAATTGGATATACAAAAAGTGCTTATATGTTTGACGGAAATTCATGTGGAGTGCTTTCTGCGATTCATGAACAATCGCCAGATATCAATCAAGGTGTAGACAAAGCAAACCCAGAAGAACAAGGTGCTGGAGATCAAGGAATGATGTTTGGATATGCAACGGATGAAACCGAAAACTACATGCCATTGGCATTAGAACTTTCGCACAGATTATTGATTGAATTGGCAGCATTAAGAAGAGAAAATAAAGACATTACCTATTTAAGACCGGATGCAAAGTCGCAGGTTACTATTGAATACTCTGATGACAATGTTCCACAAAGAATTGATGCCATTGTGGTTTCTACTCAGCATGATGATTTTGACTCGTCTGACGAAGTAATGTTGGCGAAAATTCAAAAGGATATTGTTTCTATTTTAATTCCAAGAGTAGTTGCAAAATTACCAGTACACCTCCAGAAATTATTCACCAACGACATTACCTATCACATTAACCCAACAGGTGTTTTTGTTATTGGAGGACCACACGGTGATACGGGATTGACAGGGCGTAAAATTATTGTGGACACCTATGGAGGAAAAGGGGCCCATGGTGGTGGTGCTTTCTCTGGAAAAGATCCTAGCAAGGTAGATCGTTCTGGTGCCTATGCAACAAGACATATTGCTAAAAACTTAGTGGCTTCCGGATTGTGTAAAGAGGTGTTGGTACAAGTTTCCTATGCAATTGGTGTTGCAAAACCAACGAGTATTAATGTGGAAACCTATGGTACTTCCAAGGTAGATTTAACGGATGGAGCCATCAGTAAAATTGTAGAATCTATTTTTGACATGCGTCCGTATTTTATTGAGAAGCGTTTAAAGTTAAGAGCGCCTATTTATTCAGAGACAGCTACTTATGGTCATATGGGAAGGACTCCTGAAGTAAAAACAGTTACATTTACAAACCCAATGGGTGAAACAGTTTCACAAGAAATAGAAACGTTTACCTGGGAGAAATTAGATTTTGTTGACAACATAAAAGAGGCTTTTAACATCTAATTTTGATATAAGAAATCATCCTACATAAAACTAAAAAAGGACTCAATTAATTGAGTCCTTTTTTTATTTGGTTTGCCTTCTTTTATTATAATTGGTAACGTACTCTAAAGCTAATAAACCTAGGCAAAATAAAGGTTTCTCTTACATTAAAAGAAACAACTCCCTGGTTTACAGAAGCATTTGAACCTGTTGCAAGTAAGTTACTCCCAACGAGTTCATATTCCCATTTTGCATCTCTATCTTTTCGATACGCTATTTTTGCATTCAATATTTTGTAGGAATTTAAAACACTTCCACCTTGCCTTTGTTCATTGTATGAGAAATCGGATCTCAAGGTTACAGATTCCCAAAGATACGCGTCAAAATCAATAGAAGGTGCGTGGGTAACAGTTTTGATATCGGATGCTCTAGAACTATTCTTTTGATCTACAAAAGAAAGTCTATAATTCAAACTAAGGTTTGGTGCTTTTGTAAAGTTGGTTCCGATTCTTGTATTGATTCCTTTTACAAAGCTTTCATTGGTGTTCTCTACAAAGTTAATCGATTGATAACTTTTCGCATACGTAAAGTTACCTCCTAATCTTGCTGTAATTTTTTTAAAGGTTTTGCTAAGGTTTCCGTAGGCGGTAAGACTTTCATTGTCAAAAGTAGAATTGATAGATGAGCTACTTGACACGACAGATCTCGGCTGAAAAATAGTATTTCTATTTACTTGATCTGCAGTTTTACGATAATTCAATCCTCCAAAAATACTACTTCCATCAAATAAGTTAAAACTTCTATAGTTCAATCTCAAATTGTGTGTACTTGCATTCGTTAAGTCAGAATTTCCAGCGAAAAAAGAGTTGTAACTATTGGCAACAATACCGCTTGCAATTTGATTTACGTCTGTAAAATTAACTTCTTTTTTGTAGGTAAAATTCAAGCTCTCACTTCTTTTAAACTGCACCACCATATTAAATTCTGGCAATAGTTTTGCAAATTTATCTTGAAACATTTCAGAACCGTACTGAATGTTCTTTGAAGTATACGAGTGAATGGTAACTCCAGGAGTAAAGGTAAAAATCCCTGATTTTAATCGATATCTCAATCCTCCATAAATATCTGTAAAGTTATATTCAGTGTCGTTTGTGGTTCTGGTATTGTCTGTTCCTTCAATTGTTGGATCTGGCTCGAATTCAGCCCCATTGTCTAAGGTTTGAAAAAAGCGAGAATTGAAATTTTGCTTGCTTAAGATGGTACCCATTACAAAATTCAAATTGCTCTTCGAATTTAAAATATAATAGTAATCTAGTTTCGCATCTAATTGATTCGATTTTACTTTCCGTTCTTGTTCTAAATTGTAGAACTGATTTGATGTATTTAAACCTAAAGCTCCTGCTGCTTCGTCAAAACCGTCATTATCTTCATCCTCATTGTTATTCGGATCGTTTTCTAAAGAAGCCACATAAAACGGATCTTCATCCTGTAATAAATGCTTTACTTCTAAGGCAAAAATACTGGTCTCACTTGCAGTATAGAAATAACTTAAATCTTGATTTATAGTAAATGGGGTTGCATTTTCCATTTCAGTAATATCACTCAGTACTAATGAATTTACATTATCTACTCGGAATTCATTGGTAAAACGACCCGACACATTGTAGTTCATCTGATTGTCAAAATCTTTCTTATAACTAGAACTAAATCGAAACAATCCAGTATTACTTGTCTGATCTGTTGTATTGTCTACAAAATCATCTGGTGTATTTAGATCTACATAATCAATCGCATTAATATTTCTTTGTCCGTTACTATTACTTGAAAAAATTAAGAATCCGCCTAAATCTAATTTTGAATTTGGTGAGTAACTAAAATTTAAGGCACTTAATTTGGTCTCAATTCGGTTTGCATTTCTTGCATTAGCAGTTAGAAATCCAATTCCGGCATCGGCAATATTAATGTTGGTTCCGTTGGAGGGACTCTGACTTTGAAAATTTCCTCCAAAACCTTTAAGGTCTCTTCTACTTAGGACAACATCACCCATATTATTTACATCTCCAATGACGTTAATCGTATATTTTGGAGTGTAGTAAAATAATTTCGGTTGAAAAAGATACAATTCAGTATCTGGAGAATCTCCACCTCCTGCGGTCACATCTCCAAACCAAAAGTTCTTTTTCCCTTCTTTTAGTTTGATATTAATGGCTACTCGGTCTTGGTTGTTTTGTACTCCACTTAACTGATTTACATTGGAGTAGTTTCTTAAAACTTGAATTTTATCTACTGCGTTTGAAGGAATGTTTTTTGAAGCTAATTTGGTGTCTCCACTAAAAAATTCTTTTCCGTCTACCATTATTTTTTCAACTACTTTTCCTTCTACTTCAATTTCACCAGCATCATTTACTTCTACCCCTGGCAATTTCTTTAAGACGTCTTCGAGTTTACGTTCGGAACCATTTTTAAAGGAATCTGCATTATAAATAATGGTATCTCCTTTAATAGTTACCGGCATTTTAGAAACAATATTAATTCCCTCTAACATGTTGTCTTCCGACATGGTGTAGTTTTTAGAGGTATTGGTTTCAGTTGTTTTTAAAAATTCGCTTACGTCTCCATAACCAACATAACTAATCTTTATATTGTAGATGGTATTCTTTTTTAAATCTAATTTAAAATTCCCTTGTCCGTCTGTAAAGCCATAAGAAGCAATTCTTTTTGCAATGGTATCAATGGCAATTACATTTGCCATTTCTAAGGGATTTCCGATAGAATCTTTTACGACTCCTTTCAATTCAATTTGAGCCGTAGAAATCCACGATGCCATACAAATGGCAATAAACAGTAATTTTTTCATATAAATATTTTGATTGGTAATTGTACTTTTTTAGTAGCCTTTTCCTCTACCACCACGTCCTCTATTTTTAAAACGCTCTTTCAACTCTTCAGTTTTTTCTTTTACAATTTGAGTGTATTCTTCTCTCGAAACTTCTTTTCCTTTGGTAGGTTCTTTAATTTCTAAATCTCCAGTAGAACTGATGGCGATTTCTGTACACAACATGGTAGTTCTACCCGCATTTAATTCCAAAATCAACCCTGGCAATCCATAATATTTGTCTGGACCAGAACTTACTGGAATCTGTGGCGCATACCAAGCAGTAACGTTCAACATCTTCTTTGCTGGTTTACTGTCTTTGGTGTTTGTAGAATCTTTTTTCTTATCGTTGCCTCTTCTACTAAAAATGCTTCCCCAATCTACATTGGTATCTTCTTTGACTAAAGTGGCTTTGTAACAAGTATAGTTTCCTATTTTTTTGGTTTCTATTCCTAACTCCCATTCCAATTGCCCCATATCTTCTGCAACTAAAAAACGTTTGCTAAATTGCTCAACGTCTTCAATCATTTTTTTGTCTTTCAAACTTTTATAGATTGATCCTTGACCGTTGCTTTTTCCCCAACTTGGACCTGAAGCTCCTGGGCCTTCTAAGGCAACATCTTCTTTAAATGAAGATTCCGTTTTATTGAAACTCAACGTATAGGTTTTCTCAAGAAAATTCTTAAAACGCGCCATCATTTGTTTCTTACGCTGTTCTGGCATTTTATCAAATCGGCTCATGTCCATAGAGGTTTTGGACATGTACACCGCTTTCCCTTGAAAATTATTTTGTGCAAAAGTAAAGACGGTTACAAAGGCGAATAGTATCGTAAATAGTGATTTCATAAGTTGATAGTATTAATTTTTTTATCAAAAATAACGTTAATTAACCATTGTAAGACTTAAAAAGGAAATAAAAGTTTAATGGTCTTTTAAAAATAACCAAAATTAAATCATCCTCCTATTTTAATATTGATACCACCTCCCATGTTTACGCCATTTCTCCCTTTAAAACGGTCCATCAATTCTTTGGTCTTTTCTTCTTGAATTTTGTCATAGGCTTCTTGAGAAACAATTTCGCCTTTTTCGGGTGCTTTAACTTCAATTTTCTCGGAAGGATTTAAGATGATTTCTGTGCAAACAATCAATCTTTCTCCATCGTTTATTTCTAATATTAAACCCGGTAATCCCTGGTAATTGTCTGGACCATTACTCACAGGGACTTGTGGAGTGTACCATGCGGTTGTGGTTACTGTTTTTTTTATTTTATCTTCCTTCGACTCTCCATCTTCAAAAACCATCTTAATATCTTCTACCTCTCTAGTAAAGGTTGCTTTATAACACGTGTAGTTTCCAATGTTTTTGGTTTCGGTAGATAATTCCCATTGATAGTTGGGCAAGGAATCCTTCACCAAAAAACGTTTGCCCATAATTTCGGTCTGATTGACAAATCGTTTCTCATTGATGTTCTTAAAATACACACTCCCATTTCCTGAACCTCCAAAAGACATTACCATCACACCTGCACCACCTACTTTAGGATTTGGCGCATCTAATTGAACATCTTCTTTATAGGTGGACGTTTTTTTATCAAAATTTAAAATAAATGTTTTCTGATTCATTTTTTGAATTCTAGCCTGAAGTTGTTTCTGCATTTCATCAGAAATTCCAGGATTTTTTTCGTTGTCAAACGAAATCATCGATTTTCTGCTTGTTTTATAGATCGCTTTTCCTGAAAAATTTTGTGCGTTTAACGCAAAAGAAATTAAAGCGATGAAAATAGAGGTAATAGTTTTCATGAAATATTATATTTTTTATTCTGAACAAAGTTAGAAATAAAATTAAATCAGCACTCTATTTAACATCTTTTAACAGCTTTTGCAAAGAATTCTAATTTTTGAAAACTAAAAAAATAGCAAACATTCAAATTATAAATATTCGTGGGGTTGGATATAAATTGATTTGTGAATGAACCGCTAATGGCAAAAATTTACTACCTTTATCGCACCAACCAAACCTCTAACATTTAATTTATGCACGTTGCAATTGCAGGAAATATTGGCGCAGGTAAAACTACGCTCACAAAACTTTTAGCCAAACATTACAACTGGAAACCTCATTACGAATCTGTTGATGAGAATCCTTATTTAGATGATTTTTACTCAGAAATGGAACGTTGGTCATTTAATTTACAAGTCTATTTCTTAAACAGTCGTTTTCGTCAAATACTAGAATTGCGCGAAACAGGCAAGAAAATAATTCAGGACCGAACTATTTATGAAGACGCACATATTTTCGCCCCAAATCTACATGCAATGGGACTAATGACCAATAGAGATTATGGCAATTATAGTTCTTTGTTTGAATTGATGGAAAAACTAGTAACACCTCCCGATTTATTAATCTACTTACGTGCAGACATTTCTACCTTGGTAGGTCAAATTCACAAAAGAGGGAGAGAATATGAAAACTCAATCAGCATTGACTATCTAAGTCGATTAAACGAACGGTACGAAGCGTGGATATCAACATACACCAAAGGAAAGTTATTAATCATCGATGTAGACAATTTAGATTTTGTAGACAATCAAGAAGATTTAGGCTATATCATCGACAGAATCGATGCGCAAATCAATGGCTTATTCTAAAAAATAAATTTAATACAACAACCTAAGAGACCGTTAATGGTCTCTTTTTTTTTAAAAAAAAAGTATCCGCAAAATATTTCAAAAAAAAATACCCGTGTTTTGTAACAAAGTAACGATTTGAAACGTATAATGAAGTGAGAATGGATGTAAACCCCTAATATTTTTTTTTAAAACTTCAATGAGACAGCTAAAAATTACAAAGCAGGTAACCAATAGAGAAACTGCATCTTTAGACAAATATTTACAAGAAATTGGTAAAGTAGATTTAATTACTGCAGACGAAGAAGTAGAATTGGCTCAGTTGATTAAAGCGGGTGACCAAAGCGCTTTAGAGAAGTTAACAAAAGCAAATTTACGATTTGTGGTTTCTGTTGCAAAACAATACCAAAATCAAGGACTAACCTTACCCGATTTAATTAATGAAGGAAACTTAGGCCTAATTAAAGCTGCGAAACGTTTTGATGAAACAAGAGGATTTAAATTTATCTCCTATGCCGTATGGTGGATTCGTCAATCGATCTTACAAGCATTGGCAGAACAATCTAGAATTGTTCGTTTGCCGTTAAACAAAATTGGTTCGATTAACAAAATTAACAAGATGTACGCTTTCTTAGAGCAAGAAAACGAACGTCCTCCAAGTGCAGAAGAAATTGCTAAGAAATTAGACATGACTGTAAACGACGTAAAAGAATCGATGAAGAATTCTGGACGTCACGTATCGATGGATGCACCGTTAATTGAAGGAGAAGACTCTAACTTATACGATGTATTAAATTCTGGAGAATCTCCAAATCCAGACAGAACATTATTACACGAATCGTTACGTATAGAGATTAACAGAGCCTTAGAAACGCTAACACCTCGTGAAGCAGACGTTGTAAAACTATACTTTGGTTTAGCAGAACACCAACCAATGACCCTAGAAGAAATTGGAGAAACATTCGACTTAACACGTGAACGAGTTCGTCAAATTAAAGAAAAAGCAATCCGAAGATTAAAGCACACCTCAAGAAGTAAAATTTTAATGACCTATCTTGGATAGACATTATTGTAAATAAAACTTGTAAAACTCTCGAATTAATTTCGAGAGTTTTTTGTTTTTATCCCTATTTTTACAGTATTAAACACACAACAACTAACAGATGAGTAATTTAATAGCACCTTCAATTTTAGCAGCAGATTTTGGCAATTTACAACGCGATATCGAAATGGTAAACAACAGTGAAGCAGATTGGTTTCATATTGATATTATGGATGGCGTATTCGTTCCAAATATTTCCTATGGGATGCCCGTTTTAAAAGCCATCGCCAAACATGCAACAAAAATAATAGATGTGCATTTGATGATTGTAAATCCAGATCAATACATTGAAACTTTTGCGAGTTTAGGTGCCAATATCTTAACGGTTCATTACGAAGCTTGTACCCATTTACACAGAACAGTACAAGCCATAAAAGCGGCAGGAATGAAAGCTGGAGTTGCCTTAAATCCGCACACACCGATTGCCGTTTTAGAAGACATTATTCAAGACTTGGATTTGGTCTGTATTATGAGTGTAAACCCTGGTTTTGGTGGCCAATCTTTTATAGAAAATACCTACAAAAAAACCGCACAACTAAAACACCTTATTGAATTTACAGGTTCAAACTGTCAAATAGAAATTGATGGTGGTGTGACCAATAAAAACGCCAATGCATTGATAGAAGCGGGCGCCAATGTCTTGGTTGCTGGTAGCTATGTTTTTGGTGCAGAAAACCCAACAGAAACCATTGCAGATTTAAAAAATACGATTGGATAGAAGGTACGCAGTTGTAGATATAGAAACTACGGGAAATGGATACAAGGGGCAAAAGATCACCGAAATCTCTATCTTTATTTTTGATGGAGAAAAGGTGTTGGACGAATTTACAACATTGGTCAATCCAGAAGCACCCATTCCTGCATTCATAACAAATCTTACTGGAATTACCCAAGCAATGGTTCGAAACCAACCACGGTTTTTCGAGATTGCAAAAAAAGTCGCAGAAATCACCAAAGACTGTATTTTTGTAGCGCACAATGTCAACTTCGATTACAACATCATTCACGCAGAATTTAAAAGTTTAGGCTTTGATTTTAAACGTAAAAAACTCTGTACTGTTCGTTTGTCACGGAAAATAATTCCCGGACTTAAATCCTATAGCCTAGGGAATATTTGTGCAGATGAAGGCATTCCTATTTCAGCAAGACACCGTGCAAGAGGGGATGTAGAAGCAACCGTAGAATTGTTTAAAAGACTCCTAAAAAGAGATGATAACTTTATCATCAATTCTTTTTTAAATCCAAAATCGAGGCAAGCCACTTTACCACCACTTTTAGACAAAAAGGTTGTTGATCAGCTTCCCGAAAAACACGGAGTTTATTATTTTAAAAACACAGCAAAAGAAATTATTTATGTTGGCAAAGCCAACAATATAAAGCAACGCGTGATCAGTCATTTTTATGACAAAAAGAAGAAAGAAATTTCGATGTGTCAAGAAACTGCCGACATCACTTATACCACAACAGGCAGCGAGTTATTGGCGCTCTTGCACGAATCTGCAGAAATAAAACAGCATTATCCAAAATACAACAGAGCACAAAGACGCGCAGGAGAAGCTATTGGTTTGTTTTCATATGAAGATCAAAAAGGAGTACTTCATTTGGCATACAATCGCCTTAAATTAGCACCAAACGCCATCATGAAATACTACACCGTAGCCGAATGTAGAAAACACATAGAACTGCTGTGCAAAGAATTTGAATTGTGTCCAAAATATTGCCATTTACAAACCAATGTATCGAGCTGTTTTCACTATCAACTTAAAGAATGTAAAGGTATTTGTTGTGACAAAGAAACAGTAGAGGACTATAATAAACGCGTAAAAGAAGCAATTAAATCAGTAGGAATTGGGGCAGAAAATTTAGTCATTACAGAAAATGGTATTGCTGAAAATGAAATTGGTTTTGCTTTAATTTTGAATGGTATTTATCAAGGTTTTGGCTATTTAGACAAAAAGCAAGCAGCACAATTGTCACAACCAGAAGATTATCAATTTTTTGTACAACCCAAAAAAGACAATCGAGATGTGCAAAGAATTGTTGCAAGCTACTTGAAAAAGAAAGCAAAATTAAAACAAGAACAAAATGGAGAAATCAGCATATAAAATACACATTATTGGTGCTGGAGTGAGTGGTTTAATTGCAGCCAAGGTTTTGGAAAATAATGGCTATACACCCACCATCATCGAAGCCTCAGCAACGGTTGGCGGTCGGGTAAAATCAGATACTGTTCAAGGGTATCAACTAGATCATGGCTTTCAAGTATTACTTACCTCTTATCCTGCAGCAAAAAAATATTTAGATTTTAAACCCTTAGCACTTCAAGAATTATTGCCAGGTGCTACCATTTTTAAAAATGGAAAATCACAAGCGATTGGAGATCCATTGCGTAATTTATCACTATTACTCCCAACACTGTTGGCGTCTGTTGGCAATTTTGCAGATAAACTCAAGATTTTAAAACTCAACACGCATTTAAAGAAAAAATCAATTTCCGAAATTTTTAAAACACCTGAAACAACCACCTTAGCATATTTGCAAACGCTTGGCTTTTCAGAAGCGATGCTTCATGATTTCTTCAAACCATTTTTTAGTGGCATCTTTTTAGAGCCCAATTTGGACACCTCAAGTCGCATGTTTGAATTTGTCTACAAAATGTTTGGAGACGGCTTGGCGGTCGTTCCAAAAGCGGGGATGCAAGCCATTTCAAATCAGCTAAAAGACGGATTAAAAAATACGAAAATACGATTAAATACTCCTGTAAGCGAAGTGAAAAATGAAGCGATCATATTACGAGATGGATCGGTAATAGAGAGTCATTTTACCATCATTGCCACAGAAGCAAGTCATTTGGTTGCCAATCTTAAAAACCAAGAAACAGCATGGAAAAGTTGTGATACCTTGTATTTTGAAACTACGAAAAGAACCCTTCAAAAACCCATTATTGGTTTGATTGCTGATAAAAATGCATTGATTAATAATCTTTTTTATCCTACTTCAGTAGCCACAGAAACGAAAGGAGACAAGGAATTACTTTCGGTTACCATTGTGAAAGATCACGTTTTAACAGCAGAAAAACTCGTTGAAAAGGTCGTGGACGAATTGCATGTTTTTTGTGGGATAACCAATCCAAAATTCATCAAACACTATCAAATTAAAAAAGCTTTACCAAAATTAAGCAACCTTCAATACGAGCTCTCAAGTACAGAAACAAAATTAACTTCTTCGATCTTTTTGGCGGGAGATCAACTCTTAAACGGCTCTTTAAATGCCGCTATGATTGCTGGAGAAAGAGCAGCCATGGGAGTCATTGGCACCTTACAAGATGGATTGATTGTGGATGAATTGACCTCAGAATACTCCTAGAAACAATCCGTAATTGGTATAGTTTATCTCAAAGTATTGAAATCAAACAGCGAGGTAAGCAAGGAACAATAACAAGTAAATACTGAGATAAAATAAATAGAAATTTCTAAATTTTTTATAAGAATGATTTTCTGGATATAGATTCCCAAACAGTCCTTTTAATTCTTTCCAAAAAAGCGGTTTGATATTAATGGTCCAACTGTCTGTCTCATAGACGATTTTTCGAAATTTGCTTCTGTAGTAACCCATCGGAAAACCCCAGGCCACAAAGAAGAAAAATAAGATATTTTTGATACTGAACTCCATAATTGTTTATTTTTTAGGAAACCACGGTAAAAAAGAATTGGTTTTTTTTATATAATCTCTATACAAAGGTTTTGTGTCTTTTAAGGTTTTCTCAAGCAAGCTCACTCCTGAGACTTTAATAATTAGCAAAGTCATTATAATAGCACCAATTACCTGCCAATAGCTCCCGGAAGCAATACTAAAAATTGCATAGCTCCACCATACAGCAGCATCACCAAAATAATTTGGATGGCGGGTGTATTTCCAAAATCCACGATCTAAAACTTTTCCTTTGTTTTTTGTATTTCGTTGAAAGCGCATTAGCTGATAATCTCCGCCAGCTTCAAAAATAAAACCGACACTCCATACGACGATTCCTAAATAATCCAGACCGTTCAAAGCACCAGAATTAGTACTCGTATGAATTCCTAAAAGCGGTAATGATATGATCATTATTAGACAAGCTTGCAATAAAAATGTTTGAAAGAAACTAAACCACCAATAGCGTTTAGGTCCAAAATTTTTTCGGAACTCTTGATATCTAAAATCCTCCCCTTTTCCATAATTTCTGGAGGCTAAATAAATTGCAAGCCGCAGTCCCCATATCGTTACTAACGATAAGACTAGTAATTTTCTTGCTGTTAAATCTCCAGACATACAGGCATAAAATACATTGACACAAACAAAGCCGAAACCCCAAAAAACATCGATGATACTAACGTTTTTAATAAACACACTCCAGATCCATAATA
Organism: Polaribacter sp.; assembly: GCA_018663625.1. Taxonomy (GTDB): domain Bacteria; phylum Bacteroidota; class Bacteroidia; order Flavobacteriales; family Flavobacteriaceae; genus Polaribacter. The sequence continues at coordinate 84,205 of JABJPX010000055.1, read as the reverse complement.
AAGTGACAAAAGTGACGATCATCAAAGCGGCTTGAAAGAATAAAATCATGAATAGAAATTGTAATGGACTGATAACTCAAAGATACTAACTATTCAGCAACTAAAAATATGGATATACATACGCACTGATTTGTTTTTCTAAGTTGGAAGACTTTGAGAAGCAGGTATAATTATGTTTTAAATGTGACAAAGGTTTTGTCTAGTAATTAAAGATGGGTATTAGAAATGTCGGCAATATATGGACAAAAAAAGTAATAAAAACATAAAAATCCTTTAAAACAAAGTGTTTTGAAGGATTTTCATTAATAAATTGTGACCCAGAAGGGATTCGAACCCCCAACCGTCAGAGCCGAAATCTGATATTCTATCCAGTTGAACTACTGGGCCTTTTTATAATCTTATTGCATTAAATGCTTTTTCACCAACTGCGAAATTAGTTTTCCATCTGCTTGACCGGCAACTTCTTTAGAAACCATTCCCATGACTTTTCCCATGTCTTTCATTCCAGCAGCGCCCATCTTCGTAATGGTAGCAACAACGATACTTTCCAATGCCGCTTCAGACAAAGCAGCTGGTAAAAATTGCTCTAAAACAGCGATCTCTTCCAATTCTGGATCTGCCAAATCTTTTCTACCTTGTTCTAAGAAAATAGCAGCACTGTCTTTTCTTTGCTTTACTTGCTTCTGAATGATCTTCATTGCCTGCGCTTCAGACAACTCCTCAGTAGCACCACTTTCGGTTCTGGCTAATAAAAAAGCAGATTTTACAGCTCTTAATGCCTGTAAAGCAACCGCATTTTTAGCCTTCATGGCTACTTTCATTTGATCCATTACCTGTTGCTGCAAACTCATGTTTTTCTTTTTTTAATTGTTCAAAGATACGAACTCAATGCCATTTTTTAGGTTTCTTTAGGTACAAAAAATACTTTTCATAGTCAATAATCGCTTTTCCTTTCTCCAAAACATCCGCCCCAATAATTCCATGCACCTCTTTTCCATGGTGTTGTGTTAATGCAGTATTTACATGCTCTAAATTGAATAAAACCAAATGGCAATTTTTATGTTGCCAAGCACCTATTTTAAGAACGTTGTTCTCCGATTGTAATGTTTCCATATCTGTAGCGCCCGCACCAGCAGCTTTCGTTTCACTTTCATGCGCCTCCAAATTAAAAAAAGCGATTAAATCCAAACCTACACAAGAGTTGGAAGCACCTGTATCTAAAATAAAACGTCCTTGCACACCATTTATAGAAGCTTTGAGCTCTAAATGATTTGTGGACATTTTCTTCAATTTAATTTTTAGGTAGTTCTTTTTCTTAAGTATCTTTTTTAAACTTGTCATTTACTGTATTTTTGTACGAAACATCGTCTGACAAAAATACATTTTTAATGATTACGGATACACACACCCATTTATATTCTGAACAATTTGATGCGGACCGAGCTGCTATGATGCAACGCGCGAAAGCCGCTGGTGTATCCCGTTTTTTTATTCCAGCGATAGACAGTAGTTATACCGAAAGGATGTTCGACTTAGAGAAAAAATACCCCAATGAGGTGTTTCTAATGATGGGTTTGCACCCTACTTCTGTGAAAGAAAACTACAAGGAAGAATTGGCACAGGTAAAAACATGGATTGATCAACGAAACTTTTTTGCTATCGGTGAAATCGGAATCGATTTGTACTGGGACAAAACCTTTCTAGAACAACAAAAAGATGCTTTTAGAACACAGATACAATGGGCAAAAGAAAAGAAGCTACCCATTGTAATTCACTGCAGAGAAGCCTTTGATGAAATTTTTGAAGTTTTAGAAACTGAAAAAGGGGATGATTTGTTCGGGATTTTTCATTGTTTTTCTGGTACGTTGCAACAGGCAAAAAAAGCTATTTCCTACAATATGAGGTTAGGCATTGGTGGAGTGGCTACTTTTAAAAACGGTAAAATCGATACTTTTATAAATGAAATTGATATCCAACACATTGTCTTAGAAACCGATGCGCCTTATTTATCGCCCGTACCTTACCGAGGAAAAAGAAATGAAAGTAGTTATATAACAAAGGTCATCGATAAGTTGGTAGACCTTTATGGTTTGTCTTTCAATGAAATTGCAGCAATTACAACACAAAATTCAAAAGACGTCTTTGGAATCTAAAACAGCATACTACAAAACCCCTATAGGAACGGCAAAAATTGTTGGCGATAAAAACGGCATTCAATCGATTGTAGTAATCGATGATGCTATTGAAACCTCCACAAGTGTCCCAGAATGTTTGCAGGTATGTGTTGCCCAATTGCAAGAATACTTTGAGGGAAAAAGAGATCATTTCGACTTGACGATCAACCCGAAGGGAACCCCTTTTCAAATAAAAGTATGGAAATCTTTGCTGAAAATTGGCTACGGAAAAACGAAAAGTTACTTAGCACAGAGTAAATCATTTGGAGATGTAAAAGCCATACGTGCCATAGCTGCTGCCAATGGCAAAAATCCAATTTGGATCATCATTCCTTGCCATCGTGTGATTGGCTCAGAAGGATCGTTAACAGGCTGTGCTGGAGGTGTCTGGCGTAAAAAATGGCTTTTAGATCACGAAAATCCAGTAAAACAACAATCCCTTTTTTAATCTTTCAAATATTAAAAAAGCAAATTCAACGTTAGTATCTTAAATACGAGATGTACAAAAATTTATTGTTCTTGCTACTACTGCTTATTGGATCCAAGATCCAAGGGCAAACGGTATCAAAAGACTTTAGAACAAAGATATTTCGTATTCAAAAAGATACCGTTCAAATAGACACGATACCCATCAATTCGCAACGGTTTACAGTGCGAAACAAGTTTCAAAAAAGAATCAATCCGCAAGAGTATCAGGTCGATTTTTTAAAGGCAATTTTGATGATTGATGCTAAAAAATATCCTAAAATTACAGTCGAGTATTTTCGGTTCCCCGAATTCGTCACAAAAGTGTATGCCCCCTTTGATAAAAAATTGGTGGTTCCAAACAACACAAATACAGGACCACTGTATAGTTTTACAACGACTAAAAAAACAAGCGACATTCAACTTTTTGAAGGGCTAAAAACCAAAGGATTTTTAACGAGAGGGGTTACTTCTGGAAACAATCAGAATACGGTAACCAACTCGGCATTGGATTTAGAAATATCTGGTAAAATATCGAGTTCGGTAAACATCAGAGCCAATATTTTCGACACCAACATTCCATTACAAGAAAACGGATATTCCCAAAATATTACAGACTTCGATCGAATTTTCATTGAATTGTACAGTGACAATTGGCGTGTAAAAGCAGGAGATATCCGTCTGCAAAATCAAGAGAGCTATTTCTTGAATTTTAACAAGCAAATTGCCGGTTTACAGATAGCTGCAAACCTAAATGAAAATGTAAAAGTCGCCGCATCGGGAGCAGTTTCTAGAGGAAAATTTAGCACTTTTACGCTCGTTGGTGTTGAAGGAAACCAAGGGCCATACAAAATTGTGGGGGCCAACAACGAACCCGCCATTGTAATGATTGCTGGCAGTGAGAGCGTATATGTAAACGGTGTGCTCATTGAAGCGGGCGAAAACAAAGCATATACGATTGATTATAACTTGTCGGAAATTACATTTAACACAACCTTTCCCATTACCAATGACATGCGTATTTGGATTGAATTTCAATATTCTGATCGGAATTACACACGATTTGTAACCTATGAAGAAGTCAACTATACCAGTGAAAAACTAAATATCAGTGGTTATTTTTACAGTGAAAATGACGCAAAGAATCAACCGTTGCAACAAGCATTGTCGGAAGCACAAAAACAAACGCTGGCCAATGCAGGAAACAATACTGATTTGATGTTTTCAGAAAGCGCTTTTGTAGATACCTACAATGAAAACAAGGTACTCTATAAAAAGGTTGTAGTGGGTGGAATCGAGGTTTTTGAATATACAACCGATGCAACGGGAGAACTCTACACGGTAACATTTACAAATGTGGGGATAAATAATGGCGATTACAACCTATTGAGAACCGTGGCTTCGGGCCCTATTTTTGAATATGCTGGAGTTCAATTGGGAAATTACAACCCCATTGTAAAGTTAATTGCTCCTTCTAAAGTTCAGGTTTTCGTTGTGAAATCCGACTATAATCCTTCGGAAAAAACAAGGTTCAATTCAGAAATAGCACTCAGTAATAATGATGCAAATTTATTTTCTACTATTGACGACAATCAAAATACTGCCATTGCAGCAAAAATGGGTTGGCAACAAATTTTAATTGATAAAAAATGGCAGTTAAAAAGTGATATTAATCACGAATACGTTCAACAAAACTTCAATACAGAACAAGGTTGGGAGCCTGTAGAATTTAATAGAGATTGGAATATTTTAACGAACAATGCTACAAAAAACTACTTTCAATCCGAATTTATACTTCAGAATAAAAAAGCAGATTTTGTTTCATATCAATACAACAACTTAAGGTATAACAACTCTTTTAAAGGAAATAAGCATGAAATTTCATCTCGGTTCAGTTATGATAAAACGAAATTCTCAACGGAGATAAGTCTTCTAGAAAACACTTCTTCAATAGAAGATAATTCTTTTTTTAGAGCCAAAGCGACTTTAGACCACTACTTTTCAAAAAGTTGGATGGGTGCTTTTACTAACGCAGAAATAAATGACAGAAAAAACAGCAATCGAGAATACATCAACACCAGTCATCAGTTTGAAGAATATGAGGGGTATATAGGAATTGGAGATACTGCAAAAGTTTTTGCGAAATTTGGTTTTAATTTTAGGACTAACGACAGTATCAAATCGAATCGTTTTACAGAAATTAATAACCGAAAAACAATCTACCTCAACTCAAAATTAGTAGACACCAAAAAGACAAACTTGTCGGTGTATGCAAATTATAGAATTACACAAAATAATTTCACTTCAGATAAAAAGTCTCTGAATTCTAAAATCGTATATCACCAAAAATTACTAAAGGATTTCGTAAACCTGAGGATCGCTTATGAGACCTCTTCAGGAAATGTTGCTCGGCAAGATTACATCTATGTAAAAACAGAAGTAGGTCAAGGTTTTTATACCTGGATTGACTATAATAATGACAGTGTTCAGGATTTTGACGAATTCGAAATCGCACAGTTTCAAGACCAAGCCAATTACTTAAGAATCCCTTTACCAAACTTGCGCTTTATTTCAACACAACGTGCTAAATGGCAACAATCTATAGGAATTAATTTTTCAAAATGGAAAGATAAAACCAGTTTTAAAAAGTGGCTTTCTCATTGGAGTAATCAAACTTTTTTAGCAACAGACAACGAACAAGAACGCATTGGGAGTTCTTTTAATTTCAATCCTTTTGATTTTGACGAAAACAAACTAATTGGACTGAATTATAATTTTAGAAATCAACTTTATTTTAATAGAAACCTACAAAAATACAGCACCACTTTTACGATTGGAAATTCGAAGAACTTGCAACAATATTTTATAGGATCCCAAGAAAATACCATCCAGCAAACACAAGTAGATTTTAACCACAAATTTGCCGATTTCTGGCTGCTTGATTTGATGGTAAAGCAATCTGAAAACAATTTAACAACAGAAAATTTCAATAGCAGAAATTATGAAATTATCGCAAAAGAAATTCAACCAAAAATCTCTTTTTCATATCATAATAATCATCGTTTTTCTGCCTTTTACCACTTTAAAAACAAAGTAAATAACTTACAAGATTTTGAGTCTTTAAACCAGCAGAAATTTGGATTGGATTACTTCCATATCAGTAAAAATAAAAATCAAATTAGTTTGAATACAACGGTTTTTTTAAACGACTTTACTGGAAATGTAAATACGCCCGTCGCTTACCAAATGTTAGAAGGTTTACAGCCAGGAAAAAATTATACTTGGAACTTACTCTATAGTCAGAAACTAAATGCTTTTTTAAACTTAAATATAAGTTACTTGGGAAGAAAAAGCGAAAATTCGAAAACAATTCACACAGGAAGTATTCAATTAAAAGCACTTTTTTAGTTTTTTTTGGTACACTTGTTATTAAATAAATTTTTTACATACAAAAAAAATAAAATGAAAAAATATACCTTATTTATTTGCCTATTCGTTAGCGGAATAGCACTTGGTCAGGAACCAATAACGAAAAAAACACCTGAATTCCCTCAGGATATAAACAAAAAACATGAAGTAAAAATCAATGGATTGAGCTTGCTTGCTTTTGAATGGCTAGATGTTTCTTATGAGTATTTAATAAATGAAGAGTCCTCTTTTGGAGTTGCAGGATTGGTAGCTCTTAATGATAGCGAAGCACTAAATTATTACAGAAAATCCTCTTTAACTTCTTTTTATAGGAGATATTTTTCAAACCAATATGCGAGAGGTTTTTTTGTAGAGGGGTTTGGTATGTTGCTTACCTATGAGAATGAAACTTATGATTATAATGGAAATGGTTCCTATATACAAGAGGATCAAACCGATTTTGCAGTCGGAATTTCAGCTGGAGGGAAATTTATAACAAAAAGAGGATTTACAGCCGAGATCTATTTAGGAATTGTAGAAACTTAGGAGGTGACAACAGTTCTATAGAAGCAGTAGGTAGAGGAGGAATCTTGCTTGGCTTCCGATTTTAAGTCATCTTAATTTCGTAAATTTGAATCAAAATAAGATTTCATGAAAAAAATACTTTTAATTTTTACGCTTTTAGTTTCTACAATAGCACTAGCACAACAAGAAGTAAAATTAAATATTGCAAACGCTTTGATCTTAAAAACCATCGATGCTTCTTACGAATATCATCTCAGTGGAGATACTTCGATTGGAATTTCTGGTTTGTATAATTTTGAACAAAAATCTTCAGACTTCAGATATAATGAAGAAAGCATGATCACTCCTTACTTGCGACATTATTTTACCTCTGACAGGGTTTGGAATCTTTTTGGAGAAGGGTTTTTCGGAATAGGAACAGGTTATAAAAAAATTGAAATAGCAGGTGAGTCCGATATTTATGAAAAATATTCTGACAGTGCTTTGGGCATCTCATTTGGAGCAAAATACATTTCTGATAGTGGTTTTATAGTAGATGTTTATGGAGGTATTGGACGAAATTTATTTAGTGCAAACTCTCCTATTTTATTGCCACGATTGGGAGTAAATGTTGGATGGAAATTTTAATTCAAAAAAAAACTTCATAAAAAAACCTCACAAAATTCGTGAGGTTTTTTACTTTAATAAATGTCTTATAAAACTACATTCTTTGAAGCCAATTTTTTACGGCAACTTCTGCTTCTATTATTTCTTTTAATTCTGAAATTTTTACTCTTTTTTGTTCCATCGTATCTCGATGACGAATGGTTACAGTCTTGTCTTCTAAGGTCTGATGATCCACTGTAATACAAAAAGGAGTTCCCGCTGCATCTTGTCTTCTATAACGTTTTCCAACTGCATCTTTTTCATCATAAAAAACATTGAAATCCCATTTTAAATCGCCCATAATTTTACGAGCAACTTCTGGCAATCCGTCTTTTTTTACTAATGGAAAAATAGCTGCCTTGTAGGGTGCTAAAATTGCGGGTAATTTTAAAACAGTTCGTGAGGTGCCATTTTCCAAGGCTTCTTCTTGTAATGAATTTGAAAAAACGGCTAAGAACATTCGATCTAAACCAATAGAAGTTTCTACTACATAAGGGGTATAACTTTTATTTTCTTCATGATCAAAGTATTGCAATTTTTTTCCAGAAAATTCTTCGTGTGCTTTTAAATCAAAATCGGTTCGGGAATGAATTCCTTCTAATTCCTTAAAGCCAAATGGGAATTTAAACTCAATATCTGCTGCTGCATCTGCATAATGTGCTAATTTATCGTGGTCATGAAAACGATAGTTCTCTGCCCCCATTCCAAGAGAAAGGTGCCATTTTAATCTAGTTGCTTTCCATTGATCATACCATTCTTTTTGGGTTCCTGGTTTTACGAAAAATTGCATTTCCATTTGTTCAAACTCACGCATTCTAAAAATAAATTGTCTTGCAACAATTTCATTTCTAAAAGCTTTTCCAGTTTGTGCAATTCCAAAAGGAATTTTCATTCTACCCGTTTTTTGAACGTTGAGAAAATTCACAAAAATACCTTGTGCGGTTTCTGGACGCAAATACAAATCCATAGCGGTTTCTGCAGAAGCACCTAACTTGGTTCCAAACATTAAATTGAACTGTTTTACCTCTGTCCAATTTCTAGATCCTGTTAACGGGTCTGCAATTTCTAATTCTTCAATTAATGCTTTTACATCTAATAAATCTTCCTTTTCTAAAGAAGCACCCATTCTTGCAAGAATCGTATTAATTTTTTCTTGATAGCCAAAAACACGACCGTTGGTTGCTAAAAATTCTTCTTTATTAAAAGCTTCTCCAAAACGTTTTGCCGCTTTGTCTACTTCTTTATTGATTTTTCCTTCAATTTTAGCACAGTAGTCTTCTATTAAAACATCTGCTCTGTAGCGTTTTTTTGAATCTTTGTTATCGATTAACGGATCATTAAACGCATCTACATGTCCGGAAGCTTTCCAGGTTGTAGGATGCATTAAAATGGAGGCATCGATCCCAACAATGTTTTCGTGCATTTGCACCATTGCTTTCCACCAATAATCTCTAATATTCTTTTTTAACTCAACACCATTTTGGGCGTAATCGTACACTGCACTTAATCCATCATAAATTTCACTTGATTGAAATACATAACCATATTCTTTTGCGTGCGATAGTACTTTTTTAAATTGATCTTCTTGTTTTGCCATAATTAAGGCAAATATAAACGAATCTAAAAAGTTATCAAGAAAAATTAGCCTACTTTCTTACATAAATAAATGAATGCTGGAGGAAAATTTAATAATTCAAATTTTAAAGAAATGGAATGTCTAAAAAACTGTTTAAGTTTCTTAAAATAAGAAAGACTATATTGATATTGCGTGAAGGTCCCATTGGGTTTCAAAACTTGATAAGATTGGGATAAAATTACATTCGTAATCTTTTCCGGAATAATCGTTAAAGGCAGACTGGAGACGATATAATTTACTTCATGAATTCCCAATCTAAGTAATTCTTCTTCAAGGTTTTCTGCAGAAGATTTTAGGACAATCAGCTGTGAATGCTTAATTTCAGATAGGGTTTTGTGAAAGTTCTCATTAATTTCAAAACAAATTAATGTTGCGGTTGGATGTAGTTTTCTTAAAATAAATTTTGTGATGGCGCCGTTTCCTGGACCTAACTCTACAATAATATCTGCAGAAGCAAAATGAATATTCTGCAACATTTTTTTAGCCAAAAAAGAAGAACTTGGCATTACTGTTCCAGATGTTTTTAGTGTTTTAATGGCTTCTCTAAAAAACTTTATTGTGTCTGTCAAATTATTTATTTTTTTAACTTTTTGTACCTTAGAAAAAAAAGTAATGTGAAAATATAAATAATAAAAGACCTTCTCCAAATTTTTTATCCAAGATTATGTTTAATTTGTGAGTATCCACTTTTTGAAAATGAAGTTTTTGCTTGTACAATTTGTCGGCATGATTTGCCCGTATTATTTTTTAAAGATGCTACTAAAAATGAACTTTTGAGAAAGTTTTATGGCAGAATCCCTGTAGAAGAAATAAATACCTTATTATCTTTCAGTAAAGAAGGAAAAACAAAAAAACTGATTCATGAATTAAAATATAATGGAAATGAAAATATCGGGATCTTTCTAGGTAATTGGATTGGCGAACTTCTTATAGAAAACAAACAATTTTCCGAAGTCGATTTCATTGTTCCTGTTCCATTACATCCTAAGAAATTAAAAAGAAAGAGGATACAATCAACTTACAAAGTTTGGAGGGCGCGTGAGTTTTTACTTGAATAAACCGCTAAAACAAAATATTCTTTTAAAAATAAATGCAACAAAAACACAGACTTTCAAACAAGGGTTTGAAAGGTTTGAAAACAACGAACTGAAATTCTCTTTACAAGACACCACTATTTTCGCGAACAAAAACATTCTATTGATAGACGACGTACTTACAACTGGAGCTACTTTAAAGGCTTGTAGCAAGGAGTTACTAAAGACTCCCAACATTAAAATTAGTATTTTAACAATGTCATTTACAAGATAACTTTAACATTAAAAACTGAAAAATAAATTGTTTATTTGTAAATAAATTACACCTCTTGAAAAACACGCTTAAAATTTTATTTTTCACAGTCATTACACTCGTTTTAGGAAACTGTGCAAGAACAAGTAGACCCGATGGTGGTCCAAGAGATGAAGATGCACCATTAATGGTGACCGCTACTCCACCCTACGAAAACATAAATTTTGAAGCTTCAAAGATTAAATTATCCTTCAATGAGTTTATAAAGCTAAAAAACCTAAACAAGCAATTGGTGATTTCTCCACCAATGAAATACCCGCCATTAATTAAGCCACAGGGGTTTGCTAGTAAATATTTGGAAATAGAGATCATCGACACCTTGTTAAAGAACACTACTTATATTTTCAATTTCGGAAATGCCATAGAAGATAATAACGAAAGCAACCCATTAGAACGTTTTAAATATGTTTTCTCTACGGGTAATTATATTGATTCTCTCAAATCTAAAGGAACTGTAAAAGATGTTCTAGTCAACGAACCCAATAGGGATTTTAATGTTTTGCTCTATAAAATAGACAGTGCTTTTACAGACTCTATTGTCTATCGAGAAAAACCGAATTATGTAACAACAACGACAGATTCTATTCACTTTAATTTTTCGAACTTAAAAGATGGAAACTACTTAATGGTTGCCTTGCAGGAATCAACAAATGATTACCTATTTGACCCTAAAACAGATCAAATTGGTTTTTATACAGATACCATTCAGTTGCCTAGAGATAGTATTCTTCAAAAGGATATTGTAGTTTTTAAAGAAGCACAACCTTTTAAATTTGGAAGAGCAAAAGAACTTAAAAAGGGACAATTAATTTTTCCTTTTTATGGAAAAAAAGAAGACCTAAAGGTGACACTTCTTTCAGATACACCTGCAGATTTTAAAAGCATTGCAAAATTTGAACAAGAAAAAGACACTTTAAACTACTGGTTTGCTCCTTTTGAAGCAGATTCATTAAACTTCATCATTTCAAATGCAGCATTAAAAGATACTGTAACGGTAAAGCTTCGTAAAAAGAAATTTGATAGTTTAAGTATTAAAGGTACCTCAGGGATCATTCATTTCAGAGACACGTTCTTCATACGCACAAACAACCCTGTAATGAACATCGATGCTACTAAAATAGCAATTATGAACAAGGATTCTCTTGCGGTAAGCTTTAAAAGTATTATTGACGAAAAAGAAAATAAATTAGCGATTGTTTTTGATAAAGCTCCTGTGCAACTGTATCGAATTTCTATTTTACCCGAAGCAATATCAGACATTTATGCGTTTACAAATGACTCGCTAGCGTATCGGGTTCGAACACAAGAAATTGAAGATTATGGACGAATAACCTTGAAAGTAGAAAATCCAGCTTCAAAAAATTACATTATCGAACTGTTAGATTCAAAATTTGAATTAGTTCAAAGAAACTTCGTACAAAAAACAGCTACAATTGTGTATGATTTATTAGAACCAAAAGCATATACGGTAAGAGCCATTGAAGATCGTAATCAAAACAATGTTTGGGATACTGGAAATTACTTAGAAAAAATGTTGCCTGAAAAAATCATCTATTTTAAGGATGAAGATTTAAGTTTAAGACCCAACTATTATCTAAATCCAGTATTTAAAGTGAACCAATAAAAAAGCACGCAAAATATGCGTACTTTTTTTTGTTTACGGTATAATACCGCTTGTTAAATTTTAGCGATTAGATAAAACGATTATACGAATCTTTTAATCGATCTAATAATTCCATAATGCACGCCTTCATGAAAATTATTAAATATCATTGCGGTTTCTAAGGAGTTCAAAACAAAACCAGTACTGGTTGGATATTCGTTAAAATTGACAAAAATACCTGCTTCAAAATCTTCTTCTAAAGTATCTGGCAAGCCCACTAACAGTTCTTTTACCTCTTCAAACTCTTCTTCAGAAAACGTTTTTGTTGGCAATGTTCCTTTGGCATGCGCTTCAATTAAATCATCTGGACACAAGCAATTTAAACCCGATAATTTGTAATGCAACAATTGTTGTGTTACCACTAAATGTGCAACATTCCAAGCAATATTGTTTTTAAACCCTGCTGGAATGGTATGGATTTGCGCTAATGTTAATCCGTCTAATTCTTTTAAAACTAAATCGCGTGATTTTCTTAAAACATCGAATTGTATTTTCATTTTTATGTTTAATTTTGAAATGTAAATATAATACTATAAATGAATGAAGAAAGTCTATTTTTTACAAACTTGTGATACGTGTAGAAGAATTTTAAAAGAAGTAAATACTACCGGTTTTGAACGTCAAGAAATAAAGTCGAATCCGGTAAATGTTGCTCAACTAGAAGAAATGCACCAACGTTCTGGAAGTTATGAAGCATTGTTTAACAAACGAGCAAAGCTTTACAAGGCATTGGACTTGAAAAACAAAACACTTTCTGAAGCTGATTATCGTCAATATATCTTGGAAGAATATACCTTTTTAAAACGTCCTGTATTTATGGTCGAAGACAGCATTTTTATTGGAAATAGCAAAAACGTTATTGCAGCCCTCAAAGCAAAAATCAATTAGAATTCTCTAAAAAAGCATGTGTTCTTAAAACAGCATTATCTCTAATGTCTTGCCAAAAAAGATTGATATCTCCTACATGATAGCTTTTCATAAAAGACATAAATAAACGCATTGGGAATTTAGGATTTGTAGCCCAAATGAGGCCGTCTGTAACTTCAATTTTTAATGCTTTTTTGTAGATTTTTTTATTTGAATATAAGAAGCCTTTGTGTTGATTTAATTCCGTTATTTTTTCGGAATTCCATGTAATCGGATTCGTAGTTACACTTCCAACATAAATGTTTTTCCCTTTCGGGTAATGACCTTTTTTAAAAGTATTCCATCCAACAATCCCACCAACTTCGCTTGGTGCTGTCATGGGTTGAATCGACGTAAATAAATCTGGCTTTAGAACAGTACCCACTACATACGCTGCAATTAATTGTTTTTGCAAAGGTTTGTTGTCAAAAAAATCTCGCAATAAAAACTTGGTATGTGTTGAACCTTGACTGTGACTTGCGATAATAATAGGTCGGCCATTATTGTATTTTTTTAAATAGGTTTCAAAAGCTCTTTTAACATCTGAATAGGCTAATAAAAGTGCTTTTTCTCCACCATCTTCTAGCATTTGATAAGAACGTATATGTGCTTGTCTATAATAGGGCACATATAATTTACCCGCAGTTGTAAAAGCAGATGCTTGAAAAAGTACGGCTTTATTAAGAACCTTATTCTGTTGAATTACATCTTCAATAGGCACATTCCAACGGGCATCTTCTTTTTCTGTATTTAAAGTTGGGTATACATAAAAAACATCGGCTTGTAAAGTGTCTCTTTCTTGAGATGAAAATGCAATCAATTCTTTTAAATACTTCGACGGCAAAACAGCCCAATTCTTTTCTTCATTGTAGTTGGGTTCTAACGGAGTTTCTTCCGCTACAAATTTCTGTGTTTTATATGCGGATTTACAGCTCACCAAAAAACAAACTGCTACCAATATTAAAATAACTTTCTTCATTTTTCATCTTTTAAAATTATTTCCAGTACTCTGCAACCCAGGGCGCAGCTCTTACATATCGATACCATTTTCCTCTACCACCTTCAACTGCTTTGTGCGGATTTATTTCTCCATGAAAAATAATTATTTTGGCTCCTTTTGGTATTGTTGGTTTTTTCCAAAAAGCCAATGGAAACCTTGAAACACAGTCATATTTAAAACTCGGGCACCATGCTTTGTCCCAGTATTGAAGATCATCATTGTCATGAATGGCATGGGTAAGATATTCTTGCTCGTTTCGATGTCGTTTTCTTATTTCATCAAAATTAGATAAGAAATCATCAAAAACATAGCCATGTTTTCCGATTTCAAATCGATATACTGAAGAGTTTCCAGTAATTCTCCAGCTTCTCCATCCATGGTCTTTAATAATTCTAAAAGAACCGTCAACTTCAAAGAAACAATCGATATTATCTACAATAACAATGTCCAAGTCTAAAAACAACGCTGTTCCTTCTAAACCATATAATTCTTTTTTAAGGGTAGTCAACTTTTTCCACATTCGTTCTGGAATGTCAGTTCGAATCCCCATTTCAGGAATATCATAACAGGTAACAGCTTCGATAATACCTGATGGATCGTCTGTAAAACAAACCATTTTAAAATCGCTGGTTAAATTTTTCTGAACCATCGAAAATAATCGATTTACATATTCCGCTCCGTAAAGTGTTCCCCACTTCATGCAAAAAATATATTTGATTGGTAATTCTTTTTTTGTCATTGTCAATGAAGTCTTAAACAAATTTTCTTTGTATAATTTCCATGAAACGAGTTTCAAATTCTTCTTGCTCGCCCCAACTGTAATCTGGTTTCACCATTTTATTGATAAATTTAATGGCTTCCTTTTCTGTTTTAAAAGAGTTTAATTGTGAAAGGACTCTATTAAAATCTTCTTGACTTCCATCAAATAAATTTTTAACAAATGCAATTCGGTCATTTAAACCGATTTGAATATTTTTCGTGAGTGTGTCATTTAAAGAAACTGGCTGAGCCATTTCAAATAAATTTGCCATCACATCAACAGGAATTGTATCCTTTAATTCTTCTTCTAGCGTGTGAATTTTTATTTCTTCACTGTCCTCTCCTGCTTCTTCTGGAGTTTCTTCTGATACTTCTGAAGGAAATAAAGTTGCTTCCAACGCGTCGAAAGGCTGTTCTAAAATAACATTTTCTGTAGCTTCTATAAATAAATCATCGGCAACATCAACAGCCGCTGGCAAAGCCTCTTCAATAAATTCTTCTTCTTTTTCTTCTTCCAATACTTCTTCTTCTACTTCTTCTTCTACTTCTTCTTCTGTGGCTGCTATCGGTGTTATGAGTTTTTCACTCGAAACTTCTAATTCCTGAACAATTGCAATTTCATCTTGAATAACTTTAGGCACCTCTTTGATCTCAAAAGCCTTTTCAACCGAAGCAATCAACTCTTCTTTTGTTTCTTTTAGATTTGGAGTTGTATTTACGTAAGTTTCAACAAAAGCTAACATGGATAATTTACTCGAAATCACTTTTGCTTTTGCCTCCAAAGCAAAGACATCGTCTCTGTTTTTCATCTGTAAAATGCTATGCGCTAAACTCATTAAATCGGCTTCTAATTTTTTGTGCATAAGTTGTGTCTTGAATTTATTTTTTACTTGTAAATATTCCTAAATTTGTTATTTGTAAAAATAATGTAAAATTTAAAAAAACGAATGCTTAAAACTACAAAATGTTTCTCGAAAACACAGTAAATCATACAGAACAATTTGGCTGGATCGAAGTAATTTGTGGTTCTATGTTTTCTGGTAAAACAGAAGAATTAATTCGACGATTAAAGCGAGCGCAATTTGCAAAACAACGAATTGAAATATTTAAACCAGCATTAGACACCCGTTACGACGAAGAAGAAGTTGTTTCTCATAATGACAGTCGAATTCGTTCAACACCAGTTCCAATTGCGTCAAACATTCGATTGTTGGCAAATGACGTGGATGTTGTAGGGATTGATGAGGCACAGTTTTTTGACAACGAAATTGTTGCTGTTTGTAACGATTTAGCAAATCGTGGAATTCGAGTTATTGTAGCTGGATTGGATATGGACTTTAAAGGAAATCCTTTTGGACCTATGCCTGCTTTAATGGCAACAGCTGAATACGTGACTAAAGTTCACGCTGTGTGTACACATACTGGTAACCTAGCACATTATAGCTTTAGGAAAGCACAGAATGATGACATCGTAATGTTGGGTGAAACGCAAGAATATGAGCCTTTAAGTAGAGCCGCCTATTATAAAGCCTTACAGAAACAACAAGAAGCAATTAATGCTTCAAAAGACGATGCGCCGCTTTCAGAAGATACACAAACAAACGTCGACTAAAGATGAACAACCATGTGACTGTTTTAGAAATTGATGGAAGTGCACTTAAGCACAATCTTCACCATTTCAAAAAACAACTACATCCAACAACTAAAATATTAGCCGTTGTAAAAGCATTTGGTTATGGTAGTGATGGGGTTCAAATTGCAAGATTTCTAGCAGATAAAGTAGACTATTTTGCTGTTGCTTATGCACACGAAGGAATCGCACTGCGAGAAGCAGGAATAAAAGCACCTATTTTAGTATTACATCCTCAAATACCAAACCTCCTCGCAATCGTAAACTACTGTTTAGAACCTAATCTTTATAATTTTAAAATTTTTAATGCCTTTTTAAAAGTAGCAACTCAAACTGCGCTGCAAGAATATCCAATTCATATAAAACTGAACACTGGATTAAATCGATTGGGGTTTTGTACAAAAGACGTTCCAACACTATTAGCACAACTAAAGGAAACGAAGCAATTAAAAGTACAATCGCTATTTTCTCATTTGGCAGTAAGTGAAGAAATAAAAGAACAAGCATTTACAAACCAACAAATATCAACATTCTCAGAGAGCGCTCAGCAATTTCAGGCAGGACTTGGGTACAAACCGATCTTACATATTTTAAACACCTCTGGAGTCATTAATTATCCAAAAGCACAGTTTGACATGGTGCGAATTGGTATTGGACTCTATGGTTTTGGCAATGATGAAAAAGAAACAAATCAGTTAAAAAATACGCACAATTTAAAATCGATTATTTCTCAAATTCATAACATTGAACCTAAAGAGTCCGTGGGATACAACAGAGCTTTTATTGCAGATAAAAAAACCAAAACAGCAACCATTCCTATTGGCCATGCAGATGGAATTTCAAGAAAACTAGGAAACGGTATCGGACATGTTCTCATTAATGGACAAAAAGCAACCATTATTGGAAATGTTTGTATGGACATGATTATGGTCGATATTACAACGATTGATTGCGCTGAAGTAGACGAAGTTATTGTTTTTAACAGCCAAGAAATGATACAAGAAATTGCAGATGCAACAGCAACTATTCCCTACGAAACACTAACTGCAATCTCTCAACGTGTCCAAAAAAAATTAAAGTCGTAAGAAAATGGAAAAATACTTAGAAATCATCAAAAACTCCTATTCCAGTTACTGGAATTACCTTAAACAATCTGTTTTGATGGATTTGAATTGGGAGAATTATTTCTATGGATTGATCATCATTTCCATAGTTGTTTGGGGATTAGAAGCGGTTTTTCCTTGGAGGAAAGACCAACCACTCTTCCGAAAAGATTTCTGGCTGGATGTTTTTTACATGTTTTTTAATTTCTTTTTATTAAATCTAATTGTTTTAATCGCACTCTCTAATTCTGCAGCGGAAATTTTCAATGATCTTTTGGGTCTTGTTGGAATATCTATTTCAAGTTTTCAGCTTTTAGAAATCAACAAACTCCCATTTGCTGCCAGAATACTCCTCTTTTTTATTGTAGTCGACTTTACGCAATGGTGGACACACAGATTGTTACATCGATTTGAATTTTTATGGAATTTTCACAAAGTACACCATTCTGTAAAACAAATGGGATTTGCAGCACACCTAAGGTATCATTGGATGGAACCCATCATTTATAATTCGTTACGCTATATTCCGTTGGCAATTATTGGCGGATTTTCTGCACAAGATGTAGCTTTTGTCCATTTTTTTGCAATTACGATTGGACACCTAAACCATGCAAATGTTAACTTGAATTATGGTTTTTTAAAATACATTTTAAACAATCCAAAAATGCATATTTGGCATCATGCAAAAGAATTACCAGAAGACAGAAAATATGGTGTGAATTTTGCTTTGACATTGAGTATCTGGGACTATTTGTTTAAAACAAATTACATTCCATATTCTGGAAAAAATATTGAAATTGGGTTTGATGATGATGAAAAATTTCCAAAAAGTTTCTTCAAACAAGGCATTTATCCTTTAGGGAAAAAGTAAATAGTGTTTTTCAATTATTTATTGTGCATACAGCTCTTTTAGCAATTGCTCTGCAGGTTTATTTTGAGGTGTAAATCGGTTATTTTGTTTCCCTCCAACACGGTCATGTGTGTGAAACCATTTCCAAACAAAACCTCCCGCAAACCAGTCTTCATTCCAAAATTGATTGTGAATCGCTTGCAATGCATGTGTTTGTGCTTCTAAATTTACCCCCGCTTCAACTCTTTTAGAATCCCAAGGTTTTTTTCCAGCAAAATCTATACTTCGATACCCAAACTCAGTAAACAAAACAGGTTTTTGATATTCTTTTTGAAGTGCTAATATTTGTTTTTTATGAGGTTGCCACCCTTGTTCATAAGCAGCAATTGTTGGCGTTTTATCATCACTCAAAGGAAAATAAGCATCAATTCCTATATAGTCTAAAGCATCCCAAAAGGGCACATGACTAAATTCGTCCCAATTGGCAGCATAAGTGAGTTTTCCTTTGTAAACAACGCGAATTTCTTGAATGAGTTTTCGCCAATATTGCGGTCTATTTTTTACAAATTCTCCCAGTTCTGTTCCAATACAAAGCAGTTCGGCATTTACATGTTCAGCTGCTGCTGCATAGGTTAGAATAAATGCTCGGTACGAATCTTCTAAAGCGACCCAATTTTCTTCAGAATTCATTTTTATTTTGCCAGTAAATGTACCCTTGGACACCCAAATTTGAGGTTTTACCATAATGCCTATGTTTTCTTTATGAAAACTTTTTGCATATTGCAACAAACCTTTTTTTGTTTCACCAAACCATTGCCAATTGGTATTGTGTATTACTTTGGGTGATGACACATCTTTTATAAAACCAAAAGGCATTAAAGCAACATAATTGCTTCGTATGTTTTGAACGGGTTTTATGTGGGAACTATTTATGGAATCTCTGGAAGCCACAAAACTAACACCATTCATTTTTTTTGTTTGGGTTTGGCATGATAAAAAGGTGAGTAAGAACAAAAAAAAGGGTTGAAATTGTTTCATAATACCTCAAAAATAAACTTTTTAATCAAACAAATCTCTTTGAAGTCAATCTGACAAGTTGAAGGGCTATTACTTTCCAAGTTCTACTTTAAAAAAATGTAAAAAAATATTTCATTCTAATTTTAAAGTTGTATTTTACATCTTTATTTATGTTAATTAAAAGATTATTATTTTGTGCTTTTTTTTCAGCAAACTTAGAAACAACGATGTATGAATCAAATTGTTATTATTGGAAACGGAATTGCAGGTATAACAGCTGCAAGACATATTCGAAAAAAATCGGATAAGAGGATTATAATCGTTTCAGCAGAAAGCAAATACTTTTTTTCGAGAACAGCACTGATGTACGTATACATGGGGCACCTTACATTTGAGCATACTCAACCCTATGAAGATTGGTTTTGGAAAAAAAACAATATCGAACTAAAAGAAGGATTGGTTACCGCAATAAATACATCGAGTAAAACACTTCAATTTACAGACAATACTTCCTTAAATTATGACAAATTAATTATTGCTACGGGCTCTAAAACCAATAAATTTGGTTGGCCAGGTGAAGATTTAGAGGGGGTAATGGGCATGTATCACAAACAAGATTTAGAAAAATTAGAAAAATATGCTCCCAACAATAAAGTGTGTAAAAGAGCAGTCATTGTTGGTGGTGGTTTAATTGGAATTGAGTTGGCAGAAATGCTTAGAAGTAGAAACATTCCGGTTACTTTTTTAGTACGAGAAGAAAGTTTTTGGAATGGAGTATTGCCAGCTCAAGAATCTGAAATGATAAACAAACACATCAAAGAGCATCATATTGATTTGCGCTTAGGTGTCAATTTAAAAGAAATAAAATCGGATAAAAACGGACAGGTTTCCTCCATTATTATAGCAGAAACTGGCGAAGAAATCCACTGTAATGTTGTTGGTTTAACTGCAGGTGTAAGTCCAAACATCGATTTTATTAAAGCGTCTCCTATTGAAACAGCACGAGGTGTAAAAGTAAATCGATTCTTAGAAACCAACATCGAAGATGTGTATGCCATTGGCGATTGTGCTGAACAACATGAAGCCATTGGTCAAAGAAGAAATATCGAAGCTGTTTGGTATACGGGTAGAATGATGGGTGAAACAGTTGCACAAACGATTTGTGGAAATAAAACGGAATACAAACCAGGACATTGGTTTAATTCTGCAAAATTCTTAGACATCGAATACCAAACTTATGGTTGGGTTTTTAGCGAAAAAAACAAATCAAAAAACGAAGTACATTTTCAATGGAAACATCCAAAAGAAGCAAAATGTATTACCATTTCATATGACAAAGACACCCACTTATTTCTAGGAATTAATACTTTCGGAATTCGGATGCGGCATGAAGTTTTTGACAAATGGTTGTCTCAAAAAAAATCAATCGAATTTATTTTAGAACATATAGTAGATGCCAATTTTGATCCTGAATTTTACAAACTGCATGAAGCAGCAATCGTAGCAAAATTCAACACAGAATTGAATACAAATATTTCTTTGAGAAAAAAGAGTTGGACACGAATTTTTAGCAAATAAAACATGAAAGCAATTAAAAACATAGGATTGATACTCTGTTTTATTGGGTTTGCCATTTTTACAGGAAGTATTTTTACAGGAACTAATAAAGTCTCTCAAGAAACCTTTAACACTTGGGCGAAACAAAAAGTAAAAAGTGCGTTTTTTATTGAAAAGGCACAAAAAGAGATTGTTGATATCGAATTAAGTGCTTTTGAACTCTCACATCGAATTACTGAAATTGCGAAAGCATCAAACATATATCACAAAAGTCAAAAGAAAATAGCATGGAATAAAATCATTCCTTTGAAATGGAATAAAACGTCCAAAGACTTCATATACCCTTTAGCCAGAGCATCTGCAACGGGTTGGCCGCAACAAAATGAAGGATTGTTCTTCTGGATTACTTTTGGTTTGGCAATTCTTGGAGGAACCATTGCATTTGCTACCGATTATAAATTACTTGGCAAAGCAGGTATTAAAAACAATGGAATTTTCCAACACTCAGCTACAAATAGGGGCTATTTAGGTATTCTTACCTTTTTCTACTTTGTGGGCTTTTATGTGGTTTTATATTTCTTTCCTAATTATTTAATCAACCCCATTACTGCTGTAAATCCAATAAGTAAAAGTTTAAGCGGTAACGAATCTAGCCAATGGTTCCTTTATGGGTTTATGTATTGTGCAGTTATGAGTGTTTTCGCAATCAGAATGTTCATAAAATACAGGCATAATAATTATCAGATTTTAAGAACTACCGTTGTCTTATTTTTTCAAATTGCCTTTGCATTCATCATTCCCGAAATTTTAGTGGCATTTAACAAACCTTGGTTTGATTTTAAAAATGCGTTTCCGCTTAATTATACTTTCTTCTTTGATTGGAATATTGATAATTTATTAGCAAGCGGCAACATGGGAATCTTTATGTTGATTTGGGGAATTTTACTCACCTTAGTCATTGTTCCTGTTATGGTCTATTTCTATGGAAAAAGATGGTATTGTTCTTGGGTATGTGGTTGTGGCGGATTGGCAGAAACTTTAGGCGATCCTTACAGGCAACTGTCTAGTAAATCATTATTATCGTGGAAAGTTGAACGTTGGGTAATTCATGGTGTTTTGGGTTTTGCCATCTTCATGACTGCAATTACCCTTTACACTTATTTTGCAGAAATTGAAAGTTGGAAAAAAATTGCTTTTGGCATCTCTGTTTACGACATTCAAAGTTCTTACGGGTTTTTAATAGGTTCTATTTTCTCTGGAGTGATCGGAACAGGATTTTATCCAATATTAGGGAATCGGGTTTGGTGTCGTTTTGGATGTCCGTTAGCTGCTTATATGGGTTTCGTACAACGTTTTAAATCTCGCTTTAGAATTACAACTAATGGTGGGCAATGTATCTCATGTGGAAATTGCTCTACTTATTGTGAACAAGGGATTGATGTTCGTGCCTATGCTCAAAAAGGAGAAAATATTGTCCGTTCTAGTTGTGTCGGCTGTGGTATTTGTTCTGCAGTGTGCCCTAGAGGAGTTTTAAAATTAGAAAACGGCCCAGAGCAAGGAAGAATTAATCCAACAGAGATTTTATTGGGAAATGATGTAGACTTAATGCAGTATGTAAATAGAAAATAAACGGAATCTTAGTACTTTTGCCTCGACAAACTTTTCAAAAAAAAGAAAAGTAAAACCCATTTAAAAATTTGTGGTAAATGCAGGCAATAATTACAGTTATTATCCCAGCTTATAACGAACAAGACTCGATAGCAAATGTTGTAAATGACATTCCCGAAATTGTTAATGAAATAATTGTTATTAACAACAACTCAACCGACAATACTGCTATGAACGCCAAAAATGCAGGGGCCACCGTTTTGTATGAAAGTAGAAAAGGCTATGGATATGCCTGTCTAAAAGGATTGGATTATATTGAAGAGCAAAAAGCAAAACCAGAAATTGTTGTTTTTTTAGATGGAGATTATTCAGACTACCCAGCACAATTAACGGAATTGATCTCGCCAATTATTACAAAAAATATTGACTTTGTTTTGGGCGCAAGAGTAAAAGAACAGCGAGAATTAGGTGCGATGACCCCCCAACAAATTTTCGGAAATTGGCTCGCAACCTCTTTAATGAAGTTGTTTTTCGGAGCTACCTTTACCGATTTAGGGCCTTTTAGAGCCATTAAATACGAGAAGTTGATGGCTTTAAAAATGGAAGACAAAACCTACGGTTGGACGGTAGAGATGCAGTTAAAAGCTTTAAAACAGCAATTGACCTACCTCGAAATCCCCGTTAGGTACAGAAACAGAATTGGTGTATCTAAGGTTTCAGGAACCATAAAAGGTACTATATTTGCAGGGATTAAGATTCTTACTTGGATTTTTAAATACAGTTTTAAATAATGATTTTACAATATATTACAATTACGATCTACTCCATCTCTTTGATACTTATTTTCTTATACGCATTAGCACAATTAAACTTATTGTTTAATTACTTATCTGCTCAAAAAAAAGAAGATAATTCTCCCCAATTCGATTTATCAAAATCGGAAGAGGTTCCTTTTGTAACCATTCAATTACCTGTTTTCAACGAAATGTATGTAATGGAACGCTTATTGGATAATATTGTAAAACTTAAATATCCAAAAGAGAAATTAGAAATTCAAGTATTAGATGACTCTACAGACGAATCTGTAGAAACAACTGCACTTCAAATTAAAAAGTTACAAGAACAAGGCATCGATATTCAACACATTTGTAGAACCAACAGACAAGGTTTTAAAGCGGGTGCGTTAAAAGAGGGTTTAAAAACTACAAAAGGAGAAATTATTGCAATTTTTGATGCCGATTTTTTACCTGAAGAAGACTGGTTACTTAAAACTGTACCTTATTTTAAGGATGAAAAAATTGGCGTTGTTCAAACACGCTGGGGACATATTAACAGAAATTACTCTACACTTACAAAGATTCAGGCTTTTGCATTGGATGCGCATTTCACACTAGAACAAGTGGGTAGAAACAGTAAGGGACATTTCATTAACTTTAATGGAACAGCAGGTCTGTGGAGAAAAGAATGTATTTATGATGCTGGAAACTGGGAAGGTGACACTTTAACTGAAGATTTGGATTTAAGTTATAGAGCACAATTAAAAAAATGGGAGTTTAAATATCTTGAAAATGTAGAAACACCTGCAGAATTACCAGTTATTATTAGTGCTGCTCGCTCGCAACAATTTCGCTGGAACAAAGGAGGTGCAGAGAATTTTCAAAAAATGACAAAAAGAGTTTTAAAAGCAAAAGAATTGCCGCTGAAAACTAAAATTCATAGTGTACTACATTTGTTAAATAGTTCTATGTTTTTAAATGTCTTTATTGTAGCTATATTAAGCATCCCAATGTTGTACATAAAAAATGAATATGCACATCTAAAAAACTACTTCTATATGATGAGTTTCTTTGTCATCAGCTCATTGATTTTCTTTATCTGCTACTGGCAGATGTACAAGAGAATGTACGGAGGTGGGTTTGTAAAATTTTTAAATTTTATCGGTATGTTTTTCACCTTTTTCTCAATAGCAATGGGCTTTTCTTTACATAATTCCATCGCGGTTTTGGAAGGTCATTTCGGTAAAAAAAGTGAGTTTGTAAGAACCCCTAAATTCAATATTAAAACCTTAAAAGACGGTTGGAAAAACAATAAATACATCAAGAAAAAACCTTCTGTAAATGTGATTGTTGAAGGAATCTTGGTGCTCTATTTTGCTTTTGGAATGTACAGTGCTTTTATTGTTGGAGATCAGGGTGGAGATTTTGGATTGTTTCCATTTCACTTAATGCTTTTTATAGGCTTTGGATATGTATTCTTTAAATCTATTTTTTCGAAAGCTTAATGATTGGATTGGATAAATACAAAGCTATTTTCCTAACTCTTACCAGTTGTATTCTCTATTTTTATATTGGCTATTTTATAGAGAGAACCGCTTTTAACACATTGCTTTTTACTTGGTTTTCTTTATTTATTTGCTTTTATTTTCTAATGAAAAGCAAGCCGTTCAATTTTAAATATTTGGCAGGTATTTCCATCCTTTTTAGGCTAGTAATCCTATTCCAAATTCCAAATCTATCACAAGATTTCTATCGTTTTATCTGGGACGGAAGAATGATTCTCGAAGGACTAAACCCCTACCTTTCATTACCAGAAACCTACATTCAACAAGGATTAAAGCCAATATCAGAAGCCGTAACTCTTTATGAAGGTATGGGAGAATTGAATGGGAGTCATTACACCAATTACCCACCATTACATCAAATATGCTTTTTAATTGCAGCCCTTTTTTCGAGCAAGAGTATTTTGGGCTCTATAGTCGTATTACGAGTTCTTATTATTTTGGCCGACATAGGGATTCTTTATTTTGGAAAAAAGCTATTGGAAAAATTGAATCTACCGGTTCAAAATATTTTTTGGTATGTACTCAACCCGTTTATCATTATTGAAATGACAGGAAACCTCCATTTCGAATCCATCATGTTATTCTTCTTGGTATGTGCATTGTATAAATTAACTCAAAAAAAATGGCGCTTTGCAGGAGTATTAATCGCAGGTTCTATTTCTGTAAAACTCATTCCATTTTTATTTTTACCGCTTTTCTGCCAATGGTTTACAAAACCGAAAAACCTTGAAAATAAATTGGAGCAAATTAATGATAAAAGTAGCAATGGACTCCAAAGAGAAAAATGGAATCTAAGCTTCACAGGAATCAAAAATTTAATTGCCTTCTATGGTATTATACTTGTCACAATAATCGCCCTATTCTTACCATTTTATTCGCCCGAATTAATTTCCAATTATTTAAAATCAGTTGGTTTATGGTTTCAGAAATTTGAATTTAACGCTAGTTTTTACTACCTCTTTCGAGAAATTGGGTATCTTTTTAGAGGTTGGAATGAAATTGCAATCATCGGTAAAATAACGCCCATTCTAACCTTAATTTTCATAGGATACCTGACCTTCTTTAGAAAAAACAGTTCGATCCGCCAACTCATTACAGCACTTTTATTTGGAAGTTCTTTCTATTACTTTACCACCACAACAATGCATCCTTGGTATTTGGCGACATTACTTATTTTGAGCGTTTTCACAAAGTATCGCTTCACAACTGTTTGGAGTTTCGCCATTATTTTAAGCTATCAGGCCTACGCAAATACCCCTTGGAATGAGAACCTTTGGTTTGTAGGACTTGAGTATTTAATTGTTTTTTTATATCTAATTTTTGAACTTAAAAAGAAAAACAACATCCTGTTAACCTAGATGTTCATAGTTTTTTGTATTTTACACACTTATCTATTTTCCAATGAAAAGAATAACTATAAAAGACATCGCTAAAGAATTTAACGTTTCTATTTCAACCGTTTCCAAGGCACTGAATAACAGTTACGAAATTAGTACTAGCACCAAAGAAAAGATTCAAAAATTTGCAAAAGAGAACAATTATAAACCCAATTTTAATGCGTTAAGTTTAAAAAACAGACAAACAAAGACGATTGGAATTATCATTCCCAACATGCTAAATTATTTCTTTGCGCAAGTTTTTAAAGGCATCGAAAAAGTAGCAAATGATCGAGGATATAAAATTATTTCTTGTATTTCCAATGAGTCTTATACCAAAGAAGTAGAAACTATAGAAATGCTTTCCAATGGTATTATAGATGGTTTTATTCTTTCTTTGGCAGAAGAAACCATTTTAAAAAATGATTTTTCGCATTTGCAAGAAATGATCAATAATAACACCCCTATTGTAATGTTTGATCGGGTTGCAGATGGCATTGATTGTGACAAAGTAATTACGGACGATTTTATTGGTACTGTAAACACAGTAAATCATCTTGTGAAAACTGGAAGTAAAAACATTGCGTTTATTTCTACCATTAGTAAGTTAAAAATTGGCGAGAAAAGAAAACATGGTTACTTAAAAGGATTGGAAGAAAATAACATTACAGTAAACCGAAATTTAATTATCGATATTTTAGAAGATGATTATAAAGAATATGAAAATATTTTAACTCCAATTTTCGACAACAACACCATTGATGCTGTAATTGCTACGGATGAATCTTCAGCAATTGCTGCAATGAAAGTAGCCATTAAAAAAGGACACAAAATCCCTCAAAACTTTTCTGTGATTTCTTTTTCAAACGGAATTTTAGCAAGACACTCTAGTCCAAAAATGACAACGATAAGTCAACATGGGGAGATAATGGGTGCCACAGCAGCAGAAATTTTGATTGACAAATTAGATAAAAAGATTACGCCTGACAAACCAAAAACAGTAGTGATAAAAACAAATTTAGTGGAACGAAATTCTACAAAAAAATTCGCCCTTTAATCTTCATAAGAAACTGTACTTTGTCGTTCTCTATTCAGCCAAACAGGTGAAATTTGTGCTAAGGCTACTTTTAATAGGTTTTTGGTCATTATCTATTTATTAATTCACTGTAAATGGTTATAACTATTGCTGTGTAAATATTCTAAAGAATCATTTTAATATTACACTTTTATCGAAACTACTAAGCCTTCATTGGCTCTTACATTAAAAACAGTTTCATCCTCAAAAATTAAATACTGTCCCTTAATACCAACCAATGTACCTGTATAGTGGAGTGTTTTCTTGAGGTTCAAACTTTTTGGTTTCTCTGGATATTTTACCACTGGAAAATTCAACTTGGTTTCTTTATTGTTCGCTATGAAGTATGCTTTGGCTTCGTCTGGTATGTATTGCTTTAATTGATCTCTCCACTCGAGAAGGTTTTCATCAGCATTGTCATTCTTTAACATTTTTCGCCAATTGGTTTTGTCGGCTACGTAAGCTTTTAAAGCTACTTCGGTAATTCCGGCTAAATATCTGTTGGGTACTTCTACAATTTCAATAGCTTCGTGCGCTCCCTGATCTATCCAACGAGTAGGAACTTGCTGTTTTCTGGTAACTCCCACTTTTACATTGCTTGAATTTGCCAAGTACACAATATGTGGCTTTAATTGTACGCTTTTTTCATAGGTCAAATTTCGATCTTCTATCCCTAAATGTGCTGTGCTTAATTCGGGTCTCATAATCCAATCTCCAGCATTTGGAGTATCAAAAAAGCAGGATTTACAGAAACCTTGCCTGTAAATTTCCTTTTCTAAATGACAGTTTAAGCATTCATAGGTCACAAAATCAAGTGTTATTGTGGTATTCAATAATTGATTCATATTGATGAAATCGTCATTCATGTCCAGATAGTACTGAATTTGATCTGAATTCTCGGTCATCATTTTTTTTAAAACTCCTTGATAGGTCATATAAAAGATTTTATTACTTTAGGGGAAGATTTCTCGATTTGTTTAAACAAGAAATAGCATCAAACAAACTTACAAAAATTCTATGGCGTTTCAGATTATCAATTCTATATTATCTTGGCTTTTAAAGAAACGGAAACATCAAATCGAGCTCTTTTTAAAATACCCAAAAGACGTACAAGAAGAGGTGTTGTTAAGGCTTGTAAATACTGCTAAAAATACTGAATTTGGAATTGAAAAAGAGTTTGCTGCCATTCAAAAATATACTGATTTTAGACAAAAAGTACCTATACAGCAGTATGAAACCTTCGAACCCTTCATTGAACGTTGTCGAAAAGGAACTCAAAATTTATTTTGGCCGACTCCGATAAAATGGTTTGCAAAAAGTAGTGGAACCACCAACGCAAAAAGTAAGTTTATTCCAGTTTCCGATGATGCACTAGAATATTGTCACTTAAAAGCAGGAAAAGACATGTTGTGTTTGTACATTAACAACAATCCAAAAACACAGCTTTTTACAGGTAAAAGTTTGCGATTGGGAGGAAGCTCTGAAGTCTATCAAGACAATGGTTCTCACTTTGGAGACTTGTCTGCAATTATAACAGAAAACTTGCCTTTATGGGCAGATTTTAGTTCAGCACCCAGTCAGAAAGTAGCGTTAATGGCAGAGTGGGAAACTAAAATGGAAGCCATTATCAACGAGACAATCAATGAAAACATTACCAGTTTGGTAGGTGTTCCTTCATGGATGTTGGTCTTATTGAATCGGGTTTTGGAGAAAACAGGAAAAGAGAATATATTAGAAGTTTGGCCAAATTTGGAGGTCTATTTTCACGGGGGAGTAAATTTTAACCCTTATAGAGAACAATACAAAAAATTAATTCCGAAAGCCGATTTCAACTATTACGAAATTTACAATGCCTCCGAAGGTTTTTTTGCCATTCAAGACAGACAGGGTTCTAAAGAGCTCTTGTTGATGTTGGATTATGGAATCTTTTATGAATTCATTCCAATGGAGCATTATAAGGGCGAAGATTCAACTGCTATCCCTTTGTCAGAGGTCAAAAAAGGAATTAATTATGCAATCTTAATCACTACCAATGGTGGTTTATGGCGTTATTTAATTGGTGATACTGTAAAATTTACCGCTACAGACCCGTATCGAATTAAAATTACAGGACGGACAAAACACCACATCAATGTTTTTGGGGAAGAATTAATCATTGAAAATGCCGAAGAAGCTTTGCGGACCGCTTGTGAGAAAACAAATGCAATCATTTCTGATTATACCGTAGGGCCAATTTTTATGGAAGGCAAAGAAAAAGGAGGACATGAATGGATTATTGAATTTACCAAAGAACCCAAAGTAATGGCGAAGTTTACCGAAATTTTAGACGAGGCATTAAAAGGGATCAACTCCGATTATGAGGCAAAAAGATATTTAAACATGACCTTAATGCTGCCCATAGTGCACAAAGCAAAAAAGGGATTGTTCTATAGCTGGCTCAAGAAAAAAGGCAAATTAGGAGGCCAACACAAAGTGCCCAGGTTGTCCAATTCGAGAGCTTTTGTAGAGGAGTTATTGGAATTATAAGTTAAAATTAATCAATTTTATACTTTAAAAATATTTTTTACTTATGTTTATAGTATAATTTCTGAATTGATATTCTTAGATTTGGTAAATGAACTATAAAATGAAAAGAACGGTGAAGTAAAATGGAATTTGTCTTTGGATGCCAAGGCTTCAAAAAAAATAAGACTAAAATACGCAGTTAAATATCCTAAAAACAAGAATTTGATAATTGATTAAATCTTACGTTCCACAACGTACCCAATCATTTTAAGCAATGAGGTTTTGTATTCTGAAGTTGGGTAATTTTCTAGAAGGGCAATGGCTTTTTGGATATACTCTTCCATTTTAAGAGTTGTATATTCAATTCCGCCATTACTTTTTACAAAAGTGATGATTTCTTTCACACGCTTTTTATCCTTATTGTGCTTTTTGATGGAATTGATCAACCAAGATTTTTCTTTTTTAGAACAATTATTTAGGGTATAAATTAAAGGCAAGGTCATTTTTTGCTCTTTGATATCTATCCCAGTAGGCTTACCAATTTTGGCATCTGAATAATCGAATAAATCATCTTTTATCTGAAAAGCAATCCCAATATATTCTCCAAATTTTCTCATTTGATGCACCTTCTCTTGACTTGCGCCAACAGATGCCGCGCCAATCCCACAGCAAGCAGCAATTAGAGTGGCTGTTTTTTTACGGATAATATCAAAATAAACGGCTTCGGTAATGTCTAATTTTCGGGCTTTTTCTATTTGTAACAATTCCCCTTCACTCATTTCACGAACGGCAATGGAAATCAATTTTAACAAATCAAAATCTTCATTATCAATAGACAACAACAATCCTTTCGACAATAAAAAATCGCCAACTAGTACGGCGATTTTGTTTTTCCAAAGTGCATTTATGGAGAAAAACCCACGCCTTCTGTTGCTATCATCTACCACATCATCATGAACCAAAGTAGCGGTATGAATTAATTCTACCACAGAAGCACCTCGATAAGTACGTTCATCAAAACCACCATTAGAAACCATTTTTGCCACTAAAAAAACAAACATCGGACGCATTTGTTTTCCTTTTCTTCGAACAATATAATAGGTGATTCTGTTTAAAAGCGGAACTTTAGAAAGCATCGCATCTTTGAACTTTTCTTCAAAGAGTTCCATTTCAGATAAAATAGGCAGTTTAATTTGCTCAACTGTATTCATGTGTACAAAATTACGAAATTTAAACAAGACCTTACAGATTTTTGGACCCTGAAAGGCCTATAATTTGTTTACGATTTATTTGCCAATTGGCCACAAGCAGCATCAATATCTTTTCCTCTAGAACGACGTACATTTACCGTAATGTCATGCATTTCAAGGTTGGAAATATAACTATTAATCGCGGAAGAGCTTGCTTGCTGAAACTCCCCATCATCTATCGGATTGTACTCTATTAAGTTGACTTTACAGGGCACATAACCACAAAACTTCACCAAGGCTTGTATATCTTCTTTTCGGTCATTAATCCCTTTCCAAACTATGTATTCATAGGTAATGATACGCGCCGTTTTTTCATACCAATATTCTAAAGACGCTCTTAAATCATCTAAAGGAAAATTCGTGTTAAAAGGCATAATTGAAGTTCGTACTTCGTCTATTGCAGAGTGTAACGAGACAGCTAAATTGAATTTCACTTCATCATCTGCCATTTTTTTGATAATTTTTGGCACACCAGAAGTGGATACGGTAATTCTTTTGGGAGACATTCCTAAGCCTTCTGGTGACGTAATTTTTTCGATAGATTTAATGACGTTGTTGTAATTCATTAAAGGTTCTCCCATGCCCATAAAAACAATATTAGACAACTTATGATTGTGATACAATCGACTTTGATTATCAATGGCAACTACTTGATCATAAATTTCATCTGGATTCAAATTTCGCATTCTCTTTAAGCGAGAAGTAGCACAAAACTTGCAATCTAAACTACATCCAACTTGACTAGAAACACAGGCTGTTGTTCTTTTTGGTGTGGGTATTAAAACCGATTCTACAATAAAACCATCGTGTAATTTTATCCCGTTCTTAATGGTACCATCTTTACTTCTTTGCATCGAATCAACCTTTATATGATTGATAACAAAGTTTTCTTCTAACATTGCTCTGGTCGCTTTAGAAACATTGGTCATGTCTTCAAAAGTGTGAGATGCTTTACTCCACAACCATTCGTACACTTGATTTCCACGAAATGCTTTATCGCCATTTTCAACAAAAAAATCTCTTAATGCCTCTTTCGTTAATGCTCTGATGTCTTTCTTTTTATTCAATGTAAAATGGTTAAACGGTTAAAAAATAGCACGGTTGCAAAAATATGCATAAAAAAACTGGTACCTAAATGAAGTACCAGTTTTTAATTCTTGAATTGCTGAATTTCTTAGATAATCAACATTGCATCTCCATAAGCATAGAATTTATACTTTTCTTTGATGGCAACTTTATAGGCTTCCATTATTAAGTCATAGCCTCCAAAAGCGGCAACAGACATTAATAAAGTAGATTTTGGTTTGTGAAAGTTTGAAATCATGCTGTTTGCAATACTAAACTCATGAGGAGGGAAAAGAAATTTATTGGTCCAACCTGTATATGGATTTAATTGTTGATTTGCAGAAACCGAAGACTCTACTGTTCTCATAACAGTGGTTCCTACTGCACAAATTCTTCTTTTTTCTATTTTAGCAGAATTTATTTTGTCTGCAGAATTTGGAGAAATAACAATTTGCTCAGAATCCATTTTATGCTTCGATAAATCTTCTACCTCAACCGGTGCAAACGTACCCAAACCAACATGTAATGTTGTTTCTGCAAATTCGACACCTTTAATTTCTAAACGTTTTAGCAAGTGTTTAGAAAAGTGCAATCCTGCAGATGGTGCAGCGACTGCTCCTTCATTTTTTGCAAAAATAGTTTGATATCTTTCTTTGTCTAATTCTTCTACATCTCTACCGATTAATTTTGGTAAAGGAGTTTCTCCTAATTCCAATAATTTCGCTCTAAATTCCTCATAACTTCCGTCAAATAGGAAACGTAATGTTCTTCCTCTAGAAGTTGTATTGTCAATTACTTCGGCAACTAAACTATCATCTTCTCCAAAAAATAATTTGTTTCCGATTCTAATTTTTCTTGCTGGATCTACCAATACATCCCACAATCTGTTTTCTGAATTTAGTTCTCTTAATAAGAAAACTTCAATTCTTGCACCTGTTTTTTCCTTATTACCATACATTCTGGCAGGAAAAACCTTGGTATCATTCAACATCATTACATCACCTTCTTCGAAGTAATCAATAACGTCTTTAAAAAGTTTGTGTTCTATAGTACCTTCTTTTCTATTCACGACCATCAAACGAGATTCATCTCGATGATTTGATGGATATTTTGAAATTAATTCTTCGGGTAATTCGAATTCGAACTGAGATAGTTTCATAAGTTTTGTTTGATGTAAAGGCGGCAAAGATACGATATCGGAATAGGCGTTGTCAAGTGTTTCCCTGTTTAATTTACAGTTCTTTAATTTGAATCCCTATTTGCTGCATGTCCTTCCAGAATTTTTGATAGGATTTAGAAACCACTTCAGCATCTAAAATAGCAATTGGCACTTTAAAAGCCAAAGGTGCGAAAGCCATTGCCATTCTATGATCGTTGTAGGTTTTGATTGCAATATTCTCATGCATTACCTCCGATGTTGAAAGCGATAAGCTTTCATTGGTAATTGAGATGGAAGCCCCTAATTTTTTTAATTCTGCTTCCAATGCTTCTAACCGATCTGTTTCCTTAATTTTTAAGGTGTGGAGCCCTGTTAAATGACACGTGACACCCAGTCCAAAGCAAGTAACCGCAATCGTTTGTGCAATGTCTGGAGCATTCTTTAGATCGAGGGTTAAAAGCCCCGCTTCTGATGCACTTACTTTTTTTAAGGTGATTGTATTTTGGTCAAAAACAGTTTCAACACCAAAGTGGGTATAAATTTCTGCCAAACACGAATCTCCCTGTAAACTTTCTTTTTTATAGGCAGACAATTGAATTTCAGATCCAACTTCACTAAACGCTGCAACAGCATAAAAATAAGAAGCAGAACTCCAATCAGATTCTACAACCACTGTTTGCTTTTGTAGCTTTTTTGCTGGTAAAACTTGAATGATATTGCCTTCAAAATGGGTTGAAATTCCCAATTGATTCAACAAACTCAAAGTCATATTTATATATGGAATCGAAGTAATTTTACCCATCAGCTCAATGGTTACCCCTTTTGCTAAGTGAGTTCCCATTAGGATTAAAGATGATATATATTGACTACTCACATTTCCATTAATTTGTACGTTGTTTTTTGTAATGGCTTTTCCTTTAATTCTTACTGGTGGATATCCTTCATTTTCTTCATAAGAAATGTCTGCTCCCAAGTCTCTTAGCGCTTCCACTAAAATACCTATGGGTCTTTGCTGCATCCTTTCAGAACCTGTTAAGATCACCTCACTGTTTTGTTTCGAAGCAAAATAACCAACCAAAAAACGCATTGCAGTTCCAGCATGACCAATATCTATTGTAGACGCTTCCGTAGAAAGTGCGTGCTGCAAATGAATCGAATCATCTGAATCTGATAAATTTTCTATCGAAATTTCTGGAAACAATTCTTGTAAAATTAGCAATCGGTTCGACTCACTTTTAGACCCAGAAATTACTATTTTCTCAATAATTTTTGCACTCGTACTAACATTTAACAAGATGTCCATTCTAAAACCTGATTTTAATTCTTATTTTTAGACTCGAAAATAATAACGAACCCTTATGAAAAAACACTTCCTTCTGGCAATTTGCCTAGTTCTTTCCGTGAATGTCAAAGTTACTGCACAAAAAAAAGTTGACAAAATTTCTTCGGAATATTTTAGTGCAACAAAATGGCGAAATATTGGTCCACATAGAGGCGGGCGAAGTGCTGCTGTAACTGGTGTTGCTGGCAAAGCCAATCTTTTTTACATGGGAAGTACAGGTGGTGGTGTTTGGAAAACAACCGATGCGGGAAACACTTGGACAAATATTTCTGACGGATTCTTTGGTGGGTCTGTAGGTGCTGTTGCGGTTTCTGACAGTGACAATAATGTCATATATGTTGGAATGGGAGAAAAAACCGTTCGTGGAAATGTTTCTTCAGGGGACGGAGTTTGGAAATCTGAAAATGCAGGTAAAACCTGGAAACATATCGGATTAAAAAATTCAAGACATATTCCAAGAATGAGAATTCACCCTAAAAATGCTGAAATTGTTTTTGCAGCAGTCTTAGGGGATCTCTACAAACCAACCAAAGAAAGAGGCGTTTACAAATCGATTGACGGAGGAGAAAATTGGAAACGCGTACTTTTTGCCGATGAAAACTCAGGAGCTATTGATTTAATTATCGATCCAAACAATCCAAGAATTTTATATGCAACTACCTGGGATGTTAGAAGAACACCGTACAGTTTATCCTCTGGTGGAAAAGGATCCGCACTCTACAAAAGTACTGATGGCGGGGATACTTGGACAAATATATCTCCCCACAAAGGACTTCCCAAAGGAACCTGGGGTATTAGCGGCGTTACTGTTTCGCCAGTAAATTCTGATATTGTATGGGCACTCATTGAAAACAAAAAAGGGGGTGTTTACAAATCTATAGATGCTGGGAAAACTTGGAAATTAATAAATGCGGAACGCAAATTAAGACAAAGAGCTTGGTACTATACCCGTTTGTATGCAGACACACAGGACGAAGACATTTTATATGTATTGAATGTTCGATATCACAAATCTACTGATGGAGGGAAAACCTATACCACATTTAATGCACCCCATGGCGATCATCATGATTTATGGATTGCCCCCGAAGACAACCAACGAATGGTGATTGCAGATGACGGTGGTGCTCAAGTTTCTTTTGATGCGGGAGAAAACTGGAGTACCTATATGAATCAGCCCACATCTCAGTTTTACAGAGTAACCACAGACAATCATTTTCCGTATCGAATTTATGTCGCACAACAAGACAATTCAACATTACGAATTCCGCATCGAACAAATGGACGTTTTATAAACGAGCGTGATTGGGAATCTACGGCGGGTGGCGAAAGTGCACATATCGCTGTAGATCCATCGAACAACGACATTGTTTATGGCGGAAGTTATAGTGGATTACTTACAAGAAGAAACCATAAAACAGGGGAAACAAGAGCCATCAATGTTTGGCCAGACGACCCAATGGGGCACGGTGCAATCGATTCTAAATATCGTTTTCAATGGAATTTTCCAATCTTCTTTTCACCCAATACAACCAATCGATTGTACGCAGCATCAAATCATTTGCATAAAACTGAAAATGAAGGACAGTCTTGGGAAGTTATCAGTCCAGATTTAACACGGAACGATCCAAAAACACTAGGTCCCTCTGGAGGTCCAATTACCAAAGACAACACCAGTGTAGAATATTATGGGACCATTTTCGCAGCAGTAGAATCCAAGTATGAAAAAGACCTAATTTGGGTAGGTTCTGATGATGGATTGGTGCATATCACAAAAAATGGAGGTGAAACTTGGACCGACATCACCCCTAAAAAAATGCCAGAATGGATGATGATTAATAGCATAGAGGTAGCTCCTTTTACAAAAGGAGGCGCTTATATTGTCGGTACAAAATACAAAACAGGAGATTACAGACCGTATATTTATAAAACTGAAAACTACGGGAAATCTTGGAAATTAATTGTTGATGGAATTGGAGAGGAAGCTTTTACAAGAGCATTGAAAGCAGACCCTAAAAGAAAAGGATTGCTATATGCTGGAACAGAACGTGGCATGTTTATTTCTTTTAATGATGGCAAAAAATGGCAACAATTTCAACAAAATTTACCCATTGTACCCATTACCGATTTGACTATTAAAAATAACAATTTAATTGCAGCAACTCAAGGAAGATCTTTGTGGATTATAGACGACTTAACACCAATTCATCAATTAAACAAAGCTTTGATGCAACAGGAGGTTGTGCTTTTCAAACCTCAAGATGCATATCGAATGGGAGGAGGAAACGGACGCACCTCAAGAACCGCAGGAACCAATCATCCAGGAGGCGCTGCTTTCAATTTTTTTATCAAAAAAATAGGCGAAAAAGACACCATTGCTCTCCGTGTTTTTGATGCGAAAAATCAGTTAGTAAAGACCTTTAGTAACCAACCTAATAAAGACAAAAAAGAAAGTCTATTAACAGTTGAAGAAGGAAATAATATTTTCTATTGGAACATGATGTATGAAGGTGCCGAAAAAGTAAAAGGGATGATTTTATGGTGGGCTTCTTTAAATGGTCCAATGGCTTTACCTGGTGAATATACCGTTGAATTGTCGGTAAATGACAAACCCCAAAAACAATCCTTTTCACTATTAAGAAACCCTGTCTCTGAAGCTTCTGAAGAAGACATGAAAGCCCAGTTTGAATTTATTAATGACATCAATAAAAAAGTTACAGAAATTCATACTGCCTTGAAGAATGTGAAAAAAGTAAGCACACAAATAGCGGCATTAAAAAAATCGATTGCTGACAAGAAAAAGCACAAAGAATTGATTGATTTTGCTGATACATTGGTCAAAGAAATGACAGCCATAGAAGTAGTTTTGTATCAAACCAAAAGTAAAAGCGGACAAGATCCACTAAATTACCCGATTCGGTTGAATAATAAATTGGCGCACATCAATTCATTAACACGAGTTGGAAACTACAAGCCAACACAACAAGAAGTTGATTTTAAAAATGAGATCACTAAAAAAATTGACATCGAATTGGCAAAACTATATACTTTGTTTGAAATCAAAGTACAAGCTTTGAATAAAAAGGTAAAAGAAAGTACCATCGATTTTATTCAATTGGATTGATTCTACTGTGTCTAAACAAGCGTGTTGGAGCATACAAAGTCTTCAACACGCTTTGACTTACAGACCGATGAAATAAAAAAGATTTAATTTTTATTAATTGTGAGGATGTTAACCTGAGCGTGTTAAAGTTTAAGCAATTACTTCATATTCTTATTAGTAACATACATTCCGTAGATAAAACAAATAACCACTTTTGTTCCCCAGAAAATTTTCCATTTCCCAGCATCAAAATTAATTTCAGAAACTACAGCCCAATCTCCAGCAAAAATTGCTTTCCAACTATTAAAGAAAAGAGAGAATAGCGTAACAATGAGAAAAAACGGGATTGCCACTTTTAGCACATTGCTCCAAAATTCTTGTAGTTTTATTTTTTGTGAAAAATTCATTTATTTTAATTTTTGATTGTTGTGATGACGATCGTGATCACGTTGCGTTTTAATATCTAATTTTTTTTCAAAAGCGTCTTTTAAGTCAATACCTGTTTGGTTTGCCAAACAAAGTACCACAAAGAGTACATCTGCCAACTCCTCCCCTAAATCTTTGTTTTTATCCGATGCTTTTTCACTTTGCTCGCCATATCTTCGGGCAATGATTCTAGCTACTTCACCAACCTCTTCGGTAAGTTGTGCCATATTGGTTAACTCGTTAAAATAACGAACACCATGGGCTTTGATCCAATCATCTACTTGCTTCTGAGCGTTTTCTATATTCATATTTCAGTTTTCTATGCGTGTAAAGTTACAAAGTCTTACAGATATTTAAGATTTTAAAAGCTGTAAAAATTGATTCCTTGAAATTTCTCTAGCTCCTAAACTTTCCAAATGCGCATTATGCACCTGACAATCGATCAATTTATAGCCTCCTTTTCGCACCAAATGAATGAATGCCAATTTCGATGCGTTTGAAATTTTTGAAAACATACTTTCTCCACAAAATACACTGCCAACTTCAACACCATACAAACCACCAACCAATTCATCTCCTTGCCAAACTTCAATTGATTTTGCAATGCCCATATTATGTAATTTAAGATATGCTTGCTCCATCTCATTGGTGATCCAAGTTCCTAAACCATCATTTCTCTCAATATTCTTGCAGTTAAAAATGACTTCTTCAAAAGCCGTATTTTCTGAAATTAAATAGGTGTTTTTTTTAAGAACTTGTCGCATCGATTTTGAAACTTTCAATTCTTCAGGATACAAGACCATTCTTTCTGCTGGACAATACCACACAATAGGTTCTCCTTCAGAAAACCACGGAAAAATTCCGTTTTTATATGCATGAATTAATCTTTTTTCAGACAAATCTCCGCCCAAAGCAAGTACCCCATTATTGGTTGCATTTTCATAAGAAGGAAAAGCGATTTTTTCAGAAAGCCAAATCAAAATTATTGCTGTTTTTGTTTTTGA
The DNA here is from genome assembly GCA_018663625.1 of Polaribacter sp. Lineage (GTDB taxonomy): Bacteria > Bacteroidota > Bacteroidia > Flavobacteriales > Flavobacteriaceae > Polaribacter. Next base: position 45,266 of record JABJPX010000055.1, on the reverse strand, counting down.
GATTTAAGAGTCACAAAAAATTGTTAATATTTTTTTCATACCTGTTTCCACAAAATTAGTTCTTATTTTTGCAAAACAATTAAAATACTTTCCAATTGGAAAAAAAAGCAAAGAAAAGAAAAAAAAATACTGCGTTTATAGCTAAGAGACTCCACAACTATTATGGAAGAACGGGCTTTTATTTGTTTGTTTGGGAAAGTCTTAAAAAAGCCTTTATACCCATTGTAGTGGCCGTTATTTGTTTGTTTTTGTTTAACAAATATATTTATGACATCAATGATGGTTTAGAAAACTTAACCGAAACCTTTTCTCGAATTGGTGTGTTAACGACTTTTTTCATCTCCGAAACTTTATTAGGTTTAATACCTCCAGAAATATTTATTGCATGGTCTAAAAAAACACCAGAACCCATCTTCAATCTAACTCTTTTAGCCACACTTTCATATGGTGGCGGATTAATTTCTTACTTTTTGGGTAGAATGACTTTAAAAATAAAAGCGGTAAAAAATTACTTGGAAGTAAAAATGGCTGAAAATTTAAAAAATACACGCAAATGGGGAGGTTTTTTAATTTTGGTGGGGGCTTTATTACCTTTGCCGTTTTCAATTGCTTGCGTTGCTGCTGGAATGATAAAATACTCTTTTAGAAATGTTGTATTCTTTGGTTTATTTCGATTTGTTCGATTTGCAATTTATGCCTGGGCTATTTTTAAAGTAGTCAATTAATTTCTCTTACATTTGCACTATGGGATTAACAAATAACGATATTTTAAAAAAATTACGTGTGGCGCATAAATTGCGTGATACGGATATTGTAGAAATCTGCGCGTTGGTAGATTTTAAGGTAAGTAAAGGAGAATTAGGTGCTTTATTTAGAAACGAAGAGCATGAAAAATATGTAGAATGTGGTGATCAAATTCTACGTAATTTCTTAAACGGACTGGTAGTTCACTTACGAGGGCCAATGCCTAAAAAAGGAGAAAAGAAGTAATTCTTAGAATACTTTTTTTGTTTGAAAAAGAACGATACAATATTGATTAAACACAAAGAGCGTTCATTTTAAAATGAACGCTCTTTGTGTTATTGCTAAAAATCTTTACCAAATTCTAGAAAGGTAAATCGTCTGGTTCCGTATCAGAAACATTTGCTGCAGGTTGGAACTGATCTACTGGAGGCAAGTTACTTGGTGCAGCTTGCGACAATGCTTCAATTCTCCATCCTTGGATAGAGTTAAAGTATTTTGCTTCTCCTTGCGGGTTGATCCATTCTCTACCTCTTAAATTGATAGCGACTTTTACATCTTGACCCACAGCAAAATTGTTTAATAAATCACATTTATCTTGAACAAATTCTACCATAATCATTTGAGGGTACTGCTCGTCTGTTGTAACGACCAATTCTCTTTTTCTAAATCCGTTTGATCCAAAAGTTTGAACCTCACTAATTAACTTTACTTTACCGATTACTTCCATAATATATATTCTTAACTATTTAATTAAAAGCACTTTCCAAGCACTTTCTACCTCTTTTTTGTTTAAAAACTCTTTAGCAAATGTATGTTTTTTTACGGTTTCTAACCCAATAAATTTTGGATGTTCTTTTGCAAAGTTATCAACAGCGACCATATCAGGCAATTGTGCTACATTGCCTAACATTCCTAAGTTATTTCCAGTTAAAATAGCGCTATTTCTAATATCTGCTGGAATCGCATCTACTCCAATTCCCAAAGTGCTTAATGGCTTCGAGATTTCAAAAAAACCAGCTCTTGCTCTCGAATAATAACTTCCACCAGCTCTTGCTACTAAATCTATTTTGTGTTGATCTATCGCTCCATCTGCATCCAAAACAGCTTCAGAAATATGCATCTTTACAACTTCACAAATAATTAAATTTCCAGCACCTCCTTCAGTACCAGTGCCAATTACATCTGTCACTTTACATTCAAATTGCACTGGAGACTCTGCAACTCTAAAGGGCTTAATATTCTCTGAAGCTAACATGGTAAAACCGGCTTTATCAAACTCATTAACGCCTGCAGGATATTCTGTACTACTCAAAGACATTTGTTGCACAATGTCATAATTGACCATATTAATAACCACTTCTTTAGTTGCCAAAGCATTTTCTAAGGTATGTTTTGTGGTATTGTCTCGAACTCTTCTTGCGGGAGAAAATATAAGAATGGGTGGATTGGCACCAAACACATTGAAAAAACTAAAAGGGGATAGATTTGGATTTCCGTTTGCATCCATCGTACTTGCAAATGCAATGGGTCTTGGCGCAACAGCACCTAATAAATAACCGTGTAATTTACTTGTCGAAATTTCTTTGGGGTCTATTGAAAGCATCCTTAATTTTTTGATTTAGCAATTACCTCGCAAACAATTGAAAATGTTTAAATTTTTCAATTCTCTGTTTGCAGGCAAAATTAATTGATATGTAAAGATACTATCAAAATCATAAATGAGTTATATCCAAGAAACCTTTATATTTGTTTTGATGAACTTTCTTACAAACACCCTTTTATTTAAACGAATTGCCATTCTAATTTCTTTAATCATTGTGTCACTAATCCTCTGGAATACCGCTGTATTTTTTCAGAAATTCAAACAAGAAGAACGTGCTAAAATAGAAATTTTTGCAACCGCACAAAGAGAACTGTCTAACAATGAAGACTTAGATGCTAGCGTAGATTTACCTCTAAAGATCATTAAAAACAGTACTGATATTCCAATGATTTTAGTGAATGAATCTGGGGAGATTGAATATAAAAATTTAGACTCTATAAAAAGTCTAGATCCGATGTATGTGAATGCTCAATTGCAAAAAATGAAATCTGAAAATGCTCCTATTGAGATAAGCTATAATGGAAAAAACAAAAAACTAATCTATTACAGAGATTCTGACCTATTAAACAAACTCACCTATTACCCACTCGCACTTATTTTAATTCTGATCTTATTCCTTAGTGTCATATATCTGTTTTTTAGTTCCAACAGAGCCGCCGAAACAAATAAGTTATGGACCGGAATGGCAAAAGAAACTGCGCATCAAATTGGTACACCACTATCTTCTTTACTAGGATGGATTACTATTTTAAAAATGGAAAAGGTAGATGATAAATACGTATCAGAAATTGAAAAAGATGTACATCGTCTAAACACCATCGCCAACCGATTTTCTAAAATTGGTTCTGTTCCTGAACTTAGAAAGGAAAACATTATTCACATTACAAAACAGGCCTATAATTATTTAGAATCTCGAAGTTCAAAACAAATTTTATTCACATTTTCTTCAGAGGAAAAAGAACTATTTGTTAATTTAAATAATGAGCTTTTTGGATGGGTCATTGAAAACCTTATCAAAAACGCCATTGATGCAATGCAAAAAAAGGGAGCCTTAAAACTAGCAATCACTCCCATCGGAAAACACGTGAAAATAACCATTTCAGATACCGGAAAAGGAATGCACAAATCATTGTTTAAACAAATTTTCAAACCGGGATTTACCACAAAAAAACGAGGTTGGGGTTTGGGATTGTCACTCTCTAAAAGAATTGTGGAAGATTACCACAAAGGGAAAATAAGTGTAAAAAAATCGGAGATCGGTAAGGGAACTACATTTGAGATTTTGTTAGCGCGTGTTTAAGTCCTTTTTTTGAAATCTCAAAAAAATAATTCTGTTTAAAAATTCTTTGAAATCTCTTCAGCCAAATCAACAAATTCATCCTTTGACAAAGTTACTTTTTTCATGAATTGAATATCTTCCATAGCATTCAGTGGAATTAAATGCACATGCACATGAGGCACTTCCAATCCAATAACACTCATTCCAACACGTTTACAGGGCAGTGTTTTTTCGATGGCTTTTGCTACCTGGTAAGAAAAATCCATTAAACTCGTATAAGCTTCCTTTGACAGATCAAAAATTTTATTTTCTTCTTTTTTTGGCACCACAAGTGTATGTCCCTTTGCATTTGGATTGATATCTAAAAAAGCAATAAAATCGGCATTCTCAGCAACTTTATAACTTGGTATTTCGCCTGTAATTATTTTCGTGAAGATACTCATGAGTTGGAATTTATTTTTTAATAAAAATTGAAAGGATTATCTAAAAACCTTCATGATTTCAAATTTCATAATTCCATTTGGAACTTGAATTTCAGCAATTTCACCAACTTTTTTTCCCAACAAGCCCTTCCCAATTGGAGAGTTTACTGACAATTTTCCATTTTTTACATCGGTCTCAGAATCCGCTACCAATCGGTAAGAGAACTCCATACCATTTGTAGTGTTTTTAATCACTACATTCGAATGAATCAATACTTTGGAGGTGTCTAATTGGCTTTCGTCTAAAATACGTGCATTAGAAATTACATTTTTCAACTTTGCAATCTTAAATTCTAGATGCGACTGCTCTTCTTTTGCAGCATGGTATTCTGCATTCTCACTTAAATCACCTTTATCACGTGCGTCTGCAATTTCTTGGGTAACTCTAGGTCTTTCATGTTGTTCCAATTGAAACAATTCTTCTTTTAATTTCTTCAACCCTTCAGCTGAATAATAGGATATATTGCTCATTTTTTTTTATTTAAAATTTAGTTCCTTTTTCAAACCAATCCCTTTTATTTAGTTTGAAAGAAATACTCTTTGTAGTAACAAATAAATAATTGGGGACTTAAATTTAAAAATCTCATTGCTGAAAACAGGAATGAGATTGGACTACAAATGTACAAAATATTTGTAAATTGCAAACGTTTTCATACTAAGCCCTCTAATATCTTGATAAAAAAAAGTGTTTTTTTGCTCGTTTGTATTTTATTTTTTGCCTGCGCAGACAATACTCAAATTGGCAATTGTTTGCCGAATATTAACGTTGAGGTTTCCACAGATTTAAACAACCCCATTAATATCAATGCACAAACACCAGGAGGTTTTACAATTTTAAATGGCGGCAACAAGGGCATTTTACTCTTCAATATAAATAGCACGTCTTTTGTTGCGTTCGATTTGCTTTGCCCTAATAACGATTGTAGTACGCCAATGACGTTTGAAAACGGACTGACTTTAAAATGCGAATGTGACGATAGCGAATACAGTGTACACTTGGGAGGTGCACCTCAAACAAATGGTTCAAATTGTCCAGCAAGAGAGTACCGTGTTTTAAAAAATGGCACAAGTATACGAATCACTAATTTTTAGTAGCTTAAATCCAATTAGATTGTTATTTTTGTAAGACACAACTAAAATTACATCTTGAAAAACTATTTCTCTTCAGACTTTAAATTGGGCGTTCTTGGTGGCGGTCAACTCGGACGAATGCTACTCGCAGAAACCCAGAAATTCGATATTTTTACAACCATTTTAGACGGGAATGAAAAGGCTCCATGCGCGCAAATTTGCAATCAATTTGTACAAGGAGATTTATTAGATTTTGAAACCGTATATCGCTTTGGAAAACAAGTAGATCTGCTGACCATCGAAATAGAAAATGTAAATTTAGATGCGCTAGACCAACTCGAAGCGGAAGGTTTAACAATATTCCCTACTCCCAAAACACTTCGAATTATACAAAGCAAAGCGAGACAGAAAAATTTTTATATAGATCATCAGATCCCTACCGCAACTTATTCTCATTATGCGTATTTAGAAGAATTAAAGCACTCTTACGAAAATAACATCATTGATTTTCCTTTTGTATGGAAAGCCGCTCGTTTTGGGTATGACGGTAATGGGGTGAAAATTGTAAGAACCATCGCAGATTTAGAAAGTTTGCCCAATGTAGAATGCATTACTGAAAAATTAATTCCCTTTAAAAATGAATTGGCAGTCATTGTTGCTAGAAATAAAGAAGGGGAAACCAAAACCTATCCAGTAGTAGAAATGGAGTTTCATCCAGAAGCAAATCAAGTAGAATATGTGATTTGTCCTGCAAGAATTGAAGATGCCGTTGCTCAAAAAGCCCAAGAAATTGCTTTAAAAGTGGTAAAAGATTTAGATTTCATAGGGCTATTGGCTGTTGAAATGTTTCAAACAAAAGAAGATACAATTTTGGTAAATGAAGTAGCGCCAAGACCGCACAATTCTGGGCACTATTCAATAGAAGCGAGTTATACCAATCAATTTGAACAACACCTAAGAAGTATCTTAAACCTCCCATTAGGGAATACAGAAAGTACCGTTGCTGGAATTATGGTAAACTTGGTCGGTGAAGAAGGGTTTTCTGGAGCGGTTGAGTATGAAAACATAAATGATATTTTAAAAATAGATGGGGTTACACCTCATATTTACGGCAAAAAAGAAACACGCCCATTTCGTAAAATGGGACATGTTACGATTGTTAATAATGACATTGCAAAAGCAAGAGAAATTGCACAAAAAGTAAAAGAAACGATTCGAGTAATTTCAAAATAACAGCAAAACTAAAATAACGAAGTGCATTCGACAAAAAAGCAAAAATTATGGTAGGAATAATAATGGGGAGTGATTCAGATCTTCCAATCATGCAAGAAGCAATCAACATCTTAGAAAGTTTTGACATTCAAATTGAAGTAGATATTGTTTCTGCTCACAGAACTCCTGAGAAATTATTTGACTATGCAACAAATGCCCACAAACGCGGCTTAAAAGTAATTATTGCGGGTGCTGGTGGCGCTGCACATTTACCAGGAATGGTAGCAGCAATGAGTCCGTTACCCATTATTGGTGTTCCTGTAAAAAGCAGCAACTCTATCGATGGATGGGATTCTGTTTTGTCTATTTTACAAATGCCTGGAGGGGTTCCTGTAGCAACCGTGGCCTTAGATGGCGCAAAAAATGCAGGTATTTTAGCAGCACAAATTATTGGCGCTTCAGATACATGTGTCTTAGACAGAATTATTGCTTATAAAGAGGGCTTAAAATTGAAGGTAGAAAAAGCTTCAGAACGTGTAAAGAAATAAAAAACTACGCAGCCCTCATTAAGAAATTAAAGAATCACACCCTCAATGAATCCACTTTTACAGCCTTTCAATACTGCTCCATTTTCAAAAATTTCAAACGAGCATTACAAACCTGCTATCAAAAAAGCCATCGAAATAGCGAAAAAAGAGATTGCGGAAATTGTTGAAAATAAGGCAAAACCTACTTTTGAAAACACCACTGAAGCGTTAGATTTTACAGGAGAAAGACTCAACCGAATTACCAGTATTTTTTTCAATTTAAATTCGGCAGAAACCAATGAAAAAATTCAAAGTATCGCACAAGAAATTTCGCCTTGGCTAAGTGAATTTAGGAATGATATTACTTTAAATCAAGCCCTGTTTCAAAAAGTAAAAACTGTTTTTGAGGATCGAGAACACTTGACACTAACTCCTGAACAAAAAACACTACTAGAAAAGCAATACAAAGGGTTTGCAAGAAATGGCGCGAATTTAAATGACGTTGATAAAACGGCACTTCGGAAAATTGATGCTTCACTTTCTAAATTGTCTTTAAAATTTGGTGAAAATGTTTTGACAGAAACCAATGCTTTTGAAATGCACTTGGTAGATGAAAAACAGCTTTCAGGATTGCCCGATTCTGCAAAAGAGGCTGCACTACAATTAGCGACTGAAAAAGGAAAAGAAGGATGGATTTTTACACTAGATTATCCGAGTTACATTCCTTTTTTAACCTATGCGGACCATCGAGAGCTGCGCAAAAAGATGGCCATTGCTGCCGGTAAAAAAGCATTTCAAGACAATGACTTTAATAACGAGAAAATTGTTTTAGACATTGTACAATTGCGCCACCAAAGAGCTCAATTATTAGGCTATAAGACCCATGCACATTTTGTTTTAGAAGAAAGAATGGCTGAAACACCTGAAAAAGTAATTGCCTTTTCTAATGATCTGTTAAAGAAAGCAAAGCCTGCAGCAAAAGAGGAGTTTAAAAATTTAGAAGCATACGCAAAAAAATTAGACGGAATAACGCAACTCCAAAAATGGGACGGTGCTTATTATTCTGAAAAACTGAAGAAGGAAATTTTCGATTTAGATCAGGAAATTTTAAAACCTTATTTCAAATTAGAAAATGTTATTGATGGTGCTTTTATCATTGCTCAGCGATTATTTGATTTAAATTTTGAAGCGGTTACCGATATAGATAAATATCATGAGGATGTTAAAACCTACAATGTAACAAACACAAAAGGCGATTTTATTGCTGTTTTTTATGCAGATTTTCACCCTCGAAAAGGCAAAAGAAATGGCGCTTGGATGACCAGTTACAAACCACAGCAAATTAAAAACGGCAAAAACGAAAGACCACATGTATCCATCGTTTGCAACTTTACAAAACCAACGGCTACAAAACCGTCATTACTCACGTTTAATGAAGTAACTACTTTGTTCCATGAATTTGGACACGCCTTACACGGCATGTTGGCAAACACTACTTACAATAGCTTATCAGGAACTTCCGTTTCTTGGGATTTTGTAGAATTGCCCAGTCAAATTTTAGAAAATTGGTGTTATGAAAAAGAAGCTTTGGCATTGTTTGCAAAACATTATGAAACGGGAGAAATGATCCCAATGAAATATGTTAAAAAAATAAAAGAATCCGCCAGTTTTCATGAGGGAATGCAAACGTTAAGACAATTGAGTTTTGGTCTACTAGATATGAGTTGGCACTCACAAGATCCCTCTAAAATAAGTAGTATTAAGGATTTTGAAAATACTGCTTTTGCAGACACCAAACTATACCCAGACGTTGAAGGGAATTGCATGAGTACTGCCTTTTCACATATTTTTCAGGGAGGCTATTCGGCAGGATATTATTCCTACAAATGGGCAGAGGTTTTAGATGCAGATGCTTTTGAATATTTCTTAGAAAAAGGAATTTTCAACAAAGAAGTAGCCACTAAATTTAAAGAAAATATATTGTCTAAAGGAGGAACTGAAAAACCAATGACCCTCTACAAAAGATTCCGAGGAAAGGAACCAAAGCCTGACGCATTATTAAAAAGAGCTGGATTGTTATAAGGGCTAGAGTATTTAATAAAAATACTAGTGCAACCTATTTTTAGCCTCAATCCACTTACTCATGTATTTGGTGCTTTGCAAGGTTTGGTGTTGCAGCATACTCCCCAAAAAATTCGCAATTCTGTGTTGTGGTAAATTTTCTTGAATATTAATGATTTTATCAATCAATAGTGCGCCGTTTTTTTCTTTATCGTAGTGCGTATTGATAATTGCGACTCCATTTTCCTGAGCAGCTACCCAAAGCTTTTCATCAGTATAGATTGCTACTGCTTTTTGAGCAAAATCTTCAAAATCATCGTTCACAAAACCATTCCACGGCAACTGCCCATGCATGCCTTCTGCTCCGATGGATGTGGTAACACTTGGTGTACCAAAGACCATGGCTTCTGTGAGCTTTCCTTTAATTCCTGCACCAAAACGTAAGGGTGCTAAAACTACTTTTGTGTTTCGAACTACTTCTTCAGGACTTGATACATATCCTTTGACTAGAAAACCTTCTTTCTCATTATGCAATTCTAAAATTTGCTGTGTTGGATAGGCCCCATAAATATGCAATTCCGCCGCTGGAAGTCGTTCCCGAATTTGCATCCAAATCGAGTTTTTCAAGATCAAAACAGCATCCACATTCGGTGCATGTAAAAAATTACCAATGAGGGTAAAATGTTTTCGCTCATTAAAGCGCTTCCAACTCGCTACTTGTGTTTTATCAATTTTAGAAAGCAAAAAAGGCAAGTGGTACAGTAATTTTTCGTCAATCTTAAAAAAGTTTTGAAGCAGATCCATTTCAAAAGTTGAAATCATTAAAGACAAATCGCAGCGTAAAATGGATGCAATTTCTCTTTTTGTAATGTCTTCTTTTAACAGATCATTTTTTGAAAAAACTCGCTTTTCTTTCAATGCCTTATGTCTTGTTTTACGCAGACAATGCAAATCTTCGGTATCTAAAATACGTAATGCATTCGGGCAATTTTCTGCAACCCTCCAACCAAATTGTTCTTCAATCATAAAACGATCAAACAACACAATTGTTGGGTTTACTTCTTTTATAAATACATCGAAAGAGGGATGGTTCAATTCAATAGCAGCTTCCGCTACACCAATTGATTTTAAATCCATTGCTTTTTCACCTTTGATTGCAGTAGTAGCAAAAACCACCTTCCACTGTTGTTGTAAAAACTGCGAAATCAACTGCAACATTCTTGAACCTGCTGCAGAAGAATTGGGTTCTACCCAAATGGCACCAATAATAAGTACGGTGTTTTTTGACAACTAATTTGCGTTGAGTTGTTGTTGGTAATCTCCTTGTACTTTTTTCCCCCAACTAACAACGGCCGCAATTTGTGCTGCTGTTAAATTAGCGTCTGTATGCGTCCAAGTATAGGATTTTAAAGGCATTTCCCCTTCTGCGACTTCTTCATGCAATTCATCCATTTTATGCTCTTTTCTTTTTAAAGAATAGCTCGACCATTTAGAGAAATCCAAATGTTTTTTTCCATCATTTACATGGCTTTCTAACCAATAATTTACTGGGGTAATGGAATTGTACCAGGGATAATTGGTTTTATTGGAATGGCAGTCGAAACAAGTCGTTTCTAAAATAATTTTTACATTTTCGGGTGGGTTCGTTTCGTTTAAAAAAGGAACCACAGCAATCAAATTTCCTTCGTTCTTTTCTGGACTGAAAAATTGTGCAACGATTAGTAGAATTAATAAAAAATAGCCTATTTTTTTGAAGATTTTCATCGGAATTGAATTTAGAATTTAAACATCGTAAAACTAAGCATTTCTATTAATTTTCTCTAAAAATATATGTATTTTTGTATTATAATTTGTCAGAAAAAAAATGAAACGCCAGCGTTTCATAAAAATTCTTAAACAATCATACACATGAAATACGATTTAATCGTTATTGGTTCTGGACCTGGAGGATATATTGCTGCAGTTAGAGCCTCTCAATTAGGTAAAAAAGTAGCCCTTATAGAAAAGTACTCCACCTTAGGAGGAACCTGTTTAAATGTTGGATGTATTCCATCAAAAGCATTGTTAGATTCCTCGCATCATTATTATGATGCAGTACATCATTTTGAAGAGCACGGTATTACTGTTGAAAAACCTTCTTTCGATTTTGGGAAAATGGTAGACAGAAAAGCCAAAGTTGTGGAAACAACAACTGGCGGAATCAAATATTTGATGGATAAAAACAACATCGAAGTATATGAAGGTTTGGGTTCTTTTGAAGACAAAACGCATGTAAAAATTTCAAAAAACGATGGTACTTCTGAAGTAATTGAAGGAACTAACATCATTATTGCAACCGGTTCGAAGCCGTCAAGTTTACCTTTTATCAAAATTGATAAAGATCGAGTTATTACCTCAACAGAAGCCTTGAAACTGAAAGAAGTACCAAAACATTTACTTGTTATTGGTGGGGGTGTTATTGGGTTGGAACTAGGATCTGTGTACAAAAGATTAGGCGCTGATGTGACAGTTATTGAATACATGGACAAGATTGTACCAGGAATGGATACGGATGTTTCAAAAGAATTACAAAAAGTATTCAAGAAACAAGGAATTAAATTTGCAACAAGCCATAAAGTAACCTCTGTTCAAAAGAACGGAGATACGGTTATTGTAAAAGCAACGGATAAAAAAGACAGAGAAGTAGAATTTACTGGAGACTATTGTTTGGTTTCTGTAGGTAGAAAACCATATACTGAAGGCTTAGGATTAGAAAAAGTTGGTATTCAAGTAAATGAACGCGGTCAAATAGAGACCAACAGTCATTTACAAACCAATGTTGCTTCTATCTATGCAATTGGTGATGTTGTACAAGGTGCAATGCTAGCGCATAAAGCAGAAGAAGAAGGGGTTATTGTTGCTGAATTTTTAGCGGGACAAAAACCACACATCGATTATAACTTGATTCCTGGAATTGTATATACATGGCCAGAAGCTGCTGCGGTAGGGAAAACAGAACAAGAATTAAAAAACGCAAACATTGCATATAAATCTGGAAAGTTCTCAATGCGTGCATTGGGTAGATCTCGTGCAAGTGGAGATATTGACGGATTTGTAAAAGTATTGGCAGATAAAAATACCGATGAAATTTTAGGCGTTCACATGGTGGGTGCTCGTGTTGCAGATTTAATTATGGAAGCAGCCGTTGCTATGGAATTTAGAGCATCTGCAGAAGACTTGGCAAGAATTTGTCATGGTCACCCTACGTATTCTGAAGCCGTAAAAGAAGCTGCTAAAGCTGCTTGGGACGGAATGCCACTAAATGCATAATAAAATACTTTATCTTGGTAACAAGAGATGAATTCATATATACAAAGCAACCCAATAGGGTTGCTTTGTTATTTTTATTGATACATTTTCCATACGCTAAAAAAACAAATTGGAATCTGTTTGAAAATTGTAAATTCTAAGAAATAAGAATTGTATTTTTGCAACAATGAATCAAAGAACCGTTCGCACATTTTCGATTGATAAAATCGTTGATTTTAAGCAATATTTGTTTGCTTGGTCTCAACAATTTGAAACCCTTGTTTGGCTAGATTCTAACAACTACAAACAAGCATTCAGTTCTTTTGATTGCGCATTGGCTGTTGAAGAATTCACCGCAATAAAGACCGATTATCAACATGCGTTTGAAAAACTGAAAGAATATCAAACCATTACAAAAGACTACATTTTTGGCTACATTTCTTATGATGTTAAAAATGATGTAGAACAAATGACCTCCAATAATTTGGATGAATTGGATTTTGCTGATCTCTATTTTTTTCAACCACAAAAATTAATTTTTATCAAGGGAACTCAAGTTGAATTTCACTATTTAAAAATGGTAGCCGATGAAATTGACGCTGATTTCAAAGAAATAAAACAGGGACTTCAACCAACAACTGAAACTAAAAAATCAACCCTTGAAATAAAACTACGCATTCCTAAAGAGCAATACTATACAAAAGTTGCGAAGGTGATTGAACATATTAAAAGAGGAGACATTTATGAAGCTAATTTTTGTCAAGAATTTTATGCAGAAAACTCCACAATAGATCCGTTTGAAGTATATGCCCATTTAAACGATATTTCAACTCCTCCCTTTGGTGCCTTTTTAAAAATGGATGCGCATTATGTATTGTCAGCCTCCCCCGAAAGGTACCTAAAGAAAGAAGACACAAAAGTAATCTCTCAACCCATTAAGGGAACCGCGAAAAGAGTTACCAACAAAATGGATGATGAGAAAATTGCTGTTGATTTATCGAGAGATGAAAAGGAACGTGCAGAGAATGTAATGATTGTCGATTTGGTAAGAAATGACTTGTCTAAAACAGCCAACATCGGGACTGTTAAAGTAGAAGAACTATGCAAAATACATTCCTTTAAGCAAGTCCATCAAATGATTTCAACCGTTGTTTCTGAAGTTGGAGAAAAAATGCATCCTGTAGAAATTTTACGAAGTACGTTTCCTATGGGAAGCATGACCGGAGCACCCAAGGTTTCCGCAATGAACATCATAGAAAACCTTGAAGTCACCAAACGAGGAGTCTATTCGGGTGCTGTTGGGTATTTTACACCTGAAAATGATTTTGACTTTAATGTTGTCATTCGTAGTATTTTATACAACGAAGAAAAAAAATACGTTTCATACTCTGTCGGTAGTGCCATTACAGCAAAATCTACCCCAGAAAAAGAATATGAAGAATGCTTGTTAAAAGCAAAAGCAATGAAGTTTGTTTTAACGAATGCGAAAACACCTGTACTTCAAGTTTTAGAATGATTTTTATACCATTTTAATATCAGCAGGAATCTATTTTTTATATTTGCAACTATGATTCAGCACCTAGAAGAAAAATTCAAAAATACCCTAGCTCATTTAGATGAAAAACCGAGTGAACAAAAGATGTTCAATCAATTTTTAGCGCTGTATCCTGCAGAGTGGAAGTTACTAAAAGTTACTTTTTCTAAATTTAATAGAAGCAAACAATTTGGCAAAACAATCCCATTGCCAAGGCCAGAACAACAATTGAGAAAACAGATTCGTACTTGGTTAAAATCGCAAGTTTTAAAGTAGTACTTTTGACATGAAATGCGCCTCAAACTAAAACAACATATTTCCGATAATTTTCCTTTCCTAAAGGGAAAAAAATTATTGATTGCCATTTCTGGCGGTGTCGATTCTGTAGTTTTAACGCAGTTATTATTTGACTTAAATTTTGACATTTCATTGGCACACTGCAACTTTAAATTGCGGCATCAAGAAAGTGAATTGGATGCTTTATTTGTCAAAGATTTTGCACAAAAGCGCAATATTTCTTTTTTTTCAAGATCATTTGACACCGAGAAACTTGCAAAAGAAAACAAACAATCTATACAAATTACAGCAAGAAATCTTCGCTACGAATGGTTTCAAAAATTGTGCTCAAAAAATAATTTTGATTTCATTTTAACAGCACATCATGCAGATGATAATTTAGAAACTTTTTTAATAAACCTTACCCGGGGTTCGGGATTGGATGGTTTTACAGGCATTCCTGCAGTTCATAAAAACATTGCACGTCCGCTATTGATTTTTTCTCGAGAAGAGATTCTCAATTTTGCAACAGAAAATGCAATCCTTTGGAGAGAAGACCAAAGCAACGCATCCTTAAAATATATTAGAAACAAAATACGGCATCAGATCGTTCCTGTTCTCAAAGAAATAAATCCAAGTCTCTTGAGCACCTTTTCTAAAACCATTGAAAATCTAAAGGAGAGCAAACAAGTTCTTACAGATCAAATAAAGGAAATACAACCAAAAGTGTTTCGTCCTTTTGGCATGAAAGAAAAAGGATCTTTTGAATTAGATATTCAAGAAATCACGAAATTATCAGATCCAAAAGCATATTTATTTCATCTTTTAAAACCCTATCATTTCACAGAATTCAATGATATTGTAGATTTATTGAATGCGCAATCAGGAAAAAAAGTAGTTTCTAAAACGCATCAATTATTAAAAAACAGAACCTCATTGCTCCTTACTAAAATTGACCAGAAAGAAGCACAACGCATTTATTATCTGGAAGAAAATGTAACCGATATCTCGCATCCAATTTCTTTAAATCTGCAAAAAGATTCAGAAAAAATTGTAAAAGACAAAAATACGATCTATGTTTCTAAGGAGAAATTGACGTTTCCATTGATCATCCGAAAATGGGAAAATGGAGATTCTTTTTATCCAGTTGGAATGAAGGGTAGCAAAAAAATAAGCAAGTATTTTAAAGACGAAAAGTATTCGTTACTTGAAAAAGAACAAACATGGTTGCTTTGTAACAACGATCAAAAATTAATTTGGATTATTGGAAAAAGACAAGACAGTCGTTTTCAGAAATCAATCTGTGATGAGAATACGGTTCGAGTTCATCTTAACACATAGAACAACATAATTATAAAAACATGAAAAAATTAGTACTCCTATTTATTTTCTTTTTATCCGCAATTATAAATGCGCAAACCGAAGCCAATCCTGTAGTTTGGAAAACATCTGTTGCAAAAATATCAGATATCGAATATGACTTAACATTTACTGGAAGTATTTTAGAAAACTGGTATGTGTATTCACAGTACAACCCAGAAGATGCCTCTTTACCAATGGAAATCACCATTCCAGAAGGAGCAACTGGATTTCAACTGGTTGGAAAGGCTACGGAAGGAAAAACCTATAAAAAATATTCTGAAACCTGGGGGAAAGACGAAATTATTTTTAAAAAGAGTGCAATTGTAACGCAAAGAATTCAACTAACTGATAAAGAAATTACACAAGTACAATTAAATTTATTTGGGCAAGTTTGTAAAACTTCTTGTATCCAATTTGAAGACAACTATACTTTTTCTTTAAATGGTTCCGCCGTTAAAAAACAAGTGATTGTTTTGGATGAAAAAAGCAAATTACTATCCAGTAAATTAAAACTGGATCTAAAAAACACCTCCTTATTAAAAGATACAACAAACGATTCTGGAGATAGTAGTTTGTTCAATATTTTCTTTCTAGGTTTTGCTGGAGGGCTGTTAGCACTTCTAACACCCTGTGTTTTTCCAATGATTCCATTAACCGTTTCCTTTTTCACAAAACAGTCACAATCAAAAAGCAAGGGGATTTCAAATGCCATTTTGTATGGTCTTTTTATTGTACTAACCTACGTATTATTGAGTGTTCCTTTTCATTTAATTGATGGCTTGGACCCGAATGTATTGAACACAATTTCAACAAACCTCTGGCTCAATATTTTCTTTTTTGTGGTTTTGGTTTTTTTCTCAGGTTCTTTTTTTGGGTATTATGAAATTACCTTACCGAGTTCTTGGGGAAATAAAATGGACGCTGCATCCAATGTTGGAGGAATTTCAGGTATCTTTTTTATGGCCTTAACCTTAGCCATTATTTCCTTTTCGTGTACGGGTCCTATTTTAGGCTCTTTACTCGCAGGATCTATTACTGCAACCGGAGAAACTGCAAATCAACTGACTGCAGGAATGAGTGGCTTCGGAGCTGCATTGGCTCTACCGTTTGCCTTGTTTGCCCTATTTCCAAGTTGGTTAAACTCATTGCCAAAATCTGGCGGATGGTTGAATACTACCAAAGTTATTTTAGGTTTTTTAGAATTGGCTTTTGCCTTTAAATTCTTATCAAACTCTGATTTAGTAGGACATTGGGGGATTTTTAAAAGAGAAGTGTTTATTGGTATTTGGATTGTTATCTTTATAGGACTCACATTATACCTATTTGCAAAAATTAAATTCCCACACGATTCACCTGTTAAAAAACTTTCATTTTCTCGAATTTCGTTTGGGATTTTAGTAGGTGCATTTGTAGTCTATCTAATTCCAGGAGTTCTCAAAACACCTACTTGGGAATTGAACTTATTAAGTGGTTTTCCACCACCACAATTTTACAGTATTTATGAACAAGAATCCGATTGCCCACTAGGGTTGGATTGTTACAAAGATTTTGAAGAAGGACTTGCCGCCGCAAAAGAAGCAAACAAACCAATCTTGTTAGATTTTACAGGTTGGGCCTGTGTTAACTGCCGGAAAATGGAAGAAAACGTTTGGAGTCAAAACGATATCTATACCCTGCTAAAAGAAGAATATATTTTAATTTCCTTGTACGTTGATGATTATGAGAAAGAATTGCCAAAAGACCAACAGTTTGAGTATTTAAAAGCAAATGGAAATGTCAAAAAAATTAAAACCTATGGAGACAAGTGGTCTACCTTTCAGATTGTAAATTTTAAAAATGCATCGCAACCTTATTACATTTTAATGAACGCCAATTTAGAAATTTTAAACACCCCTCAACAATATACTGACAAAGACACTTATTTAAATTGGTTGCAAAAAGGAATTAATAATTTTAAAAAATAACTTATATTAGTACTCTCTTTGATTGATAGAAGAAGAGTCATACTATTTTTTTATGAAAACACGAACCTTACTTTTTATTATTTCTATAGGATATAGTATTTCATACTATGCGCAACAAGAAGGTAATATGCTTCAAAAAACTCCGCAAAGTATTTATACATTTAATCCTTCGTACAATGATGATTTACATAGCGCAGTTTCCTTGAAAAAGAAGCTTGGTTTTTTATCTTTTGAATTTTTTCAAATTTACCTACCCGATTTAGATTTTAACAGTGTAGGAGGATTCTTTGGCGGATTTGGCGGAAATAGAAGAAGTGTTTTTGAATTTAAAGGAATGAAGAAGAAACCTGAGATTTATAAATTAGATGATCTAGTACGTTATCAAAACAATAGATTGGCACGGGAAATTAATTACAGAAACGACCCTTCCCAATGGAATCTTCATCGAAAAAAGAACAGAATTCAACCTTATTTCTTACAAAAAGAAAAAAAGAATTTAGACGCAAAAACCGTCAACTCAATAAAGAAATTATAAGAACGCCTGCCCGCATCTCATGAAGTTTCTGTAAATTATAAAGTATAAAATCAGCTATTTTTTAAGTGATTTCATCCTATTCTAAATTTCGATTTTCTCTAAAATCGGCCTAAATTTCTATCATTTCAACAAATAATCGTCCGATTATTACCAAAAAAACACACTTTATAATTTTCATTTTTTGTAATTTCCAATCTTAAAATTCATAAAAATGTCTGCACTTCCAAAATTAGCGCGCTTTAACGAAAACGTGTTGTCTAAATACCAAATTTATAACAGTATTTTCATGACACTTCCTTTTGATGCCATTAGCAATACAGGCCAACTGTTGCCTTTGTTTCATAGAGTTTGTGAAAATGGTTTTGCAGCGGGAAAAAATCCAACAGAAATTGTAGAAACTTTCTTTGATAAGTACCAAGAAAACCCCTCCGAGAGTCAGAAAAAGGATTTGCTTTTTCAATTTATTCAATATATTGAACGTCAGGTAGTATTGTTTGACGCCATTGAAGATGCTGCATTTCCAATCGTGAACAACATGGATGGTATTGGAACCCTCCGAAATTCGAAAGAAATTGCGTTTTCAAAAGACAAAAAAGAAGCCCTTCAAAAACATTTAGAAGACTTTAAAGTACGGATCGTTTTAACCGCGCATCCTACACAATTTTACCCTGGAGAAGTATTAGGAATCATCACAGATCTTGACAATGCCATCCAGAATAACGACTTATTGTTAATTAAAGACCTCTTGTCTCAGTTGGGAAAAACACCTTTCTTTAAAAAACAAAAACCAACTCCTTACGATGAAGCAGTAAGCCTTATTTGGTATTTAGAAAATGTTTTTTATCACTCCGTAAGCAAGATTCACAATTATATTGAAACGAATATTTTTGATGGTGACAAAGTAGACAATCAGATTATTGACCTTGGTTTTTGGCCAGGAGGTGATCGCGATGGAAACCCCTATGTAACTACCCAAATAACTTTAGATGTTGCAGAACGATTACGTCAATCTATCCTCAGAAACTATTACAGAGATATCAAACGTTTAAAAAGGCGTTTTACATTCAGTGGTGTACAAGAAATTCTAGTACGTCTCGAAAAAAGACTCTACAAACATGTGGTTCGTAGTTATGCCAACGTAAACTTTTCTCAAAAAATACTCTTAGACGAATTAGAAACAGCCAAAGAGATTGTTATTAACAAACATCAATCGTTGTTTCTTGATGAGCTAAACGATGTAATTAATAAAATACGTATTTTTGGTTTTCACTTTGCAACACTCGATATTCGACAAGACAGTCGCGTACATCACGATGCATTTACGCAGCTTGTCAAAGATCTTTTGGCAAGTGGAGACAGCACATTCCCAGAAGATTACTTCACCCTTTCCGAAAAAGAACAGATTGCATTTTTAGCAACTGTCAAAGGAAAAATAGATCCAACTGTTTTGACCGATGAGATGTCTGTAAAAACCATCGAATCGATGTATGCGATTAAAACCATCCAAGCTCGAAATGGTGAACGAGGGGCCAACCGATATATCATTAGCAACAACCAATCAGCTTTGCATGTAATGCAAGCCTTTTCGATGCTTAATTTATGTGATTTTGAAGATTACCTTCCAGTAGATGTCATCCCGCTTTTTGAAACCGTAGAAGATTTACAGAATGCTGAGGAAGTGATGCGTACCATTTACACAAATCAGACTTACAGAGCTCATGTAGCACAACGTAAAAACAAGCAAACCATCATGTTAGGTTTCTCTGACGGAACAAAAGATGGAGGTTACTTAATGGCAAATTGGGGAATCTTTAAAGCGAAAGAGGCCCTGACAAAAATTTCGCGTGAATTTGGAATTGAAGTTATTTTCTTTGACGGCCGTGGTGGACCACCTGCTCGTGGAGGAGGAAAAACACACCAGTTTTATGCTTCTTTAGGCCCTACGATTGAAGACAAAGAAATTCAATTAACCGTACAAGGGCAAACCATTAGTTCTAATTTTGGAACCTTAAACTCATCACAATACAACCTAGAACAATTATTGAGTTCTGGAATTAAAAATGAAGTGTTTACTAAGGATCAATTGAACGATGCGCATAGAACCATTATCGATGATTTGGCAGCTACGAGCTATAAAACCTATGTAGATTTTAAAAATCATCCGCAGTTTTTACCCTATCTCGAAGAGATGAGTACCTTAAAATACTATGCTAAAACCAATATCGGTAGCCGACCTAGTAAGCGATCTTCATCTGCTACATTAGATTTCTCTGCACTAAGAGCCATTCCTTTTGTAGGAAGTTGGAGTCAATTGAAACAGAACGTTCCAGGATTTTTTGGTGTTGGAACTGCATTGAAAAAGTACGAGGATGCCGATCGGTTTGATGAAGTGATCGAATTTTACAACGCCTCCGATTTCTTTAAAACCTTGCTCGAAAACAGTATGATGAGTTTGACAAAATCATTTTTCGGATTGACCGCCTACATGGCAGAAGATCCAGTGTATGGTGACTTTTGGAAACTGATTTTTGAAGAATACAATACGACAAAACGATTGCTATTAAAATTGTCCGGACAAACTCAATTGATGGAGAATTTTCCAGAGGGAAAAGCGTCCATAGCTGTAAGAGAACGTATTGTATTGCCACTATTAACCATTCAGCAATATGCCTTAAAGAAAATTCAAGAACTACAAAAAGAATCGGGAAGCACCGAAGAGCTTGCTGTTTTTGAAAAAATGGTTACGCGATCTTTATTTGGAAATATCAATGCGAGTAGGAATTCGGCTTAGAAAATCACTTATTTCAAAATAGCCCTTACAATTTTCAAATGATGGTGGGTATGTACCATTAGGAAACGTAATGCTCTGGTTTTATTTACATTGCCAAATAGTGGGTGTTTGAAAAAAGCATTTTTATCTAACTTTTCAATTGCAAGAATATGCGCTTTTGCAAGTGCTAGTTGTTCCAAAAGAGCTTCTTTTAATATGATTTCTGGAGAGGCTAAATATTTAGGCACTCTTGCTTTTCCTCTTGGAATAAAATTTAGTTGTAAGAGTATCTTTCCCATAAAGGTGAAATTATCCACATAGAGATTTGGATCTGATTCCTGTAAGACGGATGCAACTCCATTGAATACTTTTAAACTATGATCTAACTGCCAAGCAACATTTGCTTTTGAAATCTTCGGATTTCGATGTTCAAGATTTGGAATGTAACTTTCTAAGCGTTTCAAACTAGTTTCTAGAGCGATCATCTTTCGTTTTTGCATGTCGTGTTCTATTTTTAGGTAAGATAGTAAAAATTGAGTCATCTTTTAAAGGCACTGAATAGGCTTCTAAAAAGATAAAAAAACCCTTACAATGAATTTGTAAGGGTTTTTTAGTAGTAGATTGGTAATCTTCTAAAACAAAATTATAAAAAATAAATTCCTAGTATCTATAGTGTTCTGGCTTATAAGGTCCTGCTTGAGTAACTCCAATATATTCCGCTTGATCTTGACGCAATTCTGTCAACTCTACACCAATTTTTGCCAAGTGTAAAAACGCTACTTTTTCATCCAAATGTTTTGGTAACATATACACTTCGTTCTTATATGCTTTTGCGTTGTTCCAAAGTTCTATCTGTGCCAATGTTTGGTTGGTAAATGAATTTGACATTACAAAACTAGGGTGTCCCGTAGCACATCCTAAATTTACCAAACGCCCTTCTGCTAACAAAATAATATCTTTTCCGTTAATATTGTATTTATCAACTTGAGGTTTGATTTCAACTTTCTCGCTATTTGAGTTCAAATAAGGAACGTCAATTTCATTGTCAAAATGACCAATATTGGCAACGATTACTTTGTCTTTCATTGCTTCAAAATGTTCTCCACGAACAATATCTTTGTTTCCAGTGGTAGTAATAATAATATCAGAATTCCCAACAACTGTTTCTAATCTCTTTACTTCAAAACCGTCCATTGCAGCTTGTAACGCACAAATAGGATCGATTTCTGTAACGGTAACAATAGAACCAGCACCTTTAAAAGAAGCCGCAGTACCTTTACCTACATCACCATATCCACATACCGTAACCCTTTTTCCTGCCAACATAATATCGGTTGCTCTACGAATGGCATCTACTGCAGATTCTTTACAACCATATTTGTTGTCAAATTTCGATTTTGTAACCGAGTCATTAATATTAATTGCAGGCATTGGCAACGTTCCGTTTTTAACACGTTCGTACAATCTGTGAACTCCCGTAGTCGTTTCTTCAGAAAGCCCATTAATCCCTTCCGCCAATTCTGGAAAACGATCCAAGACCATGTTGGTTAAATCTCCACCATCATCTAAAATCATATTCAATGGTTTTTTGTCTTCACCAAAAAACAAGGTTTGCTCAATACACCAGTCAAATTCTTCCTCATTCATCCCTTTCCAAGCATACACCGGTGTTCCTGTTGCAGCAATTGCAGCAGCAGCTTGATCTTGTGTAGAGAAAATATTACAAGAACTCCAAGTAACTTCCGCCCCTAAAGCTTGTAAGGTTTCAATTAAAATCGCTGTTTGAATCGTCATGTGTAAACACCCTGCAATTCTTGCACCTTTTAAAGGTTGGGCATCTCCATACTCTTCTCTTAAACTCATTAATCCTGGCATTTCTGCTTCTGCCAAATCCATTTCTTTTCTTCCCCAATCTGCTAAAGAAATATCCTTAACTTTGAATGGTAAGTACGCTTTAGTTGCACTCATATTTTTGTATATTTATATTCTAATTTTTAAGGCGCAAAGTTACAACATCCATTTTAAAAAATATGGCTCTTTTTAAAACATTAACAGTAAATAAAACAACTAAAGTCCTGATTTGGAAGATTGAAGAATCGATTTCAGAACTAAAGAAAGGAATCTCCTTGTCAGAAAATAGTTCAACTCGCTTGCAATCAATGAAATCTGAATTGCATCAAAAAGGATTTTTAAGCATCCGACATTTATTAAAGGAAATTGGATATACTGATTTTGATATCATTTATGATGCCTTTGGAAAACCACATTTAAAAGATGGAAAGTTTATTTCTATCACCCACTCATTTACATTTACAGGAATAATTCTCTCTGACAATCTCCCCGTTGGGATTGATATTGAAAAACAACGAGAAAAGATTTTAAAAATCGCTCATAAATTTACCTCCTTAGAAGAATACAAAACGATCGCAAATGCAGCAGCTTTAATTCGCAAACTCACCATTGTTTGGGGTGCCAAAGAAAGTTTGTATAAGATATATGGGAAGAAAAAACTTTTATTTTTACATCACATTCATATAGAAGACTTTAAATTTGAAAACAAAAAAACAACAGGAGAAATTCGTTTTGATGGAACCACAAAAACATATCAAATTGAATTTTTAGAATTTGAAGATTTTACATGTGTATTCGCTTATTAAAAAAATCATAGAAAATATACTTCCTACATTATATAATCTCCGTTCCATCTGCTAAAAAAAGAACCTAAAGTTCCGCAAGAACTTCTTACTTTTGCTTTTCAAAAATCAGTATAAAAACAACCATGTCAGAAACTTTTGACTTCTTTTTCGCTCAATACAAAACATACTCTACAACAGAGACTGCTTTAGAAGTTATTGCCGTTGTCTTTGGATTCTTATCGGTTTGGTGCTCGAAAAAAAACAACATCTGGGTATTCCCAACCGGAATGATCAGTACTGCTATTTTTGTATACCTTTTGGTTCAATGGGAACTTTTAGGTGATATGATGATTAACGGTTACTATTTTGTCATGAGTGTGTATGGTTGGTATTTATGGACCCGAAAGGTGGACAACATCCCAGTCACTAAAATTTCAAGAACCACCATCAAAGAGAAAAAGATTTCTCTCTTTATATTTATTGCCACCCTACTCTTTGTGTACATAGTATACACCGCTTTTAACAAATGGACCAACTGGGTTGCCTATGTAGACACCATAACCACTGCCATTTTCTTTGTAGGAATGTGGTTAATGGCAAAACGGAAAATTGAAAATTGGCTGTTTTGGATTGTGGGAGACATTATCTCAATTCCATTATATTTTTACAAAGGATTTACATTTACAAGTTTTCAATACTTAGGATTTACATTTATTGCCATTTTTGGCTATTACGCATGGAAAAAGAACTTAAACAAGACCCAATCAACTTAGTAAAAGTTGTTTTATTTGGCCCAGAATCTACCGGAAAAACAACTCTTTCCAAACAGCTAGCACGCCATTACAATACCGTTTGGACCCCCGAATTTGCAAGAGAATATTTGCAAAAAAAATGGAATAACGAACGAAAAACCTGTGAGGTTTCTGACTTAGTACCGATTGCAATCGGGCAAATGCGATTAGAAAACAGGTTGGCAAAAAGGGCCGATAAGGTGCTAATTTGCGATACCGATTTGTTAGAAACCAAAGTCTATTCTGAGGAGTATTATGGTGGCTTTGTAGACGAAAAACTCAACAAAGCCTCTGAAGAAAACAACTATGACTTGTACCTACTTACCTATGTAGATACCCCCTGGGAAGAAGATGATTTAAGAGATCGACCTGGACTGCGTTTAGAGATGTTTACCGCTTTTGAAAACGCCTTAAAAAAGCATCACAAAAATTACATCTTATTAAAAGGTAACAAAGAAACCCGTTTAAAAGAAGCAACCCTTGCGATCGATAAAATCATCCTTCAAAAAGAACATTTATTCTCTTTTTCTGAATCATTGTCTGAAGGAGAACTAAAAAATTCCGCTCAAAAATAAAAACACAAACTGTTTAAGCAGGTTTTTTTTAGGGTTTCGAATGCGTTGCGTTAAATTGTAGACATATGAACAAAGAAAACATCCTCAAAGAATTACACTTTAAAGCAACGAGAAGCTCTGGGGCTGGAGGTCAGCATGTAAACAAAGTATCTTCCCGGATTGAATTGGTCTTCGATTTAGAGAACTCTACCGCATTGTCTGAAAATGAAAAACACCTCCTAGAACAGAAGTTAGCCACAAGACTCACCAAAGAAAATCGCCTTATTTTATCTTGTGAAGAAACGAGGTCACAACACCGAAACAAAGAAATTTCGATTCAAAAATTTTTGCAATTAATCACAGATGGACTTGTTCGTCCTAAAAAAAGAAGGCCTACTAAACCAAGCAGAGCATCGGTGCGAAGACGTACTGAAACCAAACAAAGAACCTCTATAAAAAAAACACTGCGTAAAAAACCGGGACTCGATTAAAAAAAAGCTTTTTTTAGTTTCTCATTTAAAAAAACCATCTTAATTTTGCAATGTTCTCATAAAGGGGTGCTTTAATCGGCTGAGATCATACCCATTGAACCTAGAACAGGTAATGCTGTTTAGGAAACGTAAATTCGAAGAAGGCGTTATTGTCTTTTCGGAAATACAAATGTGAAGCATTTACTGCACACAAAAATTAATTATTCAATACTAATTACAAGAATAATTCCCTCTTTTTATTCGTTTTAAAATTTTTAAAATGAAAAAAGTTATCTTTTTTTTATGCCTATTTACTAGCATTCTTGTCAATGCACAACGAGTTACATTGTCTGGAAAAGTTTTAGATAAGAACCAAGAACCTTTATCGGGAGCTACCATTCAAATTCGTTCCTTAAACCAAGGAACAGCTACCGATGTTGAAGGGAAATTTTCATTAAACATTCCCAAAGGAACCTACAAAGTAGCCATATCCTATCTGGGTTTTAAAACGCGTTATTTAGATCAAAAAATAACTCAAAATGAAAATATTACTGTCGAATTATTTCAGGATGAAAATATTTTAGAAGAAGTATTAGTTTCAGCAGTCCGCGTAAATGCAGAGGTTCCCGTCACCTTCTCTAACTTATCAAAAAAAGAAATTGCAAAACGAAACTTGGGACAAGACATTCCAATTTTATTAAACTACATGCCTTCTGTCGTTTCATCTTCAGACGCAGGAGCAGGTGTTGGCTATACCTACATGAGTGTTCGGGGTTCTAATGGAGAACGTATTAATGTGACCGTAAACGGAATTCCCTATAACGACGCGGAAAGTCATGGAACTTTTTGGGTAAATTTAGGCGATTTTGCTTCTTCTACTCAAAACCTACAACTGCAACGTGGTGTTGGGACCTCTACCAATGGATCGGGAGCTTTTGGTGCCAGTTTAAATATTTTAACAGACGCTATTTCTGAAGATGCATACGGAGAAATCTCCAATTCTTTTGGATCTTTTAATACCCGAAAAAACACATTAAAGTTCAGTACAGGAAAACTAAATAATTCGGAACTTGGTCAAAGTATCGAAATTGCGGGGCGTTTGTCAACAATTGCATCCGATGGATATGTAGACAGAGCCTCTGCAGATTTAAAATCCTATTATTTACAAGCCAGTTACACCGATGAAAACACGCTGATAAAAGCAGTTTCTTTTGGTGGTAAAGAAAAAACATACCAAGCATGGTATGGTTTAACGGCAGAGGAATTAATAGAAGACCGTAGACAAAACCCATATACCTATGACAATGAGGTGGACGATTACAAACAAAACCACTATCAATTGCATTGGAATGAAAAACTAAATGCCCAATGGTCTACAACACTTGGGTTGAACTATACAAAAGGATCTGGTTTTTTCGAGCAATATAAGGCGGAAGAAAATGCAGCAAACTTTAATAATTTAATTGTCGATGGCAGCGATGTGATTGTTAGACGTTGGTTAGAAAATGATTTTTATGTCTTTAATTTCAACGCCAACTACAAAACAGACAAGCTAAATTTTATTACCGGAGTTTCCTATTCAAACTACAGCGGAGATCATTTTGGCGAAGTTATTTGGGGAGCAGATTTAGCGCAAAACACTAATATTCGAGATCGCTACTACTTTTCTGATGCCACCAAAACTGACTTTTCTGTATTTACAAAAGCTACCTTTCAAGTTTCAGACAAATTCTCTGGATACTTAGACCTACAAGGACGATTTGTAAACTACCAAACCCAGGGAATCACGTCGGACATTCTGTCGATTGATGTGGATGCTTCTTTTTATTTTTTCAATCCGAAATTTGGATTTACCTATAAAATCAATGAGCGCAACAACCTCTATACGTCCTTTGCCGTAGCCAATAGAGAACCAAACAGAAACGATTTTGAAAGTGGAATTGATACTCCAGAAACCTTACATGATTTCGAATTGGGTTGGCGTTCAAAAAGTGAAAATATCAAATTGAATACCAACATCTATTATATGGATTATAAAAATCAATTGGTTTTAACAGGGGCTATAGATGATGTTGGGGCAGCGATTAGAACGACTTCTGGAAGCAGCTATCGATTGGGTTTAGAAATAGATGCAGACATTCGCCTCAGCGATGCGTTTTCCATTCGTCCCAATGCTGCTTTTAGCAGCAATAAGAACCAAGACTACTTTATCACCAGAGATGGAGAAGATACCCCCGAAGCTTTGGGAGATACCGATTTATCTTTTTCGCCAGATGTGGTAATTGGAAATGTTTTTACCTATGCTCCGGGAGAGAATTTACAAATCTCCCTATTGTCAAAATATGTTGGCAAACAATTTATGAGTAATTTTAGTAGTGCCATTTCAACCAATGATGTTTTAGAAAGTTTTTTTACCTCAGACATCAATATTGTGTATGCATTAAAATCAAAAACTATTTTTAAATCGGTCGTGTTCTCTGCACTGATTAATAATGTTTTCAACAAAGAATATGTAGACAGAGGCTACTATTATACCTATGAAGATGATTGGTCTACCTCAGGAGAGATAACAACTGTAGATGGTGCTGGATATTACCCACAAGCCACTCGAAACTTTTTGGTAGGAGTAACACTAACGTTTTAAACTGCTCCAAAAACAATTTCAAAAAAACCCAGGCGTATGCTTGGGGTTTTTTATTTTTTTGACAAAGTGGATTAGGGTGCTAAAAAACCAACAACCGCATTGTAAAAATCTTTGGGATTTTCTGCATGCAACCAATGTCCAGCATTGGCAATAGTAACTACAGTTGCTTTTGAGAAATACCTATCTATAATTGGCAGCTCTTGGGCTGTAATATATCCCGATTTTGCTCCCTTCAGAAATAAGGTTTCCCCTGCAAAAGAAGTGCCATTTGGCAAGGCATCACCAATATGGGCATTGTTTTCCGTCAATGATTTTAAGTAAAAACGAAAAGCCAATCTTCCTTTTTCAATCCAGTACACATTTTTAAGTAGAAATTGTCGGACACCCACTTCTGGAATGAGTTCCGCCAATTTTGCATCCACCAAAGCTCTCGTGGTTTGTATTGAAAAATCAATCGAATTCAATCCCGCTAAAATAGCATTGTGATGCGGCTCGTATTTTCTTGGGGAAATATCTGCAATCAATAATTTATCAACCATTTGAGGATGCGTAACGGCAAATAGCATGGCTGTTTTTCCGCCCATTGAGTGTCCCAACAGGTGGACTTTTTCTAATTGATGGTGAAGAATGTAACGGTATAGATCTTCTACCAACAATGCATAATTAAAAGCCGCATCATGAAAACTACGTCCATGATTTCGTTGATCAATTAAATGCACTTCATAGTTTTCTGAAAACTGATTTCCAAGTGTTTTCCAATTGTCACTCATTCCAAAATACCCGTGTAAAATTAACAATGGTTTTCCGGTTCCTTTAATGGTTGCATGTAAAATTTCCATGTTATTGTAATCGATGTAAGTACATGTTTACAACATTTTCAAGTCCTAAATAAAGACTTTCAGCAATCAGTGCATGTCCAATAGAAACTTCAGCTAAATGCGGAATATTTTCTTTAAAAAATTGAATATTCTCTAAACTCAAATCGTGTCCTGCATTGATTCCTAATCCTAAAGAATGTGCTAAAATAGCGGCTTCAGTATAGGGTTTTATAGCAGCTTTGTTTCCCTTGGCATAATGAGTTGCAAAATCTTCTGTATAAAGTTCTATACGATCTGCACCCGTTTTTGCGGCCGCTTCAATCAGTTTTAAATCGGTACCAATAAATACCGAAGTACGAATTCCGTTTTGTTGAAACTCACCAATCACCTCTTGCAAAAAAGACTGGTGTTGTAGAGTATCCCACCCTGCATTCGAGGTAATGGCATCTACTCCATCGGGTACCAAAGTAACTTGCGTAGGTTTTGTTTCTAATACTAAATCGATAAAAGATTGAATTGGATTTCCTTCAATATTGTATTCTGTATGAACCACAGAAACCAAGTCTCTCGCGTCTTGATATTTGATATGACGTTCGTCAGGTCTGGGATGAATGGTAATGCCCTGAGCACCAAAATCCTGAATATCGGAAGCTACTTGTAAGAGGTTAGGAACGTCTCCACCTCTTGAATTGCGTAAAGTTGCAATTTTATTGATATTTACACTTAACTTTGTCATTGTCTAAAATTAGGTTGCAAAGATAACTCATTAAATGATTTTATCCTATATTCGTAGTACATGAACATTACAGATTACATCTTAAAAGAAATTAAATCATTAACACCCAAAAGCACAGTAGAAAAGGCTCAAAAGTTGTTCAATGATTATCCGATTACCCATTTTAATGTGGTAGAAAACGGTATTTTCTTAGGTTCATTTTCTGAAAGTGATATTCAAACCATAGAAAACAAGACGGCTTTATTGTCGGAATACAATCATCTTTTAACCTATTTCTTTGCAGATGAAGAGACCACTGTTTTGGCATTGCTACAAATTTTTGCAGACAATGATGCTACGGTAATTCCGGTTTTAGATCCTACAAAAAAATACCTTGGATATTATGATCTATGCGATGTCTTAGATGTTTTTGCATCCAGTCCCTTTATGAATGAAGAAAGTGAAACTTTGGTTATAGAAACGGTAGAAAATAATTTTTCAATGTCTCGAATTTCACAAATTGTGGAAGCAAGCGGAGGAAAATTATTAGGCTGCTACATCTCCGAGAAAAAAGCAGGCAGTGTGCAAGTAACCTTAAAAGTAATCACACAAAAAATCACTGAAATCATCCAAACTTTTAGAAGATACGAATATATCATTGTATCTTCTCATGAAAATGATTCGTATTTAGACGATTTAAAAAACAGATCTCAATACCTTCAAAAATACCTCAATATTTGATGAAAAAAATAGCAATTTACGGGCAATCTTATTCTTTAACGACAGAAAAAGAAGTTCAAATTCTTTTAAGTGTATTGGAAGAACAGCAAGTTGTTGTTTTTTTTGAAAAACAATTTTACACGCTTTTAAACCAGAATAATGTTTTGGATAAAAAGTACCAAACATTTGCGCATTTCAATGATTTAAATACCTCTTTCGATTTGTTATTTACCATTGGTGGCGATGGTACTATTTTGAGAGCAATCACCTATGTTAGAGATTTAAACATTCCAATTTTAGGAATCAATGCAGGTCGAATGGGCTTCTTGGCATCCATTAAGAAGGACGCAATTAGAGAAAGTGTTGCCTGTGTTATGAATGGCGATTTCACAATTCAAGAACGTACACTATTAAGCATTCGAACCGAGCCAGAAATAAATAGCCTCAAAGAATTAAATTTCGCTTTAAACGAAATTACAATTTCTCGAAAAAACACCACTTCAATGATTGGTGTACAAACCTATTTAAATAAAGAATACCTCACCAATTATTGGGCAGATGGTTTAATTATAGCAACACCCACTGGTTCTACGGGATATTCACTAAGCTGCAATGGTCCGGTAATTTTACCTGCTTCAAAAAGTTTGGTCATCACGCCCATTGCACCCCACAACTTAAATGCGCGGCCCATGGTCATTCCAGATGACACCAACATCGAATTGGAAGTAGACGCACGAGAGAAAAAGTTTTTAATATCATTAGATTCTCGGATTGCTACTATTCCGATAGGGACCAAAATTTTTATCGCCAAAGCGCCATTTACTATAAAAAGTATGTTGCCAAACAATCAATCTTTTTTACAGACACTTCGAAGCAAATTACTCTGGGGAGAAGATATTCGAAATGAATCCCCTTTTCCCATAAAATCCAACAATAAATAAGCAAATTCGTTGTTATTCAAAAAAGACTGGATATTAACTTTTTAAAGCAAATTGAAATCCATATATTTGCACGCTATTTTTGAACATGAAAAAATGTATATTATTCTTAATTTGTATCAGTTTTTCATCCATTTCATTGGGTCAAATTAATGAAATCGGATTCTTTGTAGGAGGGTCAAACTATGTGGGAGATATTGGGCGTACCCATTACATTTATCCCAACCAACTTGCAGGAGGATTCATTTATAAATGGAACTGGAATCCAAGAATGGCCCTAAGAGGTACTTTTAGTTACCTTCCAATTGCTAATGATGACAAAGATGCAAACACCGATTATAAAATAGAGAGAGGATTTCAATTTAACAACACCATAAATGAATTTGCAGTGGGTTTAGAATATAATTTTTATGAGTACGATATTTCTTCTCCAGGAAAATCGGCAACTCCTTATATTCTAATTGAACTGGCTTCATTTCAATATAAAACTGCACAAAATGTTGCCGCCAATGGTGCCATTACTTATGCCAACAAAACCTCCTTTGCAATTCCATTTGGCGTAGGGTATAAATCAAAACTCGGAGGCGCTTTAGCCTTTGCAATAGAAGCGAAAGTAAGGTATACTTTTGAGGACGATTTAGATTATACAACCGGGGAATTTCCGGCATTGGATTTTGGTGGTAATGGAAATGATTGGTATGCCTTCACAGGGGTTTCACTCGTATATACATTTGGTCGACCAGCCTGTTACACAAAAGGATTATAATTTATGGATAAAAAACTACAAATTAATTTACATAATGTTCCAAAACACGTTGCCATTATTATGGATGGAAATGGGCGCTGGGCAAAAAGTAAGGGAATGAGTAGAGTTTTTGGCCATAAAAATGCGCTTACAGCAGTTCGCGAAACGGTAAAAGCAGCTACGGAAATTGGTATTGAAGCAATCACATTATATGCCTTTTCTACCGAGAATTGGAAACGGCCTAAATTGGAAGTAGATGCATTAATGAGTCTCTTAGTTCATTCTTTGAATAAAGAACTGAAAGACTTTCAAAAAAACGGCGTTCGGATAAATGCCATTGGAGGAATTGAAAATCTGCCTGACAAAGCACAAAAAGTTTTGAAAGGGGTGATTTCTGACACAAAAGACAATACGAGAATCATACTCACTTTGGCATTAAGTTATGGATCTCGAGAAGAAATTGTTAAAACAATCAAAAACATATCTAAAAAAGTTGTTAATAAAGAACTTTTAATAAAAGAAATAAACGAAAACACTATAAATAACCATTTATATACATTTAATTTGCCCGACGTTGATTTAATGATAAGAACGAGTGGAGAACAACGCCTTAGTAATTTCTTATTATGGCAAATGGCATATGCCGAATTATATTTCACAGATATACTTTGGCCAGACTTTAGAGAAGCGCATTTTTATGATGCAATAATAGAATATCAGAATAGAGAACGAAGATTTGGAAAAACAAGCGAACAAATTACAGAATAGCATTTCTGTTGTATTAGTATTTACTGCACTTTTTTTTACTTTGATTGCAAATTCGCAAACAAAAACTGACAGTATTACTCAAATTAAAAAAGATACCCTTATTCAGAATATTACTTTCGTTGAAGGAAAAGAATATATTTTAGGAGGCATTAGTGTTACAGGGTTAAAAAAGTTTAGCGAAGAAACCGTTCGTGTTTTTACAGGACTAAGACCTGGATTGAAAATTAAACTTCCGGGAGATAAATTGACCAGTGCCATCAAAAAATTATATGAGAGTAAACAATTTAGCAACGTAGATGTATATCTTGAAAAAGTAGACAGTACGTCTGTATATCTTCAATTTGATGTACAAGAATTGCCACAATTAAATACCGTAAAAATAAGTGGTGTTAAAAAATCAAAAGCAAAAACGCTGATTGATGAGGCCGAATTAAAAATTGGAGCAATGGTAACTGACAACCTCATTGTTACTACCAAAAATTACTTCGAAAAGAAATATACCGACAAAGGATATTTAAAAACGAAAGTGAATTTAGCTATTCAAAACGATACTACAGATATCAATACGGTAAACATGTCAATTCTAATTGACAAAGGCAATAAGATCAAAATTAAAAATATTGATTTCATTGGCAACGCATCACTATCTAGCTACAAATTGCGAAAAGCAATGAAAAACACCAAAAGAAAATTCTTTGGGCGTTTTTGGAAAGGATCCAAATATATTGAAGAAGACTATCGAGAAGATTTAGAAAGCATTTTATCGATGTATAGTACTTTAGGATATCGAGATGCACGTATTTTAAGTGACAAACTTACTTGGAACGACGACAACACCATCAACTTAGAAATTGAATTGGAAGAAGGACGACAATACCGTTTCTCTGAAATTTTATTTGTTGGAAACAAAGAATACACCAATGAGTATTTAAAGCAATTCTTACGCATCGAAAATGGAGACGTTTACAATGGGGTTGTTTTAAAAGAACGTGTGAGTGGAGACGGAAGTCCGACATCCCAAGATTTATCAACCTTGTATCAAGACAATGGATTTTTGTTTTCTTCAGTAAATGCTGTAGAAACTAAAGTAGAAAACGATTCTATTACCGTAGAAATCAGAATTCGAGAAGACGAAAAAGCAACTATTAAAAAAGTATCTGTTTCAGGAAATGACAAAACAAACGATCATGTATTGTTTAGAGAATTGCGTGTAAAACCAGGCGATTTATTTAGCAGAAGTGCCATTATTCGATCCATTCGTGAAATTGGGCAACTCGGATTTTTTGATCAAAATGTAATACCTGATGTCAATCCAGATTATCAAAACAAAACGGCGGACATTAATTTCAATGTCGTTGAAAAAGGAGGAAGTCAAATAGAGCTACAAGGAGGATACGGTGGAGGATCCTTCATTGGAACCCTTGGACTGTCTTTTAACAATTTCTCTTTCCGTAACATGTTCAATAAAGCGGCCTACAAACCCTTACCAATGGGAGACGGTCAAACACTATCGATTCGTTTACAATCTAGTAGAACCTACAATACTTATAGTTTTTCATTCTCAGAACCTTGGTTAGGAGGTAGAAAACCAAAATCATTATCATTCTCTATTTATTCATCAAATCAATATCAGATTAATCCACAAACTTTTGAAGTAGACAGAGATCAAAGTTTAGGAATCATTGGAGCTTCCTTAGGCTTAGGACAACGATTACAATGGCCAGATGATTTCTTTCAATTATCACAAAGCATTAGCTACCAAAGTTTCAATTTAAACAACTATGGCTTTAGAGTTGGTAGTGATGTTTTAAGTAATGGAACCTTAAACAATTTGGCCTACAATGTGAGTTTAACAAGAAACTCGTCGGGACCAAGTTTAATTTTCCCTACTTATGGATCTGAGTTTTCTGTCGGAGTAAAAGCAACCCTTCCCTACTCACTAATCAACGGGAAAGATTATTCGGTTTCTGAAGACTTAACCGCAGAAGAAAAGAATGATAAAATTGCAGAAAACTACAAATGGTTGGAATACTATAAAATAAGCATGAAGGGAAAATGGTATACCGGTTTCACCGATAAGTTGGTGCTTATGAAAAACATAGAAATTGGCTATTTAGGCTACTACAATGAAGCTGTTGGTCATACACCATTTGAAAGATATTTTGTAGGAGGAGATGGCGTTGCAGCGTTTCAATTAGATGGTAGAGAAACCATTGGATTAAGAGGGTATGAAAATAGCCGTTTAACACCATTAGAAAATGGAGGGGGAACCATGTACAGCAAATACCAATTAGAACTAAGGTATTCTATTACAGATACACCTTCTGCATCCATATATGCGGTTGGATTTTTAGAAGCAGGAAACTCATATGATACTTTTGATGAATTTAAACCGTTTGAAGTAAAGAGATCTGCAGGAGTAGGAATTAGAGTATTTATGCCTGCATTTGGTCTTTTAGGAATTGATTTTGCCCATGGATTTGATCCATTGCCTGGACAAGTATTAAAATCGGGTTGGCAAACGCATTTTATAATCGGAAGACAGTTCTAAGAAAATAGTACATTTGTAAGATGTCCTTTTTTGGCACGGTTTTTTATAAACACATAATATAAATGAGAAAATTAGTTTTATTTATCGTTCTTTCATTGATGGCATTTGGGAGTTATGCCCAAAAAAGTCAACGAATTGCCTATATTGACATGGAGTATATTCTAGAAAACCTTCCAGAATACATCCAAGCTCAAAACACATTGAATGACAAAATTGCAAAGTGGAAAAAGAACCTAGACACTGAAGCAAGGCACATTGAAGTTCTAAAAACAGATTTAGCCAACGAAAAAGCAATTCTTACCAACGATTTAATCGAAGAAAAAGAGGAAGACATTGCTTTAAAACAGGAAGAATTACGAAGATTGGAATCTTTGTATTTTGGTCCAAATGGAGATATGTTTCTCGTTAGAAAGCAATTGGTCAAGCCAATTCAAGATCAAGTTTACTATGAAGTTCAAAAAATTGTAAAAGCAAAAAAATATGACTTCGTTTTTGATAAATCTAGCGAATTGATTATGCTATATTCAAATAAAAAATACGATATTAGCGAAATTGTTTTAGCATCGATAGATAAGACTCGAAAAGTTACAGATCGAAAGGCAAAACAACAAGAAAAGAAAACAGTTCCAAAAGAAGTAAGTGACAAACAAAAAGCACTGTTAGCAGCGAAGAAAAAGAAAAGAGACGAATTACTTGCGAAGAAAGAAAATAAAAAGCAACTTATTGCAGATAGAAGAGCTGAATTATTAGCAAAAAAAGAAGCAAAAAGAAAGCAATTAAAAGAGAAGCAGGAAGCTGCAAAAAAGAAAAAAGAAGAACAAAAAAACAATAATAATTAATTAAATTAAACCAAGGATGAAAAATTTTAAAACGTTACTATTAATTGCTGTGTTTACATTAGGATTTGGTGGTATCACAAATGCACAAAAAGTAGCTCATGTTGATTTTGAAAGAGTTGTTGCTAATATGTCAGAAACAAGAGCATTGTTTGCAGACTTAGACAAGAAAGCAAAGACAATGAAAGACGATATTGAAGGTATGAAGAAAAAGTTTGAGAACAAAGCAAAGAAGTACGATGCTGAAGCAACAACTCAAACAGATGAAACCAATCAAAAAAGAAAAGCAGAATTGCAAGGAGACTACCAAAGACTTCAGAATGCACAACAAATGGCACCACAAGAATTGCAACAAATACAAAGCAAAGGTTTAGAGCCAATTAACAAAAAAGCAATTGACGCAATTAACGCAGTAGCAGCTACAAAAGGTATTTTGTACGTTTTTACTTCAAACATGTTAATTGTTAAAAAAGGAGAAGACTTATACGAAGCAGTAAAAGCAAAGTTAGGTTTATTAGCAGATCCACAACCAAGAAACTAAGGACCTCTTTTTATTAAATAAAAAAAACCTACTCTTTTTGAGTAGGTTTTTTTATTTTTACCACAATGATACAAAAAGACTTTTCGATCGGAATCTTTGATTCTGGAGTTGGTGGCACTTCTATCTGGAAGGAAATTAACCACTTATTACCCCTAGAGAGCACCTTGTATCTCTCGGACAGCAAACACGCTCCCTACGGCACGAAAAGCAAAGAAGAGATCATTGCATTGGCCATTAAAAATACAGAGTACCTACTCAACAGAAACTGTAAAATTATTGTGGTTGCCTGCAACACAGCAACAACCAATGCCATTGCCTATTTACGAAAACACTATGAAGTACCTTTTATCGGCATAGAGCCCGCAATAAAACCCGCAGCACTTCAAACCAAAACCAATACCATTGGTATATTGGCTACCAAAGGAACTTTAAACAGTGGGCTTTTTGAAAAGACATCTCAAAAACTAGACAAAGAAATTAAAATTGTAGAGCAAATTGGCACTGGACTGGTTGCACTCATAGAAAACGGAAAATTAGATTCTGAAGAAATGACACAGTTATTGCAGCACTACCTGATGCCGATGGTTTCCGAAAATATAGATTGTTTGGTATTGGGTTGCACGCATTACCCCTATTTAATTCCCCAAATTCGAAAAATTATTGGTCCTAAAATACACATTATCGATTCTGGACAGGCCGTTGCTAAACAAACCAAGAAAGTATTGTCTGAAGCAGGCCTATTAAAAACAATCCAAACCAAAAACAAGCGCTCGCATCAATTTTTGATTAATAGGGACAAAAATACCTTAACCGAATTGCTAGCAGACTGTGAAAAAGAAAAATCTTTGATACTTCTAGAAACGGACTTCTAAAAGCTGTTAAAAACAGAATTAATGTTTGGACAAGCAGCACCTCTTGGCTCCTTTGTAAATAAATTCAACCCAACACTTATTTGATTGAACCCCTTGTTCGTTAGTACAATGTCATTCATTTGTCGTGTATAGGTGTAGGAAAACATGAAATTTTTATAGTTCAACCCCACAATTGGTGTTATGTATTGTGCATTCTCAATCGCGCCAGCATCAAGGCTTTTTCTATAAGACAAAGCAGCCCATAATTGGGTATCGCCAAAAGTCTTGTAGGCTTTTAAATTTACGTCGGCAAAACGTTCGCCAGTACCTTCTCTAAACTGTAGCATCACAGAAGGTTCTAATTGTACTGCATTTTCTTGACCAAAGTAATACCCTGCCGTAAAGATATAGTTCCTTAAATCGAGGGGCTCGTTAATGTTTAAATAATTCTTAGCTGTAAGTAAAAGGTTTTTTATTGTAAAATAAGAAGAAAAACCTCCCAAATGATAAGACATTCCAAAATCCGCGTTGTAATATGAAGTACTTTCGATAACTTGTGCAATCGCAGGATCTCCAAAAAACGATCTTTGATCGGACTG
Source organism: Polaribacter sp. (assembly GCA_018663625.1). Classification (GTDB taxonomy): domain Bacteria; phylum Bacteroidota; class Bacteroidia; order Flavobacteriales; family Flavobacteriaceae; genus Polaribacter. Next base: position 7,381 of record JABJPX010000055.1, on the reverse strand, counting down.
ATTTTGAACAAATGTAAAAGACAATCCAAAAGAAAGTTGTTCAAACAAGCGGCCATCACTCAGCGGCAAATGATACGCATAGGTTCCTTGCAAACCCTGTTGAGAATGAAATCCGTTTTGGTCGTTGAACAACACAAAACCATATCCAGCATTGGTTTCTTCTCCTAATTTTGTATGAAAACTTAATGTCTGTAAAGCGGGAGCATTGGGTATACCTTGCCATTGCTGTCTTGCTGTAAACCTTAATTTAGACGAATTTCCAATTCCTGCAGCAGCAGGGTGAAGTAAATACACGTTGTCAGAAAGATAATCCCAATAAATTGGAAGTGTTTCTTGAGAAAAAGTATTCATCGCAATAAAAAGGGAGAACAAAAAGCTAAGCTTTGTATAAAATTGCTTCATTTAGTACAGATTATATAATAAGATTCCAAATATATTGTTTTTATAGCAAAAATATATAGTTTTTTATGCAATGTTTTATCCGAGTAACAAAACTTTTTAAAAGTACTTAGGATTGTTTTTTGTAGCACTAAAAAACTATACATATAAAATAGACTTAAATTACTGGTTTTAAAGACTGTAATCAAAAAACACCTTTTAAAAAAAGCTCTCATTATTTCTTTTTTTATTCCTAAAAAGAATAAAATCGAATTATATGGAACATCAATAAATTTCCAAAAAAAAGTAGTTGCGCTCGCAGTAATAACAAACCTAGGAATTCTTAGTTTTTAGTTTCTAAAAAAATCCATTTATTAAAAATGAGAAAGAAATGCATTCTTAAAGATCGAACTTGTATTCCTTTTTTTTAAGGAATTGTAACATTTGTTACTCCCAAAATGAAGCACTTGTGTTATTTTTACATCAAATTAAAATAGTGATGATTGGACGAAATTCTAAATTTCTGCGCATTATTGGTATGAAATGCCCAAAGTGTCAAAAAGGCGCCTTCTTTGAAGGGCATCCGTATGAATTAACAAAAATAGGCCTCGTGAAGGAATCGTGTTCGCATTGCGGATTGAAATACGACCTGGAACCTGGCTTTTTTCAAGGATCTTACTACGTTTCTTATGGTTTGGCAGTGGGACTATTTGTGGCATTGTGGATTTTAAAAACCCTTTTTTTACCAAATTTAAACTATCTTACTACCTTAATTTCTATGGTGATTGCCCTTGTGGTACTCGCCCCATTACTCTTTGCTTATTCGAAAGTAATATGGATACATCTCTTTGTAAATTATGATTCAGGAGCTCAAAAATAACTTCGGCCATCTTTTTGAAGCCGAACTTTTACAAGAAATAAACCAAGTAGGCACCTATAAAGACGTTGCAGAAGGGGTGAAAATGATGGAAATTGGCGACTACGTGCGCTCAATGCCCCTACTCATTTCAGGTGCTATTAAAATTTTTAGAGAAGACAACAATGGCGATGAACTGCTGCTGTACTTCCTAGAAAAAGGAGATACTTGTGCCATGACATTGACCTGTTGTCTTGGGCAAACAAAAAGTGAAATCAGAGCCATTGCAGAAACCGATGCTACCTTAATTATGGTCCCCGTAGAAAAAATGGAAATCTGGGCAGGAAAGTATAAAAGCTGGCGAAAATTTGTTTTTGAAAGCTACCACAATCGACTCAATGAAATGTTTGCTACCATCGATAGTATTGCCTTCTTAAAAATGGACGAACGCCTTGTAAACTACTTGAAAGAAAAAGCAAGAATTTCTGAAGGCGCTATCATCTATAGTACCCATCAAGAAATTGCCTATGAATTGCATACCTCTCGAGTGGTCATTTCTAGGCTCTTAAAAAAACTAGAGAATTTAAATAAAATCACCCTTCATAGAAATCATATAGTTATTAAAAACATCTAGGCCGAATGTAACCAATGTTACTGCGAACTTCTTTGTTTCCTTTTATTTTTGCAAAAAAATAATGAATGTTCAAAAAAATACTGCCTATTTTACAGTGGCTACCTTCTTATAAAAAAGACTATTTTTCGGGCGATTTAACGGCAGGTTTAACCGTTGGAATCATGCTCATTCCACAAGGAATGGCCTATGCAATGATTGCGGGTTTACCTCCTGTTTTTGGTTTGTATGCCGCTTTAATGCCGCAAATTATATATGCCATTATGGGTACCTCTCGCCAATTGGCCGTTGGACCTGTTGCCATGGACTCGCTGCTAGTTGCCGCAGGACTGGGTGCAATGTCTTTGTCTGGCATGGATTCCTACATTGCCATGGCCGTGTTTTTAGCCTTGTTTATGGGAGCCATTCAATTGCTACTCGGGGTTGTAAGAATGGGGTTTTTAGTCCGGTTTTTATCAAAACCTGTCATTAGCGGGTTTACTTCTGGAGCAGCAATTATTATTGGCCTTAGCCAATTGAAACACCTTTTGGGCTTCGAAATCACGAGAAGCAACCAAGTACATCTCTTATTAGCAAATGCTTTTAAAAATATCCATTTGATCAATGGGTATACATTGGGTATTGGAGTCACTTCGATTGTTTTAATCCAAATTATTAAAAAATTAAATACAAAATATCACAAACGTTTTCCTGCCGCACTCGTCCTAGTATTTGTTGGGGTTGTAGTGGTTTCCTTTTTTGAACTGTATGCTTCTGGGGTTCAAATTGTTGGGAAAGTACCGAGTGGGCTTCCGTCTTTTCAAGTGCCAAAAATCCCTTTAGAGCGACTCTCAGAACTTGCACCCATTGCAATTACTTTGGCGTTAATTGCTTTTATGGAAGCCATTTCCGTAGCAAAAGCAGTGGCAGAAAAACATCCCGAATATGAATTAGACCCCAATCAAGAACTGAGGGCCTTGGGAACCGCAAACATTGTAGGTGCTTTCTTTCAATCGTATCCAACAACAGGCGGCTTTTCCAGAACAGCAATCAATGAACAAGCGGGTGCAAAAACAGGCATCGCTCCACTTATTAGTGCGGCAGTCGTTGGATTGACCTTGTTGTTTTTAACACCGCTATTTTATTATTTGCCAAATGCCGTCTTAGCAGCCATTATTATGGTTGCTGTTTTTGGATTGATCGATTTTTCCTATCCCATCTCTTTATATAAAACCCATAAAGACGAGTTTGTACTCTTACTCCTTACCTTTATAATTACCCTCACCGTGGGAATAACCGCAGGAATTCTTTCAGGGGTACTCCTCTCTTTATTGATCTTACTGTATCGAATTTCGGTGCCACACATTGCCGTGATTGACCGCATTAAAAACAGCAATTCTTTTAAAAAGAGCACTCACTTTAAAACGTTTAATGAGCAACAAGAAGCTATTTTAGTATTTCGAATGGATGCGCCCCTATTTTTTGGAAATACGGCGGTTTTTAAAAAAACACTCTCTCAAAATATACAGCAAAAAGGCACGACTTTGCAATGGGTAGTGCTGAGTCTGGAAGCCATGAGTTACATTGATAGTAGCGGACTGCATCTGCTAAAACAAATTATTGAAGACCTTCAGAAAAAGGAAATTAAATTACTGTTTTCTGGCGCTTCAGCTCCCATTAACGATCTGTTACTTACCAGTGGTATTGTGGCGCTTCTTGGAGAAGAAAATATTTTTTCACAGAAGCATGAAGCGAAAGCATACTCGGAAGCAAATGGACCTACATAATGTTTTAAAAAAAATTAACTGAACGCATAAAAAATAAAACACTGTGTAACCGATGTTACCGTTGCACGATAGAATAAATAGTATTTTTGTAAAATAATAAAACAGAATCATGAAAATAGAACAAATATATACCGGCTGTATATCGCAGGGAGCTTACTATATTGAAAGCGAAGGAGAAGTTGCCATTATAGATCCTTTAAGATCTGTAACACCTTATTTGGAAAAAGCAGCCGCAAACAAGGCGACCATAAAATATATTTTTGAAACGCATTTTCATGCGGATTTTGTAAGTGGTCATGTAACCTTGTCTAAAAAAACAGGGGCACCCATTATATATGGTCCCAATGCAGTTACCTCTTTTGAGTCTATTATTGCAACCGACGGACAGGTGTTTAAACTCGGTAATATTACCATTACAGTGCTTCATACGCCTGGCCACACCATGGAAAGTTCGGTATATCTTTTAAAAGATGCCAACGGAAAAGACCATGCTATTTTTAGTGGTGACACCTTGTTTTTGGGGGATGTTGGACGTCCAGATTTGGCACAAAAAACAGGCAGTATTACAGCAACTGATTTGGCAGGCTATCTCTTTGATAGTTTGCGAAATAAAATCATGCCGCTTGCAGCGGATGTTATTGTATATCCAGCGCATGGCGCAGGTTCTTCTTGTGGTAAAAATTTAAGCAAAGAAACGGTAGATACCTTAGGCAATCAAAAAGCAACCAATTATGCGTTGCGAGCCAATATGACCAAAGAAGAATTCATAAAAGAAGTAACCGATGGATTGACACCTCCGCCAAAATATTTTCCTCTAAATGTTCAAATGAATAAAGAGGGTTATGAAGATTTTGCGGATGTCTTAGCACGAAGTGCACAAGCATTGTCTCCAGAAGCTTTTGAAATTGCAGCCAATGACACCGAAGCCGTAGTATTGGATGTACGTCATCAAGATACTTTTGCAAAAGGACATATTCCACGCTCCATTTTTATTGGATTGGATGGTGGTTTTGCTCCTTGGGTAGGTGCATTGATTGCAGATGTGAAACAACCTCTATTATTAATTACTCCCGAAGGAATGGAAGCGGAAGCTATTACGCGGTTGTCTCGGGTAGGATTTGACCATGTTCTGGGGTATTTAAAAGGAGGATTTGATGCTTGGAAAAAAGCCTCCAAAGAATATGATACGGTAAGTACGATTGCTGCAACCACTTTTAAAGAGGTGAAAGCAAACCACGAAGTACCTGTATTTGATGTGCGTAAGGAAGGTGAATTTTTATCGGAACATGTAGTAGATGCGCACAATACACCTTTACAATCTTTGAACGAACATTTGACGGAATTCCCAGAAAAAGAAACTTTTTATGTGCACTGTGCAGGAGGATATCGTTCGATGATTGCTGCATCTATGCTCAAAAACAGAGGCATCCATAATTTTATTGATATTGGAGGTGGTTTTGCTGCAATCAAAGAAACTGCAGTACCTGTTTCTGACTTTGTATGTCCATCTACTTTATAAAAAAACAAAAAAACGATGAAAAATGTATCTCAAGAAGGTTGGATTGCTGCCATTGCAACAGCAGAAAATGCCGTTATTATTGATGTAAGAACGCCGGAAGAATGTGCTACTGGAATTCTAGAAAATGCAATCATGCTCGACTTTTTTAAGTCGGAATTTTTTAAGCAAGAGATCTCGAAATTGGATAAAAACAATACCTATTATATGTACTGCAGAAGTGGCAATCGAAGTAGCCAAGCGTGTTCAATGATGGAAGACATGGGGTTTGATAAAACAGTAAATCTACGTGGTGGCATGCATGCATGGAGTGGCTCAAAAGTGATGCCCAACTCATAAAAACAACCGATGACACAAAGTACCAAAACCCACTGGAACACGATTTATCAAAATAAAAAAACAACGGAAGTGAGTTGGTTTCAAGCGAAACCCACAATTTCGCTTGAGTTGATTGCAGCACTTGGATTGGAAAAATCGGCGGCGATTATTGATATTGGCGGCGGCGATAGCTTGCTCGTTGATTTTTTATTGGCAGAGGGATACAGCAATATTACCGTATTGGATATTTCAGAAAAAGCCATTGCCAGAGCGAAAGAAAGAATAGGCAACCAAGCGCATAAAGTACAATGGATTGTTTCGGATGTGTTAGACTTTATGCCTAAAAACAGCTTTGATGTTTGGCATGATCGCGCTGCCTTTCATTTTATTACTTCGCAAAGCAATATTGCTAAATACATGGAATGTTGTAACAATACACTTGTTGCAAATGGAACCGTGCTTCTTGGTACTTTTTCAAAGACAGGACCAAAAAAGTGCAGCGGCATTCCAATTGTACAGTATTCTGAAGCAACATTGACTTCTTTATTTGCGCCTTGGTTTAAAAAACAGTCGGCGCTTCATCATGTGCATCAAACTCCTTTTGAAACTTCTCAAGATTTCCTTTTTTGCAGCTTTAAAAAACAACCTTAACCCTTCATAAAAATCACCTGGAACATTTGTTTCTTTACCTATAAATACTTAATTTTAATACAAAATCTTACTAAAAAAACGATGAAATTAATTTACGAACCTTGGCCATGGTATATCGCTGGACCCATGATTGCTTGTATTCTCTTCCTACTTATTATGGTAGGAAAAAACTTTGGAATGTCCTCCAATTTAAGAACGCTGTGCACACTGTGTGGTGCAGGAAAAACATCAGATTTTTTTAAGTTTGACTGGAAATCACAAAAATGGAATTTAATTGTAGTGCTTGGCGCTATCATTGGCGGCTATATTGGAGCCCATTTCTTAAGTAATACTTCAGCGGTTGCGCTAAATCCTGAGACCATTTCAGACTTAAAATCTTTTGGTTTTGAAAGTGCTGGAACAGCTTATTTACCGACAGAAATGTTTGCAACAAGTGCATTACTAAGTTTTAAAAACATGGTGCTTTTAACACTTGGAGGGCTTTTGGTAGGCTTCGGTGCAAGATATGCTGGAGGCTGTACCTCTGGACACGCTATTTCTGGATTGAGCAATTTGCAACTGCCATCTTTAATAGCTGTGATTGGCTTTTTTATTGGTGGCTTGACCATGATTCATTTAATTTTTCCTTTACTTTTTTAAAAAATGAGAACACTTATCTATTTATTGATCGGAATCCTTTTTGGAATCACCATGTTTAAATCGGAAGCCGCTTCTTGGTTTCGTATTTATGAAATGTTCAAATTTGAATCTTTTCATATGTATGGCATTATTGGCTCGGCATTGGTACTCGGAATCCTTGTGATTCAAACTATCAAACGCTTTGAAATAAAATCTTTTTATGGCGAGAAAATCGTCTTTACTCCAAAGGCGAAAAGTTTTTATCGCTACCTCATCGGAGGCATTATTTTTGGCCTGGGATGGGCTTTGGCAGGGGCTTGCCCTGGACCAATGTTTACACTAGTTGGCGCAGGCTATGTACCGATTCTTGTGGTCATCGCAGGATCTATTGTTGGTACTTTCCTATACGGAATTGTGAAAGACAAAATACCTCATTAGCGACTGCACAAATGGAGGGGTTTTACAAATCAACTCCTGAAGTCTATAAAAAAAAGCCCTTCCAAATGGAAGGGCTTTTTTACTACCAATATTTTAAGTTATCGGTTAAAAATACTTTTATAGGAGAGTTATATTGAGATTCTAGATCCTTTAGATAGCAAAAAATAGGCTTTCCTTTTACAGATCTTTAGCGAACACTTTCGTTTTTA
>JABJPX010000054.1 GCA_018663625.1 Polaribacter sp. | reverse complement strand
TTGGTATTTCAATCGGTTTTTGACTGGGCTTCACTTCCGATGGATTGGATCGACGGGTTTTTCTCAAATTTAAGTAAAACAGTCAAACACAGCCTTCCCGAAGGAGTGTTGACCAATTTGATTTCGGAAGGTATCATTCCTGGCATCGGAGGCATTGTTATTTTTATACCGCAAATCGCGATTTTGTTTTTATTTGTAGCCATTTTAGAGGAGACGGGCTACATGAGTCGCGTGGTCTTTTTGATGGACAAAATCATGCGGCGCTACGGGATGAGTGGCAAAAGTGTGATTCCCTTGATTTCAGGGACGGCCTGTGCCATTCCGGCGATCATGGCGACACGCAACATCGCGGGATGGAAAGACAGATTGATTACCATTTTGGTAACGCCTTTCACTACCTGTTCTGCGCGGCTGCCTGTATATGCCATCATCATCGCTTTGATCATTCCCGAAACCCGGATTTTAGGACTGTTTAGTCTGCAAGGATTGGTATTGATGTCCTTGTATATTCTCGGATTTGCTGCGGCCTTGCTTGCTGCCTATGTGCTCAACAAGGTGTTGAAAGTCGAAAGCAAAACTTTTTTTATCGTAGAAATGCCCAATTATAAGTTGCCTTCTGTAAAGAATATTATCTTCGAGGTGGTTGAAAAGACAAAAGCCTTTGTGCTGGGTGCTGGAAAAATTATTTTGGCCATTTCCATCGTCTTGTGGTTTTTGGCTTCCAACGGAAATGGAGACTTTAAAAATGCGACCCAACAGGTGACCGAGCAGTTTTCGGATTCGGGGATTTCACAGGAAGCATTGGACCAGGAAATCGCCTCCTACAAACTCGAGCATTCTTATATAGGGGTGATGGGGAAATTGATAGAACCGGCTATTGCTCCTTTGGGCTACGACTGGAAAATAGGGATTGCATTGATCAGTTCTTTTGCTGCGAGAGAAGTCTTTATCGGGACTTTGTCCACCATTTACAGTGTGGGCTCTGATGATGAAGGAACCATCAAACAACGTATGGCAGCAGAAATAAATCCGATCACCAAAGAAAAAAGATTTAATTTCCCAGCCGGCATGTCGCTTTTGGTGTTTTATGCTTTCGCGATGCAGTGTATGGGAACCCTGGCGATTGTGAAAAGGGAAACAAAATCTTGGAAATGGCCCATGCTACAATTGGTAGGAATGGGACTTTTGGCCTATGTTTCCGCTTTGATTACCTTTGTGATCTTGAAATAATATTCTGATGTTGCAAGAGATTCTTATATATATATCACTGGGTTTGGCAGTCCTGTATCTTCTTCGAAAATTTATTTTCAAAGGAAAGCATAAGGGAAATTGTGATACCGATTGTGGATGTCATTAAAATTTTCCTAAGCCATACTTTTCTATACATAAAAACACCTCCAAAACGGGAAACATTTTGGAGGTGTTTTAAATTTTAGCAATCAGTTTTTAAGTTTAGAATTTTATTGTCATTCCTACTAAAAAGTTTCTTGTTGCTTGTGGAAAATAATAAGTTCCCCAATCTGGATCGTGATATCCATTAGAGATATATGCTACATTAAATAGATTATTTACCAGCGCGTTAAAATGAATGCTATTCACAATGGATTTGGGATGGATTGCATAGATAAAGTTCAAATCATTGATAAAATAGTTTTCTAATTTTTTATCAGACTCTTCTAGATTCGTTAAGAATTGCTCTCCTACATATTTTGATAATAGCGCAATCTCAAAATTTTGAAACGGTCTTAGGGCAATTGTATTTGCGGCTATAATTTCTGGGGAAAAAGAAATAGTTGTATCTCCTTCATTTGTGATTACATCATTAGTTTCATTTTTGAAATCGATATTTTTATTTCTACTTAAAGTGACATTTGGTCTGACACTCAAGTGGTCAGTGATTTTAAAATCAGCTTCAATTTCTAGTCCTAAACGGTAACTTTTACCACTATTTGTTCTTTTAAAAGCGCCATCTTTATCAATTTCACCAGTCAAGACCAATTGATCAATATATTTCATGTAGTAGATGTTGCTGCTGATTTTCATCGCATCAGAAGTATGCCTCCATCCTAATTCAAAGTCATTTAATGCTTCTGGTTTAGGAAAGTCATTGGTATTTGGAATTTTTTCAAAATCTCCTCTTCCTGGTTCTTTGTGTGCTTTTGCATACGAAAAATACACATTGTTTTTTTCATTTGCGGTATAGCTAATACCCGCTTTTGGATTGAAGAAATTATACGTTTCAGCAACTTTAGGAGAACCCTTTACTTCTGCTTTATAGTCAACACGTCTTTGTTGTAGGTCAACATAAACATCTAATTTATCATTCAACTTATACGTTGCTTTTGCAAAAATATTCATGTCTTTTTTGTCACCAGGACGGTCGTAATAAATATCCCTAATTTCTGTATTTCCAGCAAAACGATTCCAAATTGTTTCTCCAAAATGTCTTCCATCATGATGATTTGCTGCTCCTCCTAAGATAAAGTCTAAGGCTGCTGTTTTATAATTGAATGAATAAGTAACACCGTAAAAATGACTGTTGGCATATCTTCTAACGATGCTGTCTGCATTTCCTTCAACTTGATTTTCTACATCTAAAGGAAGCCAATCATCTCCATAAGCTTGGTTGTATTCTTCAAAATAACCTCTTCCACGGGTATAATGTACCGCTAAGTTTGAAGAAAAAGTATTGCTGTATGTTTGATTCCAATGGAGTTGTGCATGGTCTTGTTTGTAATTATCTACTTGGTTGTCGTAAAATAATCGCAAGCTACCATCATTATTATTAACAGCTCCAGCTGCGTTAAAAGTTCGGTCACTTTTTAGGGTTGCGGCATCCACTCCATACCAAGCTTGATAGGTGATTTCTTCACCACCAAAAATCAATGCCTTAATCAACGTATTGTCATCAATATAGTTCGCTTGAATAAAATAAGATTCTAAGTCAGATTTGGCTCTGTCTATATATCCGTCGGATCTAATTTTTGAAAATCTTCCTGAAAATTCAATATGGTCATTTAACAAGCCAGTACTAAATTTTACAGTATTTTTCATGCTGTTGTAAGAACCGATTGAACTTGAAATTTCAGCACTTTGTTTTTGTAAAACACCATCTGTCAATAAATTCAAACTCGCTCCAAAAGCTCCCGCACCGTTTGTTGAAGTTCCCACTCCTCTTTGTAATTGAATGTTTTCAACGGATGAGGTGAAATCTCCTAAGTTGACCCAAAAAGTACCTTGACTTTCCGCATCGTTGTATGGAATTCCATTGATGGTAACATTTACCCTCTTGGCATCTGATCCACGAACTCTTAAAGAAGAATATCCTATTCCGGCTCCTGCATCAGATGTCGTTACAACAGAAGGCATGTAGTTTAATAAGCTAGGAATGTCTTGACCTAAATTGCGTTTTGCCAATTCTTTTTTGCTGATGTTTGAATGCGTTACTGGGGCATTCGCTTTTACACGCAAAGCAGATACCAATACTTCTTCCAGCGCATTTTCAGATGCAATCAGCTGAAAAACAATTTGCTGATTTTCTTTGACTTCAACTGTTTTTGTAGTAGAAAGATACCCTACGTAAGAAACAGAAATCGTATAATTTCCTGAAGTTAAATTTAAATTGAAACCACCATCAAAATTTGAAGTCGTTCCTTTGTTGAGTTCTTTGACAAGAACCGTAGCCCCTGATAACGGCTCTTGGTTTGAGTCAGTAACGAATCCTGAAAGTTGTAATTTTTGAGCATTTCCTACAATTGCAGTTAGCAGTAGGAGTAAAAAAGGTACGATAGTCTTCGCTTTTTTACAAAAATTGTTTTTTTTCATTTTTTTACAAATGAATAAAAAGAGGCAATTATTCTTAATTTTAAATTAATAATAATTAGTATGCTAAATGCGTGTTTGTATAATAACAACGCTTAGCGTTTCCCTTGGCAGCATTACCTGCCCAGGTTCATTGGGTATGATCTCAGCCTTGCGGCACCCCTTTGTGAGAACGGGGCAAAATTAAAACAGAAAGTTGGATAAAAAAAACAAGAATAGATTTTTATTTGAATTCCTGTTCAGAGATCCGGTTTTTTTCGGTGTTCTTTTTTCATCCCCTGTGATTTTTTTTGTTGGAGTCGTTTTAAAATGGAAGCCCTGGTGGGTTTGCTCTTCTTCCTCGGTTTTGTTATTTGTAACCCTTCGGAGAGTAGCTTCCAAAAGCGGTCAAGTACCAATTTTTTATTTTGATGCTGGCTTCTCGTCTCCTCACATTGAAGAACGAGCGTGTTCTTTGAGGTCAATTTGGAGCGCAATTTCAGAGT
>JABJPX010000053.1 GCA_018663625.1 Polaribacter sp. | reverse complement strand
TACTCGATGTAATAAAAAGAGAAAAACCAGATCTTTTAGCTGTTTGTTTTGATAGAGGCGGAAGTGTTGCTAGAACTGAAGCATTTTCTGAATACAAAGCTAACAGACAAGAAACTCCTGAGGCAATTAAAATTGCAGTACCTATTATAGAAAGTATTTTAAAAGCTATGAAAATTCCTGCGGTTGTTTTGGCAGGATATGAAGCAGATGATATAATTGGAACCTTAGCCAAGAAAGCAGAAAAAGAAGGATACCAAACTTTTATGGTTACACCAGATAAAGATTTTGCACAATTGGTTTCTGAAAATATTTTTATGTATAGACCTCGATTTGGAGGCGGCTATGAGACATGGGGGATTCCTGAAGTACAAGAAAAATTTGGGGTAAAAAACCCAGAACAAGTAATTGACTTTTTAGGAATGATGGGAGATTCTGCAGATAATATTCCCGGCTTACCAGGTGTAGGTGAAAAAACTGCCAAAAAATTCTTAGCTCAATATGGGACTATGGAGAATTTGTTGGAAAATACTGCAGACCTTAAGGGTAAGATGAAAGAAAAAGTAGAGGCTGCAAAAGAATTGGGAATTCTTTCCAAAGAACTAGCTACTATTATGTTAGATGTTCCTGTTGATTTTCACGAAGAAAGCTTCAAAATGAGCATGCCTGATATTGAAGCAACTAAAGAAATTTTTACAGAATTAGAATTTAGACGACTTACTGAAAATTTTGTCAAAACATTTTCAATTGCAACAAATTCTGAAGACATTGTCAATCCAGAAAATCAACCTATTACAGATGCTAAAGCATCTGCTTCTAAGCCTCAAGGTGATCATAATGGCCAATTTGATTTGTTTGCTACACCTGGAACCGGAAATGTTTCAGTGGAGGAAAGTATTCAAGGCTATAAAACTATTGCAACTACTAGTCATTTTTACCAACATGTAAATACACCAACCTCAAGAAAATTACTACTAAAAAAATTACAACAACAAACCTCTGTTTGCTTTGACACAGAAACAACTGGGTTGAAAGCCTTGGAAGTTGAACTGATTGGAATTTCCTTTTCATGGGAAATTGGAAAAGGCTACTATGTATCATTCCCAGCAAACCAGGCTGAAACAAAAGCTATTCTTGAAGAGTTTCGATGTTTTTTTGAAAATAATTCTATTGAAAAAATTGGTCATAATTTAAAATACGACATCAAAGTTTTATCTAACTATGGAATGCCTGTAAAGGGAAACTTATTTGACACAATGATTGCCCATTATTTAATCAATCCAGACATGCGTCATGGAATGGATATTTTGGCTGAAACCTATTTAAATTATCAACCTGTTTCAATCACTACATTAATTGGTAAAAAAGGGAAAAATCAGTTATCTATGCGAGATGTCCCCATAAAAGATCAAACGGAATATGCTGTTGAAGATGCAGATATTACACTTCAATTAAAAAAACATTTCATTGAAGAATTAAAAAAAGGAAATGTTATAAAACTATTTAATGAAATTGAATTACCATTAGTTTCTGTATTAACAGCTATGGAAATTGAGGGAATTAATTTAAATACTGAATTCTTAAAAGAGTTGTCTATACATTTAACAGATGACATTAATCGTTTAGAAAAGACCATATTTGAAGAAGCTGGTGAAGAATTTAATATAGCCTCACCTAAACAACTAGGTGTTGTATTATTTGAGAACATGAAATTGGTAGATAAACCGAAAAAAACAAAAACAGGTCAATACTCTACGGCAGAAGATGTTTTATCTAACCTATCTAAAGATCATACAATTATTGCCAATGTTTTAGAATACAGGCAATTTAAGAAGTTACAAAGCACCTATGTAGATGCACTACCAAATGAAATTAATCCAAATACAGGTAGAGTTCATACAGCGTATGCACAGGCAGTTGCTGCTACAGGGAGACTTAGCTCTACCAACCCAAACCTTCAGAATATTCCTATTAGAACTGAAAGAGGAAAACAAGTAAGAAAAGCATTTATCCCAAGAGATCAAAACTACGTATTATTAGCAGCAGATTATTCACAGATAGAATTACGAATTATAGCTGCTTT
>JABJPX010000052.1 GCA_018663625.1 Polaribacter sp. | reverse complement strand
GAAGTTAAGCCCAATTGCGCCGATGGTACTGCATTTATGTGGGAGAGTAGGTCGCCGCCTTTCTTTATTCTTGAAGTTTATTCAAGGTCTTAAACCTCATATCTATCGATATGAGGTTTTTTTTTACCTAAATTTAAAATAAAGTAGATCTTACACGTTATTATTTAAGATATTATTTTTTCTTTGTAGAATAATTTATGAAACAATTTTTAAGTGTTTTCTTTCTTTTATGCATTCAAAACTTGCTAGCTCAAGTTGGTGGTGAATCTGTATATCAGTTTTTAAATCTTTCCTCTTCAGCAAGACAAATTGCTTTAGGTGGAGAAACACTTAATATTATGGATGATGTAAACCAACCTATATGGAATCCATCAGTCATAAACACTGCGATGGATAATACTGTATCTGTAAACTATTCTAGTTATTTAGCCGGAATTAATATTGGTTCTATCTCATATGCAAAAACTTTATCGAGAAGATTTGGGACTCTTCATGGCAGCATTAAATATTTAGATTACGGTGCTATCATTGGTGCTGATGAATTTGGGGTTGAAACTGGAAACTTTAGTGCAAATGATATTGCAATTTCTCTTGGTTATGCTTATTGTATACCACGTTCTAATATCTTCATCGGTGCAAATTTAAAATTCATAAATGCCACAATTAGTAATTATACTTCTTTTGGTTCCGCTTTCGATTTTGCAATGCTTTATTACAGCAGATTTAAACCCTTATCGATGACCTTTGTTGTTCGAAATATTGGAACTCAATTAAAATCCTATAATGGTGTACAAGAAAAACTACCTCTTAAAATTGCTTTAGGAGTTTCTTATCGATTGAAATATGTTCCTTTAAAATGGTATGGTACTTTAGATAATTTGCAGCAATGGGATATTTCTGTATCTAATCCATCGAATCAAACTGTTGATTTGGAAGGAAATGTGACTAAAGAGGATATAAGTTTCCTAAGCAATATGTTCCGACATATCATAATTGGTGCAGAGTTATTTCCTGATAGTTTGATCAATATTCGTGCTGGATACAATTTTAAAAGAGCCCGTGAATTGGCATTACAAAATGCGAGAACATTTAGCGGTGTTTCACTGGGTTTCGGTATTAAAATGAATAAATTTAAGTTCAATTATGCATATTCTAAATTTCATGCTGCTGCGAATGCGAGTACTTTTAGTTTATTAATTGATTTAGACAAAAGATAAATATGGTTGGTAAAATAACAATTGCAATTGATGGTTTTTCATCAACAGGTAAAAGCACAATCGCAAAAGCGTTGGCAAAAAAGTTAGGTTATATTTATGTGGATACTGGTGCTATGTATAGAGCAGTAACACTTTATGCTATGAATCACAATTTAGTTTCTTTTGATGATTTTGATTGGGAAGCGCTTGTTCGTTGTTTGCCTAGTATATCTTTAACTTTTAAATTCAATGCAGATTTAGGTTTTGCTGAGATGTATTTGAATGGTATTAATGTTGAAAATGAAATTAGAACTTTGGAAGTCTCTCAGTTAGTGAGCAAAGTTTCTGCAATCTCATCTGTACGAAAAAAACTGGTTCTTGAACAGCAAGAAATGGGGAAATATAAGGGTATTGTAATGGATGGTAGAGATATAGGTACTGTTGTTTTTCCAGATGCTGAAATTAAACTTTTTATGACAGCTTCTGCCGATACCAGAGCACAAAGACGCTATAAAGAATTGATAGCCAAAGGAGATACTGTTAGTTATGAAGAAATTTTACAGAACGTAGTTGAAAGAGATCATTTAGATTCTACTCGTAAAGATTCTCCATTGATTAAAGCGAAAGATGCTATTGAAATTGATAATTCTGATCTAGGATTAAATGAGCAGTTTGATAAAATATATGCTCTTGTAAAAAGCGTATCATCGATCAATTAAGGAATGTTCAGGTATTTGTGCGTTTGCAGTGATATTTTCCATTTCGGATTTTTCATTACATAATCTACAATTAGTTCCGTCATTTTTTCCTTTCGACTCCATTCTGGTTGTAAAAACAATTGACATTTTTCACCAACCTTTTCGGCTTGAGCTTCAGCAAATTCAAAATCTGATTTGTTATGAATAATCATTTTCAATTCATCAGCTTCTTTGTAAACTTCTTCCAAAGGTAGTTTTGTTTTTTTTGGAGATAAACAAAACCAGTCCCATTTTCCTGAAAACGAATAGGCTCCAGAGGTTTCAATATGCGTTTTAATTTTGTTCTTTTGAAGTAACTCTGTAATGTAATCCATAGACCACATTAATGGTTCACCCCCAGTTATAACAACGGTATTGGCGTGTTTCGTTATGTTTTCAACTATGGTATCTGCTAATGTTGGTGGATGCAAATCTGCATTCCAACTTTCTTTTACATCACACCAATGGCAACCAACATCACAACCACCAACTCTAATAAAGTAGGCGGCAGTTCCGGTATGCGCACCTTCTCCTTGTATTGTATAAAACTCTTCCATAAGCGGAAGCATAATACCTTGATTTACTAATTCTTGTGTTTTTTTATCCATTGCCATTATAATCTCCAAAGAGGTTTTAAAAAACGCAAAGGTAGTTTTTTGATTAGCAACAATAAAAAGAATAATAAACTAATTCTAAAACCTTAAAAATCAAATGATTTTTGTAAATTTGCACTCCTTTTTACGGTAACAGATTTAAAGAAGGAACGAAACAAATCATTTTATAAAAACAACTCTTTGCGTTTTTATCGTTAAAAATCTGAAAAACAATAAGATACAAAATTTATTTTCGGACATGTCTGAAGAAACAAAAAACACTGAAGAGCAAGTAGTTGCTACGGAAGTACAAGAAACAGTGGTAGAAACTGTAAATCCAGAACAATTTTTAGCAGACTTTAACTGGCACAAATACGAACAAGGTATTGAAGCTGTTGATGAAGCGAAATTAGTAGAATTTGAAAAAGCGTTGGAAGGAACTGTAGGTTTCGTAAACGAACGTGATGTAATCGAAGGAACTGTAATTAGAATTACAGACAGAGATGCAATCATTGACATCAATTCTAAATCTGAAGGAGTTATCTCTTTGAACGAATTTCGTTACAACCAAGCATTAGCTGAAGGAGATAAAGTAGAAGTATTGGTAGACAAGAGAGAAGATTCTTCTGGTCAATTAGTATTATCTCACAAAAAAGCAAGAGTTATTAAGGCATGGGAACGTGTTAACAACGCTCATGAAACTGGTGAAGTAGTTAACGGTTTTGTTAAATGTAGAACTAGAGGTGGTATGATCGTTGATGTTTTCGGAATCGAAGCATTCTTACCAGGTTCTCAGATTGATGTGAAGCCAATTAGAGATTACGACCAGTACGTAGAGAAAACAATGGAATTCAAAGTTGTGAAAATCAACCATGAATTTAAAAACGTTGTTGTATCTCATAAAGCATTAATTGAAGCTGATATCGAAATCCAAAAGAAAGAGATTATTGGTCAATTAGAAAAAGGACAAGTATTAGAAGGTGTTGTTAAAAATATTACTTCTTATGGTGTCTTTGTTGATTTAGGTGGTGTAGATGGATTGGTGCATATTACTGATTTATCATGGTCAAGAATCAATCATCCAAATGAAGTTGTTGAATTAGATCAAAAATTAAACGTTGTAATTTTAGACTTTGATGATAACAAATCTAGAATCCAATTAGGTTTAAAACAATTATCAGCGCATCCATGGGAAGCTTTAAACACTGACTTAAAAGTTGGAGATAAAGTAAATGGTGAAGTTGTTGTTTTAGCAGATTATGGAGCATTCGTAGAAGTTGAACAAGGAGTAGAAGGGTTAATTCACGTTTCTGAAATGTCTTGGTCTACACACTTACGTTCTGCACAAGATTTCGTAAAAGTTGGAGATAAAGTAGAAGCGCAAGTTTTAACTTTAGATATTGAAGACCGTAAAATGTCTTTAGGTATCAAACAATTACATCCAGATCCTTGGACCGATATCACTACAAAATACCCAGTTGGAACTACGCATACAGGAACTGTTCGTAACTATACTAACTTTGGTGTATTTGTAGAATTAGAAGAAG
The DNA here is from genome assembly GCA_018663625.1 of Polaribacter sp. GTDB lineage: Bacteria > Bacteroidota > Bacteroidia > Flavobacteriales > Flavobacteriaceae > Polaribacter. The sequence continues at coordinate 72,546 of JABJPX010000052.1, read as the reverse complement.
GTATCGATGGTTTGGTTTATATTTCTGATTTATCTTGGACTAAGAAAATCAAACACCCATCAGACTTTGTAACTGTAGGTGATAAATTAGAAGTTCAAGTATTAGAATTAGATGTTGAGAACAGAAAGTTAAACTTAGGTCATAAGCAAACTCAAGACAATCCTTGGGATGCACATGAAGCTACGTATGCAATCGATTCTAAGCATGAAGGAACAATCAAAGAAAAGAATGACAAAGGAGCAGTAGTAACTTTTGCCGATGGAGTAGAAGGTTTTGCACCAAGTCGTTTCTTAGAAAAAGAAGATGGTTCTAAATTAGATAAAGGACAAACAGCTGAATTTGTAGTTTTAGAGTTTTCTAAAGAATACAGAAGAGTTGTTGTTTCTCATACTTCAATCTTCAAAGTACAAGAAAGAAAGAATATCAAAGTAGCGGCAAAGAAATCTGCTGATGCTGAAAAAACCACGTTAGGTGATATTGGAGGTCTTGCTGCTTTAAAGAAAAAAATGGAAGAAGGTAAATAATTTTTTACATTTCATATAAATTTTAAAAGCCGATACAAATTGTATCGGCTTTTTTTTTCTTTTAATTATTAGAAATATGTATTTAGATTGGCGTTTTTTTAATTTTTATAAAGCTTTGAATGCATTAATTATTAAAAATTTCAGTTTCTTGTTTAGATATTACATTTAAATAAACTATTTATTTACAAATTTTATAATTTAAAAAAATCTTCTATTTTAAGATTCCCACTTATTCCTATATATTACCATTTATTACTGATAACGACCACTTATTACTTAGTGATTGTATAACTGTTTTCTTTTTAGCACCTTCGTTTCGTTACTGCTATTTGAACTAAAAAATCATTCTGTCAAAAATGGTTTGTAACAAAGTTTTAATGTTAAAAAAAACAAATGATAAATTCCATTTTTTTTGATTCGAGTACTTATTTTATTGATGAAAATATCAATTATTTTAAATTTGGAAATTGCTTTAGAGTATTTAACGAAAAAGGAAGTCAGGTTGGCTTTATTAGCGAAAAAATTTCAAGAGGACATAAATTACTTAAACATTTCTTAAACAGAAATATAGTCCCATTTCAATTCGAAATTAAGGACAGCAAAGGCAATTTGCAATCTTCAATTTTTAAAGGTTGGACATTCATGCTATCGCCAATTGTAATAAAGAATGAGAAAGCGATTACAATTGGTTTTGTAAAACGAAAATTTAAGTTATTTAATCCCACTTTTACAATCTATAATAAAAACAATCAAGTTATAGCAAATATTATTGGAACTTTTGCTAGTGATTTTTTTCAAATACAGGACTCAACCGGAAAAAACATTGGAAGTATCAAAAAAAAATGGAATGGAGATATGACCGGGTTCTTCTCCACTGCTGACAAATACAATATCAACTTGAATTCTATTAAGTTAGAATCTTTTAATAAAAACATCATCTTATTGGGTGCACTGATCATTGATAAAGTTTTAAAATAACGTATTAAAATGCTTTTGATTAAGAGAAGTCGTTTATTTTTAAAATGTAAAACATTAATAATCACACCATTTTTTATAGCTTGTGATAATTTTAAATTTGTTTTTGTTGTGGACAATCATAACTATCTTTTTTAATGTTGGATATCTCTTTTACGAATCCATTTTTTTGAGAGGTAATCTTGTCTTTTTTTTTTACTTAAATAAAGGAAGTATATTAGAATCATTTATCTTTGTTTTTACAAAACAAAAACAAATGACATTAATAAAGTCAATCTCAGGTATTAGAGGAACTATAGGTGGGAATACAGGAGATAATTTAACACCAATTGATACTGTAAAGTTTGCGTCGGCTTATGGTGCATTCATCATAAATAGAAATCCAAATAAAGAGCAAATAAAGATTGTCATTGGAAGAGATGCGCGTATTTCAGGAAAAATGATTTCTAGTTTGGTTGTCAATACTCTTGTTGGATTGGGAATTGACGTGGTAGATTTAGGATTGTCTACAACCCCTACTGTTGAAGTAGCTGTACCCATGGAAAATGCTGATGGTGGAATTATTATTACTGCTTCCCACAATCCAAAACAATGGAATGCGCTAAAGTTATTAAATGAACAAGGAGAGTTTTTAAATGGGGCTGAAGGAGAAAAAATACTAGCTTTGGCAGAGAGTGAAAGTTTTTCTTTTGCGGATGTTGACGATTTAGGAACCTATACCAAAGACAATACTTATTTACAAAAACACATTCAAGAAGTTTTAAATTTAGAATTGGTAGATGTTGCTGCGATTCAAAAAGCTAACTTTAAAGTAGTAGTTGATGGCGTGAATTCGACTGGAGGAATCTTTATTCCAGCCCTATTAAAAGAATTAAATGTAAGCTGTGTTGAATTGTATTGTACTCCCAATGGACAATTTCCTCACAATCCAGAACCTTTAAAAGAGCATTTAACAGATATTTCCAATTTAGTCGTTGAAGAACAAGCAGATTTCGGAATCGTAGTAGATCCAGATGTAGATCGATTGGCTTTGGTTTCCGAAGATGGTTCTATGTTTGGTGAAGAATATACACTTGTTGCATGTGCAGATTACGTTTTAGGTAGATTGGGAGGTGGAAACACGGTCTCTAATTTGTCTTCTTCGCGAGCATTAAGGGATGTTACTCAAAAACATGGCGGTGAATATACTGCAAGTGCTGTAGGTGAAGTGAATGTGGTTATTAAAATGAAAGAAACCAATACTGTAATTGGTGGTGAAGGAAATGGAGGTATCATATATCCAGCTTCACATTATGGACGTGATTCTTTGGTAGGTGTTGCTTTGTTCTTATCACATTTGGCACATAAAAAAATATCTTGTAAAACACTCAGAGATTCCTACCCAAGTTATTTTATGAGTAAAAATAAAATTCAGTTAACGCCAGAAATTGACGTAGACAAGATTTTAGAAACGATGGCAAAAAAGTATAAGAGTGAAGATGTTAATACCATAGATGGGGTCAAAATCGATTTTGATACACAATGGATTCACTTGAGAAAGTCGAATACCGAACCGATCATCAGAATTTATACTGAAGCCACTTCACAACAAGCTGCTGATAATTTGGCAGTTCGTTTTATCAATGAAATAAAAGAAATTATTTAATAATTCTAAAGATGAATTTAGAGCAATATTTTGATCAATTTCGTGAAAACATTGTTGGTATCAACCAAACTTTTCTTTCCCCTTACGGAGAGAAAAAAATGATTTACACAGATTGGACTGCAAGTGGAAGATTATACCATCCAATTGAAGAAAAAATGCTGCATAAATTCGGTCCATTTGTGGCAAATACCCACACCGAAACTTCTACTTCTGGTGCTGCTATGACTTTGGCTTACCATGAAGCTAGAAACATAATTAAAAACCACGTACATGCAGATGATAATGATGTTTTAATAGCTTCGGGTTCTGGAATGACAGGTGTTGTCAATAAATTTCAACGAATTCTAGGGTTAAAAGTTTCGGAGAGTTTAAAGGCACATACTACGATTCCTGAAGACTTAAAACCGATTGTTTTTGTTTCTCATATGGAGCATCATTCTAATCAAACTTCTTGGTTGGAAACTATTGCAGATGTCGAAGTCGTTCCTTGTGATAATGAAGGTTTGGTATGTTTAAAAAGTTTTGAAGAAACGATCCTAAAACACCAGCATCGGAAAATTAAAATTGCGGCTATTACCTCTTGCTCAAATGTTACTGGAATAAAAACACCTTATCATAAAGTGGCCAAATTAATTCATAAATATAATGGATTGTGTTTTGTGGATTTCGCTTGTTGCGCACCTTATGTAGATATTAATATGCACCCAAAAGAGGCAGATGAATCTTTAGATGCGATCTTTTTTTCGCCACATAAGTTTTTAGGTGGTCCAGGTAGTTCAGGTGTTTTAATTTTTAATAAAAGTTTGTATAAGAACACTGTTCCAGACAACCCAGGAGGCGGAACCGTAAGTTTTACAAATCCTTGGGGAGAACATGATTATTTTGACGATGTTGAAACTCGAGAGGATGGAGGTACTCCAGCCTTTTTGCAAACGATACGAATTGCACTTTCCATCCAGTTGAAAGAACAAATGGGAACGTCAAATATTAAAAAAAGAGAAGATGAAGTTAATGAGGTTCTCTTTGATACTTTAGAAAGTTTGCCTAATGTAAAAATTTTAGCACCAAATCATAAAAATCGACTCAGTATTTTTTCTTTCTATTTCGAGAAATACCATTTTAATTTAGTTGTTAAGTTGTTGAATGATCGATTTGGAATACAAACCAGAGGCGGTTGTTCTTGTGCAGGAACTTATGGACATTTCTTATTAAATTTAGACCAATCAACTTCCAATATAATTAAAAGTCAAATTTTAGAGGGTTGTTCTTCAGTAAGACCTGGTTGGGTTCGTCTGTCTGTGCATCCAACGATTACGAATGAAGAAGTTACTTTTATCTGTAATTCTTTAAAAGAATTAACGAGAAATATTGAAGAATGGTCAAAAGACTATTCCTATATCCCTCAAAAGAACAATTATGTTCACAATACTCAAGCACCTATAGAAAAGGAGTTGGTTGCAAATTGGTTTTCTTTATAATCCTTATAGAAACTCTTCAGGCACTTTATCTCTGTGTTTAAAACGTTTGTGGGACCAAAGATAAAATTCTGGTTGCTCTAAAATGTTTTTTTCAGTTAGCGCGATGTATTTTTCTGTAATCTCGTAATCTTCAAATTCTTTAGGAGTATCCGTAATTAATTGAAATTCTGTTTCATAATACCCTCTTTTTATTTTTTTTGTAATGTAGTTGATAACTACTAAATCAAATTTTTTAGACAGCATTTCTGCACCCGTATGAATTGGTACCTTTATGTCGAAGAACTCACTCCAATAATAGGTTTTGTGTACTTGTGGAGATTGATCACTCAATAAAAGATAGGCGCCTATCTCTTTGTTGGCAAATCGTTGTTGCATTCCTTTCACCATTTCGGAGGTTTTATAACCAATGCACCCAAATTTTTCTCTTGATTCGCGTACCCATTTTTCAAAGTACTTATTACTAAGTCTTGTGTAGGCTCCGTAAAGTGGAGTGTCTAAAACTAAAGGGAGGCTAATAGACCATTCCCAGTTTGCTTGATGTGCTCCCACCAAAGCAACACTTCGTTGCTTTTTATAGTATTCGTTTACCAATTCAGGATTTTTGTAAACATACCTTTTAGAAATTTCTTTCTTACTAATCGAAAATGCTTTAATGCTTTCTACAAATAAGTCTGTAAAATGTGTGAAAAATTGTTTTGCGATTTTCTTTCTTTCAATTGCCGTTTTTTCTGGAAAGACTAATTTTAGATTTTCTAAAACAACCTGCTTTCGATATCCGAAAACAGTATAAATTAAAAAATAAAGTGCATCAGATAAAAGGTACAATATAGGCATTGGTAATCTAGATAAAATCCAAATTATCGGGTATGAAATTACAAATAGAAGAAACTGCATCGATATGTTTTTGTTTTGCAAATATCGGATTTAAATTAATAATGATATCGTTTTCTCAAGTTCATTTTAGTATGTTTGTTTTAGATTAAAGAATATGAATCAAGCCGTTTTATTTATTATCATCGCAAATGTCTTAACCTCTATGAAGGGGTTTAAAGATTATTCATTCATAAATGCCTATAAATTTCAAGTCAATCGGATTTTGGCAGGTGAAAAAATAAGGATGCTAACATCTGGTTTTTTACATGTAGATTGGACGCATCTTGTTTTTAATATGTATGCATTACACTTGTTTGGAGGGATTGTAACAAATGGAATAGGAACTCTTTCTTTTGTAATCATTTATATAGGGAGCCTAATAACAGGGAGTTTATATACTTTAAGTTTTCATAAAAAAGAACCTTATTATAGTGCGGTAGGCGCTTCAGGAGCAGTTTCTGGGGTTTTGTTTTCTGCAATTATTTTAGCTCCCAAGAAACTATATAGCTTTATTTTTTTTCCATTCATAGATATTCCAGGTTATCTCCTTGGAGTTGGCTACTTGATATACTCAATTTACGGAATGAAAAAACAACTTGGAAACGTTGGGCACTCTGCGCATTTAGGCGGTGCAATGGGTGGTTTTGTATTGACTTTAATTTTAAACCCTGAATTATTCGTTACCAATAGTTTAAGTGTCTTTTTATTAGCAATACCAATTATTTTACTCTTATTTTTTGGCGATAAGTTGAAATAAATATAGAGGAAAGATTAGGTCTATCTTCATTTATTTATTTAGTAGAATTTTTCTCTTTAGAATTATGTTTTTCCTTTGAATTTAGAACAAAAAAAAAGACTTCATAATTAAATGAAGTCTTCATGAGCGAAAGACCAGGTTCGAACTGGCGACATTCAGCTTGGAAGGCTGACGCTCTACCAACTGAGCTACTTTCGCATGGTAAAGAGATTACAAATATAGCACCCTTTTTAATTTACACAACCTTTTTTTGAAGAAAATTAATAAAAATTATTGTCTTTCCTTACAACTTTTAAAAAGTGAAATCCATAAACCTTATACCCTTCATTATAAAAAAACTTGTGTGATTTTGTATTGTTAGTATACGAGTTTAATTCAATCGCCTCACATCCTTTGTGTTGCACGTGTGTATGTATCCAATCAAAGAATTTTTTACCAAGTTTTTGCCCCCTGAAGGCGGTTTTAATAAACACATGATCTGCTTCGACTGTTTTTCCAATATAATGTCTTGTTGAGTACCACAGACCAGTAATACCAACGAGTTCATTATTTACATACAATGTAGCACACTCATAATTGGGTAATTCTGCCATTTCTAAAACACGCTTTTCTAATATTTCTATCGGTGTCTTGGTATTTAAAACAGATAATAAAGGAAGTATCTCCAGAATTTTTTCGGATTTTATAATTGTGAAATCAATTTTCATGTTGAATATGGTTGTGAGTAGAATTTTTTACCTAATGATTACAATAATAAGAAATCGTTATTGAACACAAAAAATAATATTTCTCTAAAAACAGCCTAAAATAAGAGATCATTTTTTTGGATTCATTTTAAAGAGTACGCTTTTATTCGGTTTCAAATCAATTTTGGGTTTGAATTACAATAATTATGGCCTTTAAAAAGCATAATTAAAATTTTGTTGAGACTACAAATACATTAGAATTTATTCAATAAAAAAGGAGGAATCACGATTTTATTTTCTTCTTTTTTGTGGGTTTTGGTTGTTGTAGTAAGAGGTGTAGGAATGCTGTTTAAATTAAGCGTCTGGTAATCAGTTTTTAATAAAAAACCCCAAACGTTTGTTTGGGGTTTTTTTGTAGCGAAAACGGGATTTGAACCCGTGACCTCAGGGTTATGAATCCTGCGCTCTAACCAACTGAGCTACCTCGCCATTTATTCTTTGGGCTGCAAATATAATTGAATTTTACAGACTAACAAGAGCTGTTTTTATATTTTTTTAAAATAGAATAAATAACTATCTTGTGACCTCAATAAAATACTATGAAAAAAATAAAGTACGAAATCGAGATCCCCATTCATGCCTCGCCAAGAATGTTGTATCAATATATTTCTTCACCTTCTAATTTACAAGAATGGTTTGCTGATAAAGTGAATTCTAGAGGTAAAGTTTATAGTTTTTTTTGGGAAGGTGTAGAGGAGAAAGCAGAATTAATCACTAAAAAATCAGATGATAGAATTCGTTTTAAATGGTTAGAGAGTGAAGCTGATGAAAGTTTCTTCGAAATTAAAATTCTAGTAGATGCATTGACAAAAGATGTATCCTTAATCATTACCGATTTTGCAGATGATGAAGATGAAGTTGAAGAATCAAAACAACTATGGGAGAATCAAATAGATGAATTAAAACACACAATTGGTGCATAAAGCCCAATTTAAAAATAGTGTAAAACTCGACAAATCGTCGAGTTTTTTTATGCCTCATTATGTCAAAAAACATTAATTTTACACTTTAAGAAAACGAATGATGATAAACTTTAATGGGACTTTAGAATCTCCAGAAAATTTCACTTTTACAATAAATAATAGAGCCTTTAAATATGGTGATGGAATTTTTGAAACGGTTAAGGTGTTGAATAATAATCTTGTTTTTTGGGAAGATCACTATTTTAGATTAATGTCTTCTATGAGAATGTTACGTATGAAAATACCGATGTCTTTTACCTTAGAGTTTTTGGAAGCAGAAATTTTAAAAACGATTAAATCGCAAGAAGCGTCATCTTCCTTTAGAGTTCGTTTAAGTGTATATAGACAAGACGGTGGTTTGTATACGCCGACTACAAATAATATTGATTATTTAATAGAAGTTTCTCCGCTAAACATTCAAGAAAAAACTACTTATACAGTCGATTTATTTAAAGATTTTTATAATTATTCAGGTTTGCTTTCAACAGTAAAAACAAATAACAGGATGCTGAATACCCTGGCAAGTGTTTTTGCTTCAGAAAATGATTTAGACAATGCCATTCTTCTTAATGAAAAAAAAGGAGTCGTAGAGGCTACTAATGGAAATATATTCATCGTAAAAGGAAATACAATTAAAACTCCTGCCTTAACAGAAGGTTGTATTAAAGGAATCACACGAGGTAAAATTATAGAAATTATTACTAAAAATGCTGATTTTGAAGTTGAAGAAACCTCAATTTCTCCCTTTGAAATTCAAAAAGCGGATGAAGTCTTTATTACCAATGCCATTACAGGTATTCAAATTGTTACTAATTATAGAAAAAAAGTTTTCTCAAGAGTTGTTGGAGACAAATTATCAAACTCGTTGCGAATTTTACAAGTCTTAAAAAAATAATTAATTTAAGTTGATGTCACTCGGTGCATTAGCCCATAGTTTATATTCACCTCCTTTTTGTAGTAATTTGTTTTTCCAGAGGGTTTCATTATCAACGGCAAAAATATTTTTAAAATCGTTTTCTGTTACAAACCAAGAATCCGTTTCTATTTCATCAAGAAGTTGATGCTCATTCCAGCCAGAGTATCCCAGAAAAAAACGAATTTCTGTAGGGTTTAAAATGTTGTTTTGTAATAATATTTTTAGAGAGCTGAAGTTTCCTCCCCAATAAATTCCATTAGCTACAGCGATACTGTCAGGAATTAAATCTGGAACTCGATGTATAAAATAGAGATTATCTTGTTCTACAGGGCCGCCCTCATAAATTATAAACTGAGAATTTATGTCTGGAAGTAAATCTTTAATTGTAAATTCTAACGGTCTATTCAATATAAAGCCAACCGCATTGCTTTCTGCAAATTCGGTAAGTAAAACGATTGTCCTTTTAAATGAGTTGTCATTTAATATAGAAGGTTCTGCGATTAGTAAGTTTCCTTTATTTGGTTTGATAATCTCTCTTTTTATAGAAACTAATATACATATTTTAAGCCAAAAAAAAACTCTCTTAAAAATAAGAGAGTTTTGTATAACTTAAAGTGTTGTCTTAGTTTACAGCTTCGCTTAAACCTGCACCTGCTTTAAATTTTGCTACATTTTTAGCAGCAATCTGAATTGTTTTTCCTGTTTGAGGGTTTCTACCATTTCTAGCAGCTCTGTTAGAAACAGAAAATGTTCCAAAACCAACTAATGCAACTTTATCACCACCTTTTAAAGCTGATGTTACATTACCTGTAAAAGATTCTAATGCTGCCTTAGCCGCTACTTTAGAAATTCCTGCATCTGCAGCCATTGCGTCGATTAAATCTGACTTGTTCATAATTGATAAATTTTTTAAATTAATATTTTATTTTTGCTTAATAGCTTAACAAATATAGACGGATTAAGGTGTCATGCAAATTTACGTTCTAAAAAAGGCATGTTTTGTTAATAAATACAATCAAATTGTTAATAACAGCTGTAAATAAGAAGTGTATTTCTCGAAATCCATGCCAGTAGGGGCTTTACACCATTTTAGCGTTTTCAGAGAAAACATATCCATTTAAAAGACTTTTTGCATCCATCTTCTTCTTTCCAGCAAGTTTAATTTCTCCAATGATAATGTAGCCATTTTCAACGGCTACTTTTAATTCTTTTTTGGTGTAAATTATTTTTCCAACCTCATGTTGGTGAAGTGCTACTTCCTTTCCGATCATATATATCTTTGCAGATATTTTTTCTTCATTGTTCTGAATGTTTGTCCATGCAGCTGGAAATGGATTCAGTCCGCGTATTTGATTGTAAATGACTTCTAAAGAGGCAGTCCAATCTATTTTACAATTACTGGAATCTAGTTTAGAAGCAGATTTCTCTTCTAATTCAGGTTGCTTGTAGGTGGTTACACGATCGTTTTTAATCAGAGCAACAGTTTCATTTACCAGTTCTGCTCCTAAGTGCATTAATTTATCATGCAAGGTGCCTACAATCTCATCTGTTTCTATTTCAATTTCTTTTTGAAGAATGATTTCACCGGTATCAATTTTATCATCAATAAAAAAAGTAGTTACCCCTGTTTTAGTTTCTCCATTTATAATTGCCCAATGTATTGGAGCAGCTCCTCTGTATTCAGGTAATAAGGAAGCATGAAGATTAAACGTACCATAAATAGGCATTTGCCACACTGCTTTGGGTAACATTCTAAAAGCAACCACAATTTGTAAGTTGGCGTTTAAGCTCTTTAGTTCTTTTTGAAAATCTTTGTTTTTTAAATTTGTTGGCTGTAAAATGGGGAGTTTTTGTGATAAAGCATACTCTTTTACAGCAGATTGATGTATTTTTCTTCCTCTACCTGCAGGTTTGTCTGGCGCAGTTATAACACCTGCAATTGTATAATTGGCTGCGATAAGGTTCTTTAGAATGGTCACAGCGAAATCGGGTGTTCCCATAAAAACAATGCGTATATCTCTCATTATTTATTATTTAGGTAGAATTTATTTTGATGATTGAGTGCAATCTTTCCCTCTGATAAAAGGGTTTGCAAATGTATTAAAATGTGCTTCTCATTGGTGTCTATAAGATGGCATATTTCTAATGAACTTATTGCTGTTGTTTTGGAAAGTAATTCTAAGATATTATTTCTTAAGGAAGGAGGTGCTTTTTTGTTTGACAAACAAACATCGCAAATACCACATACTTTAGTTTCCTTTTCATCGAAATAAGTTAGTATTTGTTTGCTTCTACAAAGAGTATTATTCTTAATAAAATCAATCAAGTCTGCGGCTTTCTTCCTTTTCTGATCTAAGTATTGTTGTATTTCTTTAGCATTTCTATTTATGGTCTTTTCATCTTCTCTTGGGTGTAAAAACAAAACTTCAGTGCTTAATTCCGCTTGTTTGTATATCAATACTTCTGCATCCTCTAGTTTTGTGAGGTACTTCCTTACTTGTTGATTGGTGATCCCTGCTTTTTTTGCTAAGTAATATTCATCAATCTTCGTTTCTTGTTCAAAAATACCCCCATAATTTCTTAACACAACTGAGATAAACTGATGTAGTTTGTCGTTGTTTTTGGTGAAGTTGATGACTTTTTTACTCGTTGTCGTAAAGTGCACTAATGATTTCTTGTTGAAATCGGTTTGAACCGTTACAATTCCTTGATTACTCAACAACTTTAAACAGGTAGTCACTTTAGAAGAACTAAATCCATATTTTTCACAAAATTCCAAAAAATTAAATTCAAAAGGAGTCTCTAGTAATTCTCCATTTCCAATTTGAAAATGCTGGAACATTTTTTTGTAAATTTCTTTGATTTCTTTAATTGTAGGTAAATTACGTTCCAATTGTTCTTTAAAAAGGCGAATATCGGTATCATTTTGCAAGACTACCGAAAACGATTTTTTACCATTTCTCCCAGCCCTTCCTGCTTCTTGTACATAGTTTTCGATACTAGAAGGAATGTTTAAGTGAATAACAACACCAACATTTGCTTTGTCGATACCCATTCCGAAAGCATTGGTAGCAACAATAATGGGCGTTTTTTCTGTCATCCAATTCTCAAAAGTACTTTTCTTTATTTCAGTTGATAGTCCAGCATGATAAAAACTACTACTGAGATTATTCGCATTTAAAAAATTCGAAATTTCCTCTACCTTTTTTCTTGAATTGATATAAACAATTGCAGGTGTCTTTGTTTTTTTGAAAATTTGTAAAAGACGATTTAATTTATCTTCAATTGTAAAGATTTGATAGGCTAATTTTTCACGCTTAAAAGATTGTTTAAAAAGAACTCCATCTGCTAGTTCTAAATTTGAAAAAATATCTTCAATTACTTTTTGATTTGCGGTGGCAGTCAGTGCAATGAAATTGACATTTGGCAACAGTTCTCTTAGAATATTTATTTTTCTGTAAGAGGATCTAAAATCGTGTCCCCATTCAGAAATACAATGCGCTTCGTCTATGGCAACAAAAGAAACAGTTAGTTCTTTAATCTTTTGTTGAATGAATCTTGATTGGAGTCTTTCTGGTGAGATGTATAAAAACTTAAAATTCCCAAATTTTAAATTATCAAAAAGAGCAATCATTTCATCTTGAGAACTTTTTGCAGGAATTCTCATGGCTTTAATTCCTTTTTCTTGTAAACGTGTTACTTGTTCTTCCATTAAAGCGGTCAATGGAGATATGACAATACACACTCCTTTTAAGAGCAATGCTGGTACTTGAAAGCAAATGGATTTTCCTCCCCCTGTCGGTAACAAAGCTACCGTGTTTTTTTGTGCTAAAACAGCACCTATAATTTCTTCTTGTAAAGGTCTAAATGCTGAATGGCCCCAATATTCTTTCAATATTTCTCTTGGAGAAATCATCGTTTTATTTCTAATGAGTTGAGAATAAAATTGGTGCGGTCTTCAATACTTCCAAAAGGAACTAGGATCAATTCATATCCTATTTTTTGATATGCTTTTTCAAGAAAAGTATGGATGGCTATTGCTTGCTCAAAAGTTTCATATCGCTCATTGTCTGAAATATATATATCCTCCCATGGAGAAAACATAAAAACCTTGTCATATAAATGTGCTTTACTTTTATCTATGAAAAATGAAGGGTAAGGGGTTTTAAAATAATCCATGTAGGCAAAAACATCAGGAATTCCGCGATCAAAAAAAACAATTTCTTCCGCTGTTTCGGATGCTTTATGATATTGTCTTTCTCTACCTTCCAAGAGCTTTTCACTAAAAAGTAATGGCGCGGTTAAAAACAGTTGGTCGATGCCATCTTCCTTCGCTTTTAAAGTGACTTCTCTTGAAACTTCGTGCATGCAAAAAAAACCTTTTTGAATCAAGGCATTTAGTACCGAAGTTTTGCCAGTTCCTGGTCCACCAATTAAAACTATTTTTTGCTGCATTTCACAAAAATAAATCATTCCCTTTATAAAACTAATATTTAGTGTAATTTTGTGTATTGTTATTTATAAATTATAAAATAAAAAATTCAATTTATGGTTAATGAAAGAGAAGTATTTTATGCAAAGCTAAAAGTACAGTTAGGAGAAACAAGTAAGTTTCCTTCGGACTATATGTATAAGTTTATTGTCCCTACCACTGGTAATCAAGTACAAGAGGTTAGAGATCTCTTCAGTGGTTCGAATGCTGAAATAAAACTTAAAAAGTCAAAAACAGGAAAATATGAAAGCTTATCGATCGTTTTACAAGTAAAGAGTCCTTCTGAAATTATAGCATATTATAAAAAAGCAGAAAAGATAAAAGGAATAATCTCTTTATAAAAAAAATAACTATGAAAAAAAGTATTCTACTCCTCATGCTAATTGTGCATGTCGTCATGTTTTCTCAAAAGAAATCAAAAACGTTGGTTACTATTAATGATTCCAAAATAACAGTAGCAGACTTTAAAAAAGTTTATGAAAAAAATTTGGATGCAATTGATAATGAAGAATCGAAAAACGTTCCGTATAATTTAGACTTGTACATCAATTATACGTTAAAAGTGAAGGAAGCGTATCAGCTTAAATTAGATACTTTACCTTCCTACATAAGGGAGATTGAAACCTATCGAAATCAACTTTCTGCCCCTTATTTACAAGATAATAGCTTTACAGAGAAATTAATAAAGGAGGCTTATTTTAGGACTAAAAATGAAATTAAAACAAAACATATTTTAATTCGGACTAAAAAGAATGCTACCCCAACAGATACTTTAGTGGCATACAATAAAATTTTAAAAATTAGAAATAGAATTCTTGCAGGCGAAGATTTTGAAAAAGTAGCAGTCGCAACTTCAGATGATGATTCGGCTAGAGATAATCCACTGAGAAATTTAAAAGGAAATAAAGGGAATCTAGGTTATTTTTCTGCTTTTAAAATGGTGTATCCTTTTGAAGATGCTGCATACAAAACACCAGTTGGAGAAGTATCGATGCCTTTTAAAACAAGATTTGGATATCATATTTTAAAAGTTGATACAATGAGAGTTTCCAAAGGAGAGGTTGAAGTTGCCCATATTTTGGTTTCAGATTTAACCCCAACGGGTAAAACTAAAATAGACGAAGTATATTCTAAGTTAAGCGCAGGTGAATCCTTTGACTCTTTGGCAAAGATATATTCTAATGACAATTCTTCAAAGGATAAAGGAGGTAAATTAACCAAATTTGGAACAGGAAGAATGGTGCCTTCTTTTGAAAATGCAGCTTTTTCTTTAGGTGAAGTTGGTGATTTTTCAAAGCCCTTTAAAACCCGTTTTGGATGGCATATTCTCCGCTTATTAAAAAAACACCCTTTGAAGCCCTTTGAAGATATGAAAGCGACGATTACTGCAAGTTTAAAGAGAAGTGGTCGAATGAAACTTTCTGATGACGCCGTTCTAAATAAATTGAAGAAAAACTATCGCATTACTGAACATAAAACAGCAAAGTTACTACTCAATAGAAAAGACATTAGAACGATTTCAAAAGATTCTTTACAAAACATCTTACTCAGTATTAATGAGAAAGATTTGACCCAAGCTGATTTTGTTTCTTCAATTGCAAATAAAAAACAGCAATCGATTGCTGTTCTTTTTGAATTGTATAAAAATCAAGAAATTGTAAAGTATTTTAAAGAAAATTTGGTACACACGGCTCCAGAATATGCAACAATTTTAAAAGAATATGAGGATGGTTTGCTCTTGTTTGAATTAATGCAACAAAAAATATGGAATAAATCTTCAAAAGATACTTTAGGGTTAAAACAATTTTTTGTTGAAAATAAAAAAAACTATGCTGTTGATGATTTAACGGAGATAAAAGGACAAGTAATTAACGATTATCAAAATTTTCTTGAGCAAAATTGGATTGCTGATTTAAGAAAGAAAAACAACATAAAAATCAAGAAAAAACAATTAAAAAAACTAATTAAATTCTACCAAAAAAAATAATGAAATTTTTGCCTATTTTATTGTTTCTAGTTCTTTTTTCATCTTGTAACTATTTTGGGTTGAAAAAAGAAACTGCACCGAAAGAAATGCCTATTGCAGCTATCTTTGATGAGGAACTATATAAGGATGCGTTAGAAAATTTAATTCCAACGAACATCTCTAAAGAAGATAGTTTGGTATTGGTTAAAAGTATTATAAACAATTGGGCAGTAAAACAACTGATGCTTAAAAAATCTTTAGAAAATAATTCCTCTCGAGAAAATACAGCAATTAACGAGCTGGTAGAAAATTATAAACACAGTTTGTTAATTAACAATTATAAAGAGCAATTGATAAAACAACAACTTGATACAATTATTTCTGAAGCTGAAATAGATACCTATTATTCTTTAAATAAAAAGAATTTCAAATTGAATGAAGAACTCTTGAAAATTAAATTTTTAAACTTCAATAACAATTTGATAAATAAAAAAGAGCTCTTTGCATTGTTTAAATCAGATGACTTAGAAGCTTCAGAGGCTCTTGAGAAATACCATTTAAACTTTAATTCTTTTCAGTTAAACGATAGTGTATGGACGCCATTAGATAACATTATGTTAAAAATCCCTTTTTTGAAGGAAAAATTGTTAAAAAAAACAAAATTCATTCAGAAACAAGATTCATTAAGTTTATATTTGGTCGCTGTTAAAGATGTTTTAAAAAGAAACGATCTTGCACCTAAGAGTTATATAAAATCGACCATAAAGCAATTAATTTTACACCAACGTAAAATTGAACTAATTAGAGAAATAGAACAAATAATAGTTAAAGATGCCCTACAAAACGAGAATTTCAAAATATATTAAATCAATCACATTATTTATTTGCTTTGCAATTTCAATTCAAGCAACAATTGCCCAAAAAATAAAAATTGATGGTGTTGCTGTTGTTATTGGTAAAAATATCGTGTTGGATTCTGATATCGATAAATTTAAGCAAGAAGTTTTAGCGAATAGTGAAGGAAGGATCGAAATTTCAGATTGTGAAATGTTAGAACAATTAATGTTGCAAAAGTTACTTTCTCACCATGCCATCGTAGATAGTGTTATTGTTTCAGATGAACAAGTCAATGCAAGTGTTGAAAACAATATTGCTTATTTTAAGCAACAATATGGTTCTGTAGATAAAATGGTTGCTGCCTATGGTTTTAATGATGAAGAGGATTTAAAGAAAGAGTTGTTTAAAATCGAAAAAGAAAATGCACTCATTAAGAAAGAGCAACAAAAAATCACAGAAAAAGTAGATGTTACTCCGGAAGAAGTTCGTTTATATCATAAAGGATTAAAAGATAAAAACGAATTGCCAGAATTTCCAGCAGAAATTGAGTTGGCTCAAATTGTTATAAATGCAGAACCAACTGAAGAAGAGAACGAAAGAATTGTTGCGAAACTCAATGAAATAAGACAAGATATCTTAGACGGATCTAGCTTTAAAATGAAAGCAATTATAAATTCGGATGACCCAAACGTAACCAACACCGGGGGTAAATATGAAATTACCAAGGAAACGCAATTTATAAAAGAATTTAAAGAAGTAACATTTACCTTAGATACAGAAGGTCAGATTTCTGAGCCGTTTAAATCTTTATATGGATACCACATTATTCAATTACACAAAATAAAAGGAAATACCAGATCAGTTTCTCATATTTTAATACAACCAGAAATTCCTGAAGAGAAGTTAAAAGAAACAGAAAAAAAAGTTGAAGATATCATTAAAGAAATCGAAGAAGGAACAATTACTTTTGAAGAAGCGGTAAAAAAATACTCACAAGATAAAGATACAAAAAATAATGCAGGCTTGCTTATTAATGGTCAAACAGGAGAGTCTAAGTTTGATTTAACAAGAATGGATCCTGCTTTATATGCCAGAGTAAGCGATTTAAAACAAGGAAGTATGACCCCCCCGTTTTATGATGAAACAAGAGCAGGAGAGAAAATGTACAAGTTTTTTTATATGAGAGAAAGAACCGATACACATACTGCAAACTTGGTAAAGGATTATGAGAAAATTCAAAACTTAGCGCTTCGAAAAAAGAAAGAAGAAACGATTGCCAAATGGTCTAAAGAGAAGATTTTTGAGACCTATATTAAATTGAACAATAAGCACGGTAAATGTACTTTTGAGAGAAATTGGAAAAAGGAAATTAGTAAATAATGTCAGACGTTGCAGCGGTAAATAACTTAGTAAAAAAATACCATCAATTAAAACAAGAAATTGGAAAAGTAATTATTGGGCAGCAAGAAGCTGTAAATTTTACTTTACTATCTGTTTTTTGTGGTGGTCATTCGCTATTAATTGGTGTGCCAGGTTTGGCAAAAACACTTTTAGTAAATACTGTTTCAGATGCTTTAGGATTGAATTTTAAAAGAATTCAATTTACTCCAGATTTAATGCCCTCAGATATTTTAGGAAGTGAGATTTTAGACGAAAATCGTCAGTTTAAATTTTTAAAAGGCCCTATCTTTTCTAATATCATCCTTGCAGATGAAATTAATAGAACCCCACCCAAAACACAAGCAGCTTTACTAGAAGCCATGCAAGAACGTTCAGTTACTATTGCAGGAAATCAATACCAATTAGATTTACCATTCTTTGTACTTGCAACTCAGAACCCAATAGAGCAAGAAGGAACGTATCCTTTGCCAGAAGCACAATTAGATCGATTTATGTTTTCGATCAATTTAGAATACCCAACCTTCGAAGAAGAAGTTGCGGTTGTAAAAAACACTACATCTTCCATTATTCAGCAGGTAAACTCTTTGTTTTCTGCCCAGGAAATTATTGCTGTGCAGCAATTAATTAGAAAAATACCAGTCGCAGACAATGTGATAGAATATGCGGTAAGATTAGTGGGTAAAACGAGACCAAATGCTACTGAGGCATCACCATTAGTAAAAAAATATTTAGATTGGGGAGCAGGTCCAAGAGCTTCTCAGAATTTAATTTTAGCAGCTAAAGCACATGCAGCAGTTAATGGGAAGTATTCTCCTGATATTGAAGATGTAAAAGCTGTAACTATTCCAATCTTATCGCATCGTATTGTAAAAAATTACAAAGCAGAGGCAGAAGGAATTACCCTCTCAGAGATCATTACTTCTTTGTTCTAATCAATAAAATTCGACATTTATACGCATAAAAAAAACAGCTTTTGCTGTTTTTTTTAATTCCTGTTATTTTTAGTATTCAAAAAAGCTAAAGACATTCCCGCCATAGCGTTTGTCATAGGAGTGCTTTTCGTGTTTTGTCAAATCAGTATGCTTAGAATGTTCTATAATTAAGACACCTTCTTCCTGTAAGATTTCTTTTTCAAAAACCAAATCAGCAATTTTTAAAAATTGTTCTTCTTCAAAATCATAAGGAGGATCTGCAAAGATGACATCGGCTTTAAGGGCTGTTTTTTCTAGAAATGTATAGACGTCATTTTTGTATGCGTTAATGTCTAAATCCAACTCTTTTGCTGTTTCATTAATGTATTTAATACAGCCAAAAAAAGTATCAACAGCATAAACTTCTTTTGTACCTCTAGAGGCAAATTCAAAACTAATATTCCCTGTACCTGCAAATAAATCAATTACACGAATGGCATCAAAATAATAGGTGTTGTTTAAAATGTTAAACAAGGATTCTTTTGCCATATCCGTGGTTGGACGTACTGGTAATTTTTTAGGAGCTTTTAAGCGTCTTCCTTTGTGTTTCCCTGATATAATGCGCATATAGTTTATCCTAAAAGTATAAAGTGTGTGTGGTTCGAAAAACTGGAATTCATGAAAATTGGGTTCTTACTGCGTAAGAAATCTACATTTCGAATGTATTGATAGGTAATTTTATAAATTTCAGTTTCTTCTAGAATATCTCCTGTAAAGAACAATGGAAATTCATTGGTGTTTAATTCTAGTTGTTCTGCTGTAAAAAGAAGATAATAGATAAAATCTTCTTTTGATGTAAAGGAAAAGGAATTCGAAAATAATACTTTTTTGTCTTCTAAAACAACAACCGAAATCTGGTCTTTCCAAACATCAACAAACATGGTCTTTCCTGGAGCGGAGGTTGTTTGAAGTAATTTTTTGATAAAAGCAGTTGTTGAATGTTGGTACTCGAATTCTCCAAAATTTTGGAACAAATAATTGTTTACATTCACAAAGGGTACATATACGTTTTTCGCAGCAAGTTGATCGATATTGTCAAAAGCAAAGAAGTCAGTTTTTAAAGTCTTGATATTAAAATCTAAGTAGTCTTTAAGATGTTCTTCACGAAAAAGTTTGTTGGGCACTAGTGTTGCTAAACTATTCTGGTGAATGACTAAAATTTCTTTAAAATCTTCTTGAAGGTGATTGTCTTCTTGAAAAATAGTTTCAAAATGAGCTACTAATTTTTCGGGAGTTTCTAATGTTTTTGGGAATGTATAGGCACAAAAATGAATTGTTTCTTGTGAGTCTAAATTAGTAATGCAAAAAGAAAATCCATCCAATGTAAATTGGATGGATAATTTATGGTGATTAGATTTCTCTAATGTTGTCTTAATTGTCTTTTTTTGCACTTTTTTTATCGTATAATGGAGGCCAGTTTCCACCAGTAGTTACCTTGTTTAATGAACCTACAGAAACGTAACTTCCCTTTATTTCATCGGTTGCATTTGCTTCTAGTTCTAATTTCACTAAAGAAGGATTTAAGCCTTTTAAAATCGCTTTCTTTTCAGTTCTTGCTTCGAAAGTTGGTACAATTAAACCTTGGAATTTTTCGATAACTCCCGTTTGTAATTCAAATGTTTTACCTTCTACACCAGGAACGATAAACATGGATTTGTAATCCACATCTTTAAAGTATTTTGAAACAGGTTCGTAACCGATCGTATCTTTGATTCTCATCTCTACGTCAACCATGATTCTACCCCAGGTATTGTTACTCCCTTTATTAACTCTTACAACGGTATCTCTTATTTCTGTTAAAGCAAGTTGCGCAGAATCGATAAATTGAATTAAGGCATCTTGGTCTTTAGTATAAACACCATTTACTTCATGAAATCTAATTTCAGCATTTCTGATGATTTTTAATTTCTCAACCACTTTTGCATAACGAACTACCTTTTCTTTGTTAAAGTTGATTGGTTCCATTATACCATCATAGATTTTTGATACTAATAAAACAGTATATAGTAATAATAGCAAGGAAGCTATCCATCTGAATTTTAAAGGTAAAAACTTAACCACTACAATAGCTAGCCCAACAGCAGCTAAAACCGCTGCTAAAATCTGTAATATTAATCCCATCTGATAATTTATTTTTTTTATAGTATTATGGCAAAGCTACAATTTTTTTTCATTGATAAAAATTTTTATTCGCAATTCAATGTATCTTTGGTTTTTTAAAAGATTTATGATAAAATTACCTGCCAATTTTTATAAAGAAATCGTAAATAAATTTCCTTTTATTTTAACAATCAAACAACGTGCCTTATTTCGTTTGTTGTCAGATTTTATTTTTGATGAAGACAAAAGTACTGTTTTCATCTTGAAAGGATATGCAGGAACTGGTAAGACTACAACCATAAGTACGCTCGTTAATAGTCTCTGGAAAGCTGAAAAAAAAGCAGTTTTATTGGCGCCAACAGGTAGGGCTGCCAAAGTAATTGCCGTATATTCTAAAAAACCGGCTTTTACGATTCACAAAAAAATCTATTTTCCAAAAAAACAAAGCAACGGAGGTGTCCGTTTTGTATTGCAACCCAACAAGCATACAAATACTATTTTTATTGTTGATGAAGCATCGATGATTCCAGACAAAGCTCAAAATGGTCAACTTTTTGATGCTACCTCATTGTTGGATGATTTAATCTCCTATGTATATTCGGGTAAAAACTGCAAACTAATTTTTGTTGGGGACACCGCGCAGCTCCCTCCTGTAAAACTAGATATTAGTCCAGCCCTAGTTGCAGACACTTTAGAATTGGATTATCAAAAAAATGTAATTGAAATTGAGTTGGATGAAGTCACACGGCAACACGAAAATTCTGGAGTTTTGGCAAACGCCACTTCTTTAAGATTGCACATTCAGCAAGATACCATTGACTTTAAATTTGATTTAAAATTCCCAGATATTGTTCGTTTAACAGATGGTTATGATATCGAAGATGCTTTAGTAACTGCATATGACTATGGTGTGGAAGACACTGCATTTATTGTACGTTCCAATAAAAGAGCCAATCAGTATAATGAACAAATACGATATCAAATTAGAGGTCAAGAAAATGAGATTTCAACGGGCGATTATGTGATGATTGTTAAAAATAATTATTATTGGTTGGACGAATCTTCAGATGCTGGGTTTATTGCCAACGGAGATATTTGTGAGATTGTAAGAATCAAAACAATTAAAGAATTGTATGGTTTTAAATTTGCTGAAGTAGAAATAAGGATGATTGATTACCCAAACATGAAACCTTTTGATACCGTAGTGATGCTAGATACGCTGTCAAGTGAAACGCCATCCTTATCGTATGAAGAATCCAATACCTTATATGAAGCCGTGAAAGAAGACTATGCCGATGAAAAATCGAAATACAAACAATTTTTAGCCATAAAAAGTAATAAGTACTTCAATGCACTACAAATTAAATTTTCTTATGCGATTACTTGCCACAAATCGCAAGGTGGACAATGGAAGACTGTTTTTATAGAACAACCTTATTTGCCCGAAGGTCCTTCTGTAATTTATTATAGATGGCTCTATACTGCGATCACTAGAGCCCAAGAAAAATTGTATTTGATTGGATTTAAGGATGAGAATTTTGAGCTAGTTGAATAGGTAACTTAACTGAATACTTCCATAATAATTACCATTATTAAAACGCAATCCTTCTGATTTTCTTCCAGTATATATGTATGCATATCTCAGGTTAAGTTGATGAAAATCAACGCTTACTCCGAATTCTAAGCCAAGATGAAATGGAGTTATTTTATTGGTGATTTCACTTCTTTTGTTAAGAAAACTACCTTGTAATGTTGCATCATATAAAGTATAATGAACAGTTGTTTTTGCATACAAAAATGCTTCTTTTTCACTTTTGTACCCCGTATTAGAATTGTTAAGACTTGTATTAAAAGCAATTGAATTCATCATTTCTTGTAAAGGAAGCATGCCGATTCTTGTAAAAAAGCCAGTAGATAAATTGGTAAATACTGTTCCTATCTGTGCGTGATTCGTCCACGTAAGATCAAAATGACTCGTGGAGACTTTAATGAAGCCTTGACGGTAAGAACCCTTTAAATTTATTCCAGGGGCATTTTTTATTTGATGTTTCCAGCCAATCGCTTTTTTAAAATTAAAATATTGATGTATTAAATCTTGTAATTCTTCTCCAAGTGCACTAGGACCAATAACTCCTAACTGTAAATTTAGAGTTAAAATCTTATTTTTATAAACACGTTGTTTGCCAAAACTGCCATATAAATATCCAGCAAAAGGTCGATCATGCATAGAGATGTCTGAAACCGTTGCCTTAAAAGGAGAATACATTTTATGGCCAACTTCCCATTCAAAAATAGTTTTCTCTAATTTGTTCTTTGTCTTTTTAGATAAATGTCTGAATGTGAGAAACATGCCATTTGTATAATAGCGGTCTTTGCTTGGAGAAACATACAAATCGTTGTCTGTCTTAAGTCGAAATTCTTTGCTCATTTTTTTTTGTGAAAAAAGAATCGAAAAAGAAAAGAGCAGTAAAAAGGTGAAAACGATTTTCATAGCACACTCAAATATAAAGATTGTTATTTAAATTGAGTATTATTTAACAATTTTATCAAAAAAAGGAATTACTTTAGACCTTTAATTCGCGTATATGTCTGCACAAAAAAATAAACTCTCTTTTACTGATTTTGAAAATCTTGAAACTAATAAAGATTTAGTAAACGTATTAGAACATAAAAAAATACCTTTTCAAAAAGTACAAAAAAAAATTTTGTACAATGAAGAGTTGAGATTGTTACAAATAGAATTGGTAAAACTTCAGCAATGGATCTCCAAAAATAAAAAACGAGTTGCCATTGTTTTTGAGGGGAGAGATGCCGCTGGAAAAGGAGGAAGTATTCGTCGCTTTATGGAGCATATGAATCCAAGGTCTTCTCGTTTGGTCGCTTTAAACAAACCTACAGAGGTAGAAAAAGGCCAATGGTATTTTCAACGATATATTAAAGAATTGCCCAACCCAGGAGAGATTGTTTATTTTGATAGAAGCTGGTATAACAGAGCTGTTGTAGAGCCAGTCATGGGGTTTTGTACCAAAGCACAATACAAAAATTTCTTGGTGCAAGTACCAGAATATGAACACATGATGTATGAGGACGGACTTATTATTATTAAGTTTTGGCTTTCCATCTCAAAAGATGAGCAATTGAAACGATTTGAGGCGCGTAAAACAAACCCTTTAAAACGATGGAAATTTAGTCCCGTAGATCAAAAAGGGCAAGAACTTTGGGATTCTTACACAGATTACAAAGATGAAATGTTTAGTAAAACCCACACTTCTTATAGTCCTTGGATAATTATCAAAACAAATGATAAAAAGACGGCAAGATTAGAAGCAATTCGACATGTGCTTTCAAAATTCAATTATGATGATAAAGGAACTGTAGCCACTACATTGGCACCAGATCCAAATGTTGTAATGCGTTACTTTCGTTCTAATGACCAAATTGATTAATGATGAAAAAGATACTAACAGAAGCGGATTTAAAAAAATTAAACTCAAACAAAGGACTTTTAGCATTGTTATCTAAGGGTCCAATAAATACAGATAGGGCCTTACGATATGTAGACTATGAGAAAAAGCTAGTCAAACTACAAACCGAATTGATTCGATTACAGACCTGGGCAATCGAAAAAAATGAACGGATTATTATTCTTTTTCAAGGAAGAGATGCAGCGGGTAAAGGGGGCGCAATCCGAAGAGTTACCGAAAGAATAAATCCAAGGCATATGCGAATTGTAGCATTGCCAAAGCCAACAGTAGACGAGCAAACACAGTGGTATTTTCAAAGATATGTTGAACAATTTCCAAAAGCAGGAGAAATTGTTTTATTTGATAGAAGTTGGTACAATAGAGCAGTAGTTGAACCGGTGAACGGTTTCTGTACACAAAAACAATACGATGTTTTTATGAATCAAGTGAATAATTTTGAGCAAATGATTTTAGAGTCTGGGATTCATTTGGTTAAGATTTACATGTCAATTTCTAAAAAAGAACAGGCAAAACGTTTTGAAGATATTAAAAGTGATCCATTAAAACAATGGAAAATGACTCCTGTAGACGAAAGAGCTCAAGAACTCTGGGATGATTATACGATCTATAAAAAAGCCATGTTTGCCAAAACAAATACGGCAATATCTCCTTGGAAAATTATTCGAGCAAACCGAAAAACAGAGGCAAGAGTCAATGTAATCAATCATATTCTAAAAAGCATTCCCTACGATAAGGACATTGAAGTTTAAACCAAACGATCACTTACTTTCGTGAATATGTAAAAAAGCTCCCCCGCAATTTGTTGGCTCGTTTTTTCATAAGTTTCGTGCGCTGCTTCTGTGTCATCGGAAAACTTAGGATCTACAAAAGGCAAATGAAAACGATGCGTTGCAGTAGGAATAAAAGGACAATTCTCATCGGCATTATTACAGGTCGTAATTGCAATAAATGGATTTAGATTCTGAGCATCATCAAACAACTTTGAAAATCCGAGAATCGTTTTATCAGTGCCTTCAAATGAAATTGAATATTTCGGGTTTTGATGCGAAAAATCGATAAGTTCAAAATGAAACCCTTCCGATGCTAAGGTTTTTACTGTATTTTTAAAAAAAGCAGTCACTTCTGTACCGCCAGAAAACGCATGGATGTTTAAATTGAAGTATTCTGCAGCAAAAAAGGCCCAAACTTGTCCAAACTGACTTCTTCTCGAATTGTGTGTGCAAATAAAATTTAAGTTCACAGTTCCATCTTTCTGGTATTCTTTTGCAATGTTTTCCGCAATGGTGTTTAATAATTGTCCTCTTTCATTAGAAATAGAAATTGTATTCCCTGCATTTTCAAAGAAATTTTTGATAGAAGTAGTAGAAGTCTTTGGCATCTTGTTATTTTTGTACAAAAGTAAATCATAAAATTAAGTCTTAAATTAATTAATTGTTAAATATGCGTTTCCAA
The DNA here is from genome assembly GCA_018663625.1 of Polaribacter sp. Classification (GTDB taxonomy): domain Bacteria; phylum Bacteroidota; class Bacteroidia; order Flavobacteriales; family Flavobacteriaceae; genus Polaribacter. The sequence goes on along the minus strand of JABJPX010000052.1, from coordinate 46,966 downwards.
ATAGGTCAAAAAGTAGCCGTTTTAGATGATGTTCTAAAAGGAGAGATTGTTTCTGTAAATGGGAATATCATCGCTATTAGAGATTCGGAAGGAATGCTGTTTAATTTTGAGGCCAATGAACTGGTTCTTCTTGAAGCGCGTCAAACCGAACTTTCTAAATTTTCAGACATCAATCATCCTTTACTAAAACAAAAGATGATGGGTGTAAAAAAGAAAAAATCGGCATTCATCACCGAAAAAAAAGAAGTGATTTTAGAGGTTGATTTGCACATCAATCAATTGACAAAATCAACCCGTGGAATGGATAATTTTGATATGTTGACCATGCAATTAAATACCGCTCGAAGCAAAGTGGAATATGCCATTCAAAAAAGAATTTCTAAACTCGTTTTTATTCATGGAGTGGGAGCGGGTGTTCTAAAATCGGAACTGAATTACTTGCTGAATAAATATCCAGTAAAATATTACGATGCTTCCTATAAAAAATATGGACTCGGCGCCACTGAAGTGTATATTTACCAAAACCCAAATTAATACGTATTTTTGTATCATGAATTCAATTTATTTAGACAGTGCGGCCACAACTTCTATTGATCCAGAAGTGATTGAGGTGATGCAAACCTCTATGGAACATAACTTTGGGAATCCTTCCTCGACCCATCAATTTGGAAGAAAAGCCAAATCTGCTATAGAAACTGCTCGCAAAAATATTGCCCATCATTTTAATGTTACCCCAAGTGAGATTGTCTTTACTTCTGGAGGAACAGAAGCAGATAACTTAATATTACACAATGCTGTTTCCCATTTAGGTGTGCAAAGAATCATCTCTACAAAAATTGAACATCATGCAGTGTCACATACTATTGCGCATTTACAAGAAAAGTATGGTATTGCTGTTGATCATGTGAATGTTGACGAATTTGGGACGGTTGATTTAGTCCATTTAGAAACTTTGTTAAGTCATACTGCTCAGAAAACATTGGTGAGTTTAATGCTCATTAACAACGAAATAGGAAATATTTTACCAGCTGATGCTGTTTGTATTTTGTGTAAAAAATACAACGCGTTGTTTCATTCAGATACCGTTCAGGTTGTTGGGCATTATCCGTTGGATTTACAAAAAACGCCAATCGATTTTATGGTGGCCAGCGCACATAAATTTCATGGCCCTAAAGGAGTGGGTTTTGCTTTTTTTAGAAAAGGTTTCGGAATCATGCCTATGTTTCATGGGGGAGATCAAGAAAGAGGTGCGAGGTCGAGCACTGAAAACGTTCACGCTATCTTAGGGATGGAAACTGCATTGGATATTGCCATTGGAGGAATGGAGCATGATAAAATAAAGATTCAAAAAATAAAAAACTACTTCATTAAGGAACTTAAAAAATTAAATTCAAAGATAGCGTTTAATGGGCTTTCTGCAGATCCAGATAAAGGAACCTGCACCATTTTAAGCGTTCGTTTTCCATTTGACAATGACATGTTGCTTTTTAGTTTAGACTTAGCAGGAATTGCCGTTTCTGGGGGTTCTGCCTGTCAGAGTGGTAGTAATTCAGGTTCTCATGTATTGCAAGAAATTTTAAAGGATACAGCATCCAATCATACCTCCATTCGATTTTCTTTTTCAAAACTGACGACCCAAAAAGATATTGACACCACACTTTTAAAGTTACAAGGACTTTTGTAAAGAGTAGCGTTTACGATATGTAATTTTTATGCTGCCATGAGAGGGCATTTTGTAAACATAAGTCCAATATAATTTTAAAGAGAGGGGCTTAAGTAGACTTAGGGTATCGTCATTTTATAGCTTATCATATTCTTTTTTTGCTTTATTTTTTAATTATTATAACAGTTTTACAGCTTTGTCTTTAAGCGATGAAACCAATAATATTAAAATGTATTGGGTGTTTTTAATTTATTTAAAAACTATACCAAACAATTTTTTCGCACTACAATTTATATAAAATTCCCTTTGTGTCTATTTTTTGATTAATTTAGTACCCAAACAAACCAAAATAATGTTCAAATCTCTTCAAAATATAACAACTTTTTTATTTTTCTTTTTTGGGTGCTATGTTAGTTTTTCGCAAGAACTTCCTCCAATCAATATTTTCACTACAGAGGAATACAGTGCTGAAAATCAGAATTGGGCAATTTCACAATCCGACAATGGGTTTATGTATGTTGCTAATAATTTAGGGTTGTTGGAGTTTAACGGAGCAAGTTGGCAACTCTATGAAACCCCCAACAATACGATTATGCGATCTGTAAAAGCATATAAAGATAAAATCTTTACGGGTTTTTATATGGACTTTGGTTTTTGGAAGAAAAACAAGTATGGTGCACTTGAATATTCTTCGGTAGTAAAAGAAAAGGAAATTAAGATGCTAGAAGATGAGCAAATCTGGAAGATTATCGAGATAGAAGGTTGGTTTTTGTTTAAGTCGTTCCAAAGAATATATCTGTATAATATAGAAACAAAAGAAATTAAAATTATTAACGGCGAAAATAGAATCCATGCACTTACAAAAGTAAAAGATATTATTTATTTTCAAGAAGATAATAAAGGAATCTTTAAAATTGAGAATGGCAGTCCAACATTAATTTCAGATGCTCCTGTTTTCAAGGAAAACAATATCATAGATTTCTTTGAAAAAGAGAATGCCCTTTTAGTTTTAACTCAAAAAAAAGGTTTCTATCTTTTAAATGATGGAAAAGTAACAAAATGGAAGTTGCCCTCAAATGTTTTGGAGGATAAAACAATTTACAGTGCAGTACAATTAAAAAATAACAACTTTTTATTAGGGAGCATTTCTAAGGGGATTCTACATTTAAATGAAAACGGATCCGTCAATTATCAAATGGATAAGAATTCAGGATTGAGTAATAATACCATTCTTTCTGTTTATGAAGATAAAAATAATAATATTTGGTTAGGGCTAGATAATGGCATTAATTGTGTCAATAATACTTCTGTATTTAAAAAAGGAAATGAGGAGAGTGACTATTTAGGAACTATTTATACTTCAATTGTTTATAATGAAAATCTCTATTTAGGAACCAATCAAGGGCTGTTTTATCGAAATATAAAATCAAAAGATGCTTTTCAATTGATCAAAAACACACGAGGTCAGGTTTGGAGTTTAACTCAGATTGATGGAGCGCTATTTTGTGGACATGATTCTGGAACCTTTTGGATAAAAAAAAATCAGGCAAAACAGATTTTTGACAAACAAGGAACTTGGAATTTAAAAAGAATAAACGATTCAACCATTCTGCAAGGATGTTACGATGGTCTTTATGTATTAGAAAAAAAGAATCAAACATGGGTGCTTAAAAATAAGATCCGTGGTTTTGAAAACTCTAGTAAAGATGTTGTTTTATGGAATAATAAGATTTTTGTAAACCACGAATACAAAGGAGTTTTTAAATTAGATGTAGATGCACGTTATACAAAGATTAACAAAGTAGAGAAAGATGTCTCTTTAGAAAAAGGAGTGCATTCTAGTATTTTGAAATATCAAAATAAGATCCTGTATGCAAGTAAAAAAGGGGTTTTTGTGTATGATGAAATAAATGATTCTTTTAAAAAAGATACGGTTTACAGTAGTTTAATTGATGCGGATAACTTTATTTCTGCAAAACTAATTCATGACCCAGTAAAAAATAGGCTCTGGTCTTTTACAAAAGAACAAATTAAATATCTAGCGCCAGGGAAGTTAAGCAATAAGCCAAAAGTAAATTCCATTTCAATTTCAGAATACCTACCGAAAGCTGTTTCTGGATATGAAAATATTACCTATTTAGCGCCTCAAAAATACCTTATTGGAACTTCCGATGGATTCATACAAATGGATTTAAATTCATTAAAAAAACCAGCGGACTTTATTGTGCACATTAATAGTATTCATAGTTTTAAATTGGATGGTATCAAGAACAGTGTCGACTTATCAACGGTCAAAGAATTTCCGAATCCTGAAAATAATATTGAGCTATTTTTTAGTACCCCCAACTATAATAATACCTCGGTAACGAAGTATCAATATCAGTTATTAGGTCAAAATAAAGATTGGAGCAAGCCATCCAAATCTTCCTCTGTGTTATTTGAGAACCTTCCTTATGGGAGTTATACCTTCAAAGTTCGAGGGATTATAGCTGGAAAGATGAGTGCTAATGTTGCCAAATATCAATTTCAAATTAAAAGACCCTGGTACTATTCCAACCTCTTTATTTCCGGATATGTTAGTTTGTTTTTGTTCTTTCTTTACGGACTGCATCTTACCTCCAAAAGGTATTATAAACGTCAAAGAGAGCGTTTGTTAGACAAGGCTCAAAAGGAATTAGAATTAAAAGAATTGGAAAGTTCGCAAACCATCATTAAAATTAATAATGAAAAACTGCGCAATGATATTGAAAATAAAAATAGAGAGTTGGCTATTTCAACCATGAATATTATTAAAAAGAATGAATTCTTAAGTTCCATCAAAACAGAATTAATGAAGTCTGATGTGAATAAAAATTCAAGTGTAGTGAAAATTATTGATAAAAATTTGAACAATACAGATGATTGGAAAATGTTTCAAGAAGCGTTTAACAATGCCGATAAAGATTTTCTGAAGAAAATGAAGAGTATGCACTCAGATTTAACACCCAACGATCTTCGATTGTGTGCTTATTTGCGATTGAATTTATCCTCGAAAGAGATTGCACCCTTATTGAATATTTCACCAAGAAGTGTAGAAGTTAAGCGATATCGATTACGTAAAAAGATGTCTTTACCCCACGATGCGAATTTAACAAACTATATTTTAGAAGTGTAATGATTTAAGTTGTGTTATTAAACCATACAAGACCACAACATTCATTAAATTAAAGTCTTCGTCCTTTGTTTTTTTTTCAGCTATTATTGAGTTAAGTTGTTTTTTTTGCGATGTATGTTTTTAGTTGCGGTTATTTTTTTGATACAGCAATTTTTCTGGTCTATTTTTATGAAATCAATAATCAAAAACAATTTTATGCTTAGAAAAATCACATTATTACTTTTTGCATTTTCAACACTATGTGCAACCGCACAAAAGATGGATGTAAAAGGAATTGTTAAAGATGCAGCGTCTGGAGAAATTCTCCCTGGGGTTAGTGTCGTTATTAAAGGTAGTAATACTGGAACTGAAACAGATTTTGATGGTCTGTACAGTTTGAAGAATGTAACTAAAGGCGCAACACTCGTTTTTAGATACTTAGGTTACAAAACAAACGAAGTAGTTGTAAACAGTACAACAATCAATGTTGCTTTAAAAGCCTCAGCAGAGTCGCTAGACGAAATTGTTGTAATTGGGTATGGAACTCAACGTAAAAAAGAAGTTACAGGTGCAGTATCTGTCGTTTCTAGTGAATCCATAGAACAACTAAAACCAACTCGAATAGAGCAAGCATTACAAGGACAAGTTGCCGGTGTAAATGTTACGGCTTCTTCAGGTTCTCCTGGTGCCGCTTCCAACATTCGAATTCGTGGAATTTCTACCAACGGAGACAACAGACCCCTAATTTTAGTTGATGGGAATGTTATTGAAGATTTAAGTGTGGTGAATCCTTCCGATATAGAATCCATCAATGTATTAAAAGATGCAACGGCTGGTATTTATGGAGTAAGAGGTGCAAACGGAGTTATTTTGATTACCACCAAAACGGGAAAGAAAGAAACAGATTATAAATCAACTTTGAATTATTATGTAGGTTTTCAACAAACCACAAAAGAGATTTCATTGTTAAATGCTACGGAATATGCCTTACTCGCCAATGAAGCTTTCGCTGCCAACGGAGAGAGTTTACCATTTCCAAATGTAAATGGTTTAGGACAAGGTACAAACTGGCAAAAGGCCGTTTTTGATTCTGCACCAATTTATAGTTTGGATTATACCTTGAACAAAGGAACTAAAAAATCTACCTATTCATTAGGAGTCTCTGTCTTAGACCAAGACGGGATCGTTGGAGGAGACAAAGCCAACTTTAATAGAAGAAATGTGAAGTTCAATTACAACAGAGACCTTACAGATAAGTTGAAATTAACAACTTCTACCATCTATACAAATACCAATAAAAAGAATTTAATAGAAAATGCTTTAGGATCTGTTTTGTTCAATGCCTTAAACATGCCAGCAACTACGCCAGTTTATGATGCGAACGGTGATTTCTCTTTACCTCCAGCAATAGGAACGGGTATTGAAGTTGCCAATCCACTCGCTCAGGTAGATAACAGCTATAACAGAACTTGGGTGAATAAAATCTCGGGTTCTTATGGATTGAACTATCAGTTTTTAGATGGTTTTTCTGCGGAAGCAAGATACCAATACAATCATGCGAAAGTAAATGTAAAATCATTCTCTCCAATAGCTTATTTTGGAAACGGGAGTGTTTTTAATACAGATGTACCGAGTGTTAACGAATATAGCCAAACCTATAAGGATTATACTTTTGATGCTTTTGTAAGTTATGAAAATACTTTTGATGAAGATCATAATGTAAAAGTATTGTTAGGAACTTCAGTTTTTAGATCACAAGGATTTAATGATACGAATTTTACTCAAAACGGGGTGTTAGGTACGGACCTAAACAGTGTGAGTATTACACCAGGTGCTCAAGACAATTTAGCGTTGAGCAACAATCCAAGACAATTTTTTGACAGTAGATTGTTGTCTTATTTTTCTCGTTTGCAATACAACTACAAAGGGAAGTACTTAATGTCTGCCGTTATAAGGAGAGATGGTTCTTCTAATTTTGGACCTAAAAACAAGTTTGGTTTTTTCCCAACAGCCTCTGTGGGTTGGGTAGTTTCGGATGAAGCTTTTCTGGAAGATTCAGAAGTTATCAATAACTTAAAGTTAAGAGCAAGTTATGGAATCATCGGAAACGATCGAATTGAATCTTTTGGTTTCGTTTCTTTATTAACAGGACAAGGAACTTATGTATTTAATAATCAATTGAACTATGGAACGGCGTTAGGCGCAATTTCTAATCCAGAAATTAAATGGGAGAAACAAATTCCATTGGATCTAGGTCTTGATATCAGTTTGTTCAACAACAAAGTAGATATTACTGCCGATTACTTTAAAAAGACGACTGAAGACTTATTATTAAAACCTCAAGTGTCAGGAATCTTAGGAGTTTCTGCTCCTGGAGCTTCTGCACCTATTGTAAATGCAGGTTCTGTTGTCAATGAAGGATTTGAGTTCTCTATCGGATACAATCATACCGTATCTGAAGATTTCAAATTTAGTGCCAACTACAACTTTACCAAATTAGACAATAATGTAACTTTTGTAGGAAACGCGACGGGTGTAATAGAAGGTGGATCTTTTGGAGTAGGGCAACAAGCACCCTCTAGAATGGAAGCTGGTTTCCCAATCGGGTATTTCTACGGATACGAAACCAACGGAATCTTTCAGACCCAGGCAGATGTTGACGCACATGCTACACAAACCAATGCAGCACCTGGAGATTTGAGATTTGTAGATACCAACGGCGATGGAACCATTACCAATGAAGATAGAACGTATATCGGTGATCCGATTGCAGACATTACTATGGGGATGAACTTTTCGTTCAATTACAAAGCCTTTGATTTCAATGCCTATGCTTTTGCTTCTTTAGGAAACGAAATTGTAAGAAGTTATGAAAGAAACTTACCATTGACCAATCGACTAAGCTATGTTTTAGACCGATGGACGGGTCCTGGGACAAGCAATACTTCTCCAAGAGTGACTACCGGAGCAACAGGAAATACCTTGTTCTCTGACTTTTATGTAGAAGATGGTTCTTTCTTAAGGTTGCAAAACATACAATTGGGATACACATTTGATGCGGACCAATTAGAGAAGTTACAATTTGATACAGTACGTTTTTACGTGTCAGCTAGCAACTTGTTTACATTGACAAAATACAAAGGATACGATCCAACAACTTCTAACGGAAGTCCAATTGGTGGTGGAATTGATCAAGGATTCTATCCAAATCCAAAGACCTTTTTATTCGGAGTTAATCTTAATTTTTAAAATAAAGAAAAATGAAAAAAATAAACATAAAGATTTTATCAGCAATCGTTCTTCTTACACTTGGTTTTTCGTGTAGTGATGATTTTGTGGATGTAAAATCTCAAGCAGAGAATTCAGAAGACTATTTCAATACTGAAGAAGATTATCAAAATGCATTAATTGGTGCTTACGATTTATTACAATCGAGTTACATCAATGTAATGTTAGGAGAAATTGCTTCCGACAACACCTTAGCGGGTGGAGAAAGCGCTACTGACGTTATTGGAATTCAAGAAGTAGATGACATGACACACACGCCTGTAAATGTTCAATTAAGAGATATTTGGGGATGGATGTTTTCAGGAGTCAACAGAGCGAACTATATTTTAGAGTTTAAAGACAATATCGATTTTGAAGGGAAAGAAGAAATTCTTGCACAAGCTCGCTTTTTAAGAGCTTACTATTACTTTGAGTTGGTGAAGTGGTTTGGAGATGTACCATTAGTGGTGGATCAAAGAATTTTATTTGGAGATCAATTCAATGTAGACAGAACTCCAAAAGCACAAGTATATGCTCAGATTGAATCGGATTTAATCTATGCTGCGGACAACTTACCGTATACCCAAGCTGAATCAGGAAGAGTTACAAAAGGGGCAGCACAAGCTTTATTAGGAAAAGCATACCTATATCAAGATAAATTTGACGAAGCTGCAACCGTATTGGATAATTTGATTCTAAACGGTCCTTATGACTTGGTAACCGATTACGACACCATGTTTGAAATGGAAGGAGAAAACAACATCGAATCTGTTTTTGAAGTACAATACTCAGAATTAGAAGGAGCTGGTTTCGGTTGTTTACAATGTAGTGAAGGAAATGTAGCAGTTGGTTTTAGCGGAATCCGTAATTATTCTGCAACACCAGGATCTGAAGGAGATATTTTCTCCTCTGGATTTAGTTTCAACGTTCCTGTACAAGAACTTGCAGATGCATTTGAAGAGGGAGATTTAAGAAAAGATGTAGCTGTTTTAGACATTGATGCATGGGCAGCACAAACTGGAATTACCTTCGGAACAGGAAATGAGCATACTGGTTTTTTCAACAGAAAATACATTCCAAGAAAAAGAAGTGATGCGGCGCAAGGAGATCGAAACTTGACCAATCCAAACAATTACAGATCGATTCGTTTTGCAGACGTTTTATTAATGGCTGCAGAAGCCTTCAATAGGAGCGCAACTCCAAACGATGCCAAGGCACAAGGTTACTTGAACAGAGTACGTCAACGTGCTTTTGGAGACATGATGCACAATATTACTGCAACAGGAGCTACACTTACAGAAAACATTTTTCAAGAAAGACGCGTAGAATTGGCTGGAGAAGGACATCGATTTTTCGATTTGGTACGAACAGGAAAAGCAGCACAAGAAATTGATGGTTTTGTAGCAGGAAAACACGAAGTGTTTCCAATTCCAGTGATAGAAATTCAATTAACAGGAAACCGTTGGTCTCAAAACCCAGGATACTAAAATATAGCACCATGAAAAAAATAAAAAATATATACAAAACAATTGCAGTGTTGCTATTGATAGCAGCCTGTACAGATACAGATGTAAGAGAGTTGTCTTTCTTAGACAGCATGTCTGCACCTACGAACTTAGAAATGTTGTTCAGCATTACACAAGACAACACAGGAGCGGCTACCATCACTCCCAATGCAGATGGTGCTTCCACCTTTGATGTTTATTTTGGAGATGCAACTACAGAACCATTAAGAATACCTAACGGAGAAAATGCACAGCATGTGTATGCAGAAGGTACCTATGATGTAAAATTGGTAGCTTACAACACCAAAGGAGATGCTACAGAATTAACAAAACCTATCGTAGTTTCTTTCAGAGCTCCAGAAAATTTGATGACGACCATTGAAAATGATGCAGCTGTTTCGAAACAGGTAAATGTGAGTGCATCTGCAGACTTTGCCATGATGTATGAATTTCATTCAGGTGAAGCAGGTGTAACACAACCAGTTGCCACTGCAAATATTGGCGAAGCATTGTCTTACCAATATGCTGATGCAGGTACCTACACCGTTCAAATTATTGCAAAAGGGGGTGCGATAGAAACAACAACCTATACGGTTGATTTTGAAGTCACTGAAATTTTAGCACCAACAGTAGGAGCAACAACACCTCCAGGTAGAGATGCTTCGGATGTCGTTTCAATCTTTAGTGATGCATATACAAACGTAACTTTGGATGAATTACCTACCAGTTGGTCTTCCTCAGGTTTTGAGGCAACAACGATTGGTAGTGACAATGTATGGAAGCTAACCAACTTAGATTTTGTGGGTATGGTAACCAACTATGCAAACGGAATAGACGTTGCTGGAATGGAAATGATGCACATTGATTATTGGGTGCCAGAAGGAGTCACCAATGAACTACTCGTTAAAATTGTAAATACTGTAGATGGAGGAGAAGATGTAGAATCTTTAGGTACTACCGTAGCAGGTTCTTGGCAAAGTGTGGAGATAGATATGGCCAATTTTGATGGAAATCTTGCTAACAAAAACAAAATAACACAGCTATTAATCGATTCAGACGGCGTTGCAGGAATTGTTTATGTAGATAATTTTTATTTCTACAAAGCGAGTTCGGCTTCTACTTTTGATGATGGATTATTGACCAACGGAGATTTTGAGGCAGGAAGTGAAGCTTGGCTTGTTGGAGTAGATGACAATTCTGCTGCACCCGTAGTTACTGTTAGCGGAAATACTTACTATTCTTTTAATGTTACCAATGCGGGAAATCCGTATGATGTGAACATGAGTCAAAAAGTAGAAATTATAGACGGGAATACTTACACCTTAACCTTTGATGCTTGGTCAGATACGAACAGACCGATAATAGCAGGAGTTGGTTTGAGTGCTTCACCATGGTCAAATACTACAGAAACAGTTAATTTAACCACCACGAGAACTACTTATTCGGTGACCGTTGCAGCCTCAGGATATGGTGCACCCGATGCCCGTGTTATTTTTGATTTAGGTGCCGCTACTGGTCTGGTAAATATTGACAATGTTTCTCTAAGAATCGGAAACGGAAATCTCGTTACTAACGGAGATTTTCAAGCAGGAAGTGCTTCCTGGTTGGTAGGAGTAGATGATAATTCCGCTGCACCCGTAGTTACAGAAAATGGAAATACGTATTATTCAGTATCTGTAGCAACTGCTGGTAACCCATATGATGTAAATATGAGTCAAAAATTAGAAATTATTGACGGAAACACTTACACATTGGTTTTTGATGCATGGTCAGATACCGATAGAAATGTTGTTGCAGGAATTGGCCTAAGCGGTGCTCCTTGGTCGAATACAACTGAAACAGTAGCAATTAACACAACTAGAACTACCTATTCAGTAACAGTAGCTGCTACAGGATATGGAGCCCCAGATGCGCGTGTTCTTTTTGATCTAGGCGCAGATACCGGTATTGTAAATATTGATAATGTTTCTTTATCTATTAATTAGATTAAAAACATTCATGATCATTAACGTTCTTAAATTATAAAAAATGAAAAATTTAAAAAATATTTATTTCCTCTTATTTTCCGCAATGGTGGCTTTTTATGGCTGTCAAGAAGATGAGTATTCTTTTGGAGACATAGTGACGCCTTCAAATATTCAAATTACAGCTGAAATTGTAGGAGCAGATGCAGCAAACCCTTATGGGGATGGTAGTGGTGTTGTAAATTTTGCAGCAACCGCAGACAATGCCGTATCCTACAAGTATGTATTCAATGGTGAAGAAACTGTTTCTTTATCTGGAAACAATAGCATAAACTTTAGTTCTTTAGGAGTAAACACCTATACAGTAACCGTGGTTGCTTCTGGAACTGCTGGCGTAAGTTCTAGCAAATCCATCGAAGTAGAAGTATTGTCTACCTATGCACCCCCTGTAGATTTAATTGCTAAGCTCTATGGATACGATCCAGCAGACCCTACAGCAGTAACCTCTAGAACTTGGAAAGTGCACTCAACCAAAAACAAACACTTTGGTTTAGGCCCGGTAGGAGGACAAGTTCTAACGGAATGGTACGGTGCTGGTCCCGATGAAAAAGCAGGAACTGGGATGTATGACGATCGTTTTACCTTTAGTTCTGACGGTACTTTTACCCATGTTACCAATGGAACTGTTTTTGGTAGAGACCCTTATATTGTGAACGATTTAGGACCCAATGCATCTGGAAATGTAAACGGGGCAGATATCGAAAACTATGCTTTTGACGATTATGCTGCTTCTTGGACTTTAACAGCTCCAGGAGGAATCGAAACCATTAGCCTTTCGGGAACTGCATTTTTAGGATACTATACCGGTGGAAATCACCAATATCAAATCTTTGACAGGGAAACTCCTAATGAAATGATCTTAAAAACAACCGATGCAAATGCTGAATTTGACTGGTGGTTCATCATTACTTTAGAATAAGGTTATTCTTTAAATACAAGGCAACCCTTTTTTTAAGGGCTTGCAAATCATAAAAAACTCAAGACATTTGTCTTGAGTTTTTTTGTGCGCTTTTTTTATAGAATAATGAAAAGAGATCATATAGATGTACCTTTACGCTGCTCCGATAAGTTACTGACTTTGAGAGTGTCAAATTTTTTAGTTGCTTTGGAGTTTCCTGCACCTTTAACAGTCCAATCCCCGTCTTTCTTTTCAACGTGTTGATTTTTGCTCATATTTTTAATTTTCTTTGGCTGCTTTCATTCCTGCTTTAAATCCACGATTATATCCACATTTGTAACCTTCGCTACAGCCAATCTCTGGAATTGGACAAATTGGTGTAATTGGACAAATTGCATATTGACCTTTTACATCTTTCCAACCTTCACAATATCCATCTTCCCAACCCTCTTCATAGTCAGATTGCATTACAACTACTTCTGTTTTTACTTTTTTTTCATTAAAGGCTTTTGTAAACGACATTAAAAATGTTGTTCCGATTGCCATAACTGCTACTAATACTAATTTTTTCATTTTATTGAATTTTTAATTATTGCTTACTTCTGTTTATGGTCATTTTTCAGCTTATTCCGACCGTTACGAGTTTCTTTAATTGCCCATAACTTTGTTATATCCTTCTATTTTATGCGCTTATCACTATCCTAATTTACGGGATAACGTTCCTTTTTGTTAATCGTATCAATTAGGAAGTTGCATAGATTTAGTTATTGTATTTATAAATAATGCTTTTTGGATAAATGTATGTTTATTTTAATTTCAGTTTAAATACACATAAAAAATAACATATATTAATATTTAAATTGCTTTATTTCAATTCAATAAAAACATTCAGCGATAAAATACCTTGTTAAAATTTCAATAGAAAGCAAAAAAAACTCCAACGAATTTCGTTGGAGTTGTAAGATCTAGTAAAAAGAAATGTTATCCTTTTACTTTGTTTTTGAAGTTTTCAAATTTCGTTGCTTCCTTTTTAGGCCAGCTATTGTTTGAAGTATCTACATCCGCAGTTTCTTCATCTGGATCTAGTTTAAAGCTTACAATTTCTTGAGTAGCAGAGAACACTCTTTTTACAGAAGTGTCATCCTGCATCCATATCTGAGCAGGAAAGGTTTGTCTTTCCGTGGTTCCATCCGCATAGGTCAATTCTACAATGATTGGCATTACCAATCCACCAGGCTTTTCAAACTCAACAGAATAGATAAAAGAAGGTACTTCTTTTCCATCCACATAGGTATCCATCGCTTTTGCATTGGCATCTTCCTTTTTGTCGGTAATGTAAACCAAGTCTCCAAGGTTGTCAAAATACTGCTTGTATTGTTCTTTTAATTGGGTCACTCTTTCGTTTGGCTTGTCGGTTAAATACAAAGGCTTTACAGACTTGATTCCAATATCCGTTACATCCGTAGTATAGAACCATCCTCTCCAAAACCAATCTAAATCCATTCCAGAAGCATCTTCCATAGAACGGAAGAAGTCAGCCGGTGTTGGGTGCTTAAACATCCATCTCTTCGAATAGGTTCTAAAAGCATGGTCAAACAATTCAGGACCCATAATGGTCTTTCTTAGCATGTACAATCCAGCCGCTGGTTTCGAATAGGCATTCGGTCCAAATTGCTTTACATAATCTCCTTGAGACATGATTGGAGAGATGTTCGATTGATCTCCGCCCATATAACGCGTAATCGCTTTGGTTGGGTTGGAAGCAAACAATTCAGCATCATACACATCTTCAGCTAAAATTTCTACAAAAGAATTCAATCCTTCATCCATCCAAGTCCATTGTCTTTCGTCTGAGTTTACAATCATTGGAAAAAAGTTATGTCCAACTTCATGAACAATCACACCAATCATTCCTTTTTTGGTTCTGTCTGAATAGCTTCCATCTGGATTTGGTCTTCCAAAATTGAAACAAATCATTGGGTATTCCATTCCTTGTCTTTCTGAATGCACAGAAATTGCTTTCGAATATGGGTAGTCAAACGTAAGTTTAGAGTATTCAATAAGTGTGGTTGCAACCGCTCTAGTAGAGTGTTCTTCCCATAAAGGGTTTCCTTCTTTCGGATACAAAGAAACCGCCATTACTGTTTTTCCATTCACATTGGTTGCCATCGCGTCCCAAATGTATTTTCTAGAGGTCGCAAAAGCAAAATCACGTACTTTGTCTGCTTTAAAGTGCCAAGTTTTTGTTCCAGTAGCACGTCCTTTTTCTGCAGCTTCCGCTTCCGCTTGGGTTACAATTAAAACAGGATTGTCAAAAGTTTTTCTTGCTTTTTCAAAACGTTGACGCTGTTTTTTAGACAATACTTTTTTCTCATTTTGTAAATCTCCGGTCGCATCTAAAATATGATCTGCAGGCACGGTAATTTTTACATCATAGCTTCCAAACTCTAACGCCCATTCACTACGTCCCCAGAATTGCATATTTTGCCATCCTTCTACATTGTTATAGACTGCCAATCTTGGGAAAAACTGTGCAATGGTATAGTTGTTATTTCCGTCAGGGAACGTTTCTAAACCAGATCTTCCACCGTCTTTATTAATGTCATTAATCTTATAATTCCATGCAATGCGAAATTTAAATACTCCACCTGGTTGTAACCCTTTTGGTAAGTTGACACGCATCATGGTTCTGTTGATGAAATGAGATAGGGGAGCACCATTACTTTCTACAGCCGTAATGTTGAATCCAAATCCTTTCTTTTCATTCATATAAGTACTCTGAAAATTCTCTGGAGTGATAAAAAGAGAAGCACCGTTCGATTTCGCCAACGGTGTTTTAGAATCGTCAGCTCTCATGTTCTGATCTAATTGTACCCATAAGTAGTCTAAAACATCTTTAGAATTGTTGTGATAGGTAATGTTTTCATCCCCATAAATACGATTGGCATTTTCATCCAAACGAATGTCCATTACATAATCTACTTTTTGTTGTGTGTATTGGTTTCCTGGAGCTCCAGATGCAGCATGCTGATCATTAGGTGTTGCCAAAACATCTTTCATTTGTCTGAATTTGTTTTGATCGGTGTGTCCTTGTTGTGTTTTCTTTTTTTCTTTAACAGGCGCTTGTGCAAAAGATGCAGTCGCCACAAAGAATAGTGAAAATACGAGTACAGATAATTTTCTCATTTTTAATTGTTTTTTGAAATGGCGTCTAAATTAAGAATTTGTATTTAAATGAGTTAAAAAATGTTAAAAAATTAACAAATCTTTACCAAATTAAATGTCAAAATTGGTCATAAAAAAAGCGAAATCAATTTGATTTCGCTTTTTAGAGATAAAGGTCTTTTTTAACCTTTCATTTTCTTTTTGAATTGAGTAAACTTCGTTTGTTCTTTTCTTGGAAAACTATTGTTTGAAGTATCTACATCTGCCGTTTCTAAATCTGGATCCAATGCAATATTTGTTATTTCCTTTTCAGAAGAGAAGGTTTTTGTAATTTCTTTGTCATTGTATCTCCAAATTTGTGCTGGATACGTTTTTCTCTCTGTAGAACCATCTTTATAGGTAAATTCTACAATGATTGGCATTACCAATCCACCTGGTTTGTTGTAGGTAATTTCATAGTGAAATTTTGAGTTGGCATCTTTTTTAGCAAAGGTTAAACCTGCTGTGGTGTCTTCAATAAATTCTACGGTGTCATTTTCACCTGTTTTCGTTTGAAACTTTTTTACACTTTGAATTCCGATGTCTGTTACGTCTGTTGTGTAAAACCATCCTCTCCAAAACCAGTCTAAATCCATTGCAGAAGCATCTTCCATTGAACGAAAGAAATCGGCCGGAGTTGGGTGTTTAAATTTCCAACGTTGTGAATAGGTTTTAAAAGCATGATCAAACAATTCTTTCCCCATAATGGTTTCACGTAGAATCCATAAGGCAGTAGCTGGTTTTCCATAGGCGTTGTTACCAAAACTGTATACATGGTCTCCTTTGGACATGATAGGTGCAATTCTAGATTGGTCTCCATTCATATATTTGACAATATTTTTTGGATACCCTCTCGTAATTGGAAAATCTTTGTCATACGCCAATTCAGCTAACATTTCCATATAGGAATTCAATCCTTCATCCATCCAAGTCCATTGTCTTTCGTCCGAATTTACAATCATTGGAAAGAAATTATGTCCTACTTCATGAATCGTTACTTTGATCATTCTGTATTTTACTCGGTCAGAGTAGGTTCCGTCAGCATTTGGTCTACCGGGATTGAAACAAATTTGTGGATATTCCATTCCCATTTGTCCATCTACAGAAATTGCTTTGTGATATGGGTAGTCAAAAGTATATTCAGAATAGGTTTTTAAGGTTTGTGCTACTGCTTTTGTAGAATGGTCTCCATACAATGGATTTGCTTCTCTAGAGTAGTATGAATAAGCCATAACGGTCTTCCCGTTAATATCTACAGCCATTCCATCCCAAATAAATTTTCTTGAACTTGCAAACGCATAATCTCTTACGTTGGTCGCTTTAAATTTCCAAGTTTTGGTTTTCGTAGCTCTTTTCTTTTCAACTTTTTCAGCTTCTTCTTGAGATTGAATGATCACAATTTTATCAAAAGACTTTTTAGCTTCTGCTAATTTTTTTAATTGCTTGCGCGTCAATACCTCTTTTTCATTCAATAATACCCCCGTTGCACCCAACATATGGTCTTCTGGAGTGGTAATGTTTACGGTGAAATCTCCAAATTCTAGCGCAAATTCACTGCGTCCCCAAAATTGATCATTCTGCCATCCTTCTACATTGTCATACACACACATTCTTGGATAAAATTGTGCAATGACATAGTTGTTGTTTCCATCAGGAAAATGCTCAAAACCAGATCTCCCTCCTTGGGTTCTATGATTGTTGATGTTGTACCACCATTTTATTTTGAATTCAAATGAAGCGCCTGAAGGCAAAGGTGCTGTAAGATTGATGCGCATCATGGTTTGATTGATCGTGTAGGACAAATCAGAACCATCTATATTGGTAACTTCTTCAATTTTAAAACCTCCATCGAAAGCTTCAGAAGGAAAACTTCTATCGAACCTACTTTTACTTAGTTTGGTAGGTATTTTATTGGGTTGAATGTCTGGCGTTTTAGAATCTGCAGCACGCATGTTCTGATCTAGCTGAACCCATAAGTAAGTCAGTTTATCCACTGAGTTATTGTGATAGGTTATGGTTTCGTTTCCATAAATTCGTTGATTGTCATCATCTAAGACAATGTCCATATTGTAATCTACCTTTTGTTGGGTATAGGCAATACCTGGAGCACCAGAAGCTGTATGTTGGCTGTTTGGTGTTGCCAATTCATCTTTTAACTGTTTGAATTTATTCTGGTTTGTGTGTCCTTGTTTTGTCTTTTGCTGTGCAAAATTCGCTCCAGCAATAAAAACAAATGAAAACAATAGCATGCTTAGTTTTTTCATTTTAATTGATTGTTTTAAATATTTTTCTAAATTTAGGAATATCTGTTAATATAGGGGCTTTAAATTCTTAATATTTTAAGGTTTCTGAGTAATTTTCTGCATCCAATAAAACACTTTTGTTGACTTTACCAACTTTCGATTTTATGAGATTTTCTTGTTTTGGAAAGTGTTTGACGAGTATTTTATTGGAGATAGTTATTTGATCGACGGCATTAATATTTTCAATTTCTAAATAAAAATAGACCAATTCACCTTCGTATTCTTTGCCGATATAATTGAATTTTTTGTCAATCGTATTTACTTTAAAATGCAATTTTTCGTTCAAATACTTTTCAAAATAAACATCATTTTCTTTGAGTTCTTTCTCGGTGGTTAATTGTAAATCAATATCATAATCTTTGTTCAAAGCTGTTTCTATGTCGTCCATAAAAACATTGATAATTATTTGTACCGATTTTGATTTCGAACTAAAGTTTATTTGAGTGAGACTCAAGTAATATTTATGTGCAGAAAATGACATTAACGTTATGAATAGTAATATTAAAAAGTTTTTATGTAGTTTCATAAAGAAGTATCAAGTCAATTAGCGAGCCAAATTACTGTTTAATTTATTAAATTCGATGGCTTTTTGTTCTAAGAATTTAATAAGTGCAAATTCATTGTTGAAGAGGGTCTTTTTAAACAATGAATCGGTTCTACAGAAATATAAGAATCGTGTTGTAGCATCTTTTTGAATCTTGAAATTTTTTTCTAAATCGTAATTGTATTGCTTCAACAAGATTTGAACATCGATGTCTTCTTCAACAATCACTTTCTTTTTTCGCAACATTTTTATTCTACCAGACAAGGTGTTTATTATATGGTCCAAAGAAATACCGCCACTACTGGTGGTCGCTGTGTAAATTTCTCGGTCTACTTTTTTTAATTTTTTTCTCCCTGCATTCGGGAGTCCTAAGGTGATTGCACTTATTTTATCTTCCTTAATCACTTTTTGAACATCGATGCCCAATCGACCTGATAAATCATGTTTTTTTAATTCAAACGCATCTAAGACAGTCGTCTCAATGAACAATTGAATGGCTACTCTTTTACGTATAATAGTAGCTTTCGAAATATAGATAATTTTTGTAACATGCTGAACAGAAGAGAGCCGCAAAGAATCTCCCAAACGAACCCGTATTTCAAAAACTCCCTCATCATTGGAGATTGTTCCTCTTTTTGTGCTTAAATTTAAAATCGTAGCGTTGGAAATACTTCCAATAGAATCTTTAAGATGTCCCGTTATCAGAGTACTTCTTTGAGCGACCATTCCATTTAAAGTAAAGACGAAGAGAAATACAAACAACGCTGTCTTAGACATATATAATTCTATTTTATAGAAAATGATGAATACAAAAATAGGGAAAAATTGTTCTCTTATTAAGAACCACGAAAATGCAATCAATTACTTAAGTGTTTGAAGGCACTTGTAAAAATTTTGTTAAAGAACCCGTTTAATTCTTTAAATTCGCTGAATCTAAACCGTTCTATTTTGAGAAAATTAATAATTGCAAGTACGTCAACGATATATGGTAGTGGCTATTTAGAGTATCTTTTGCCAACATTAACTTCATTTTTTGAAGGGGTTGCTACATTGTTATTCATTCCATATGCAAGGCCAGGGGGTATTTCCTATGATGCATATACTAAAATCGCTGCAAAAGCATTCGCAACCATAAACATAAAAGTGCAGGGGATTCATGAATTTGAGAATCCCATAAAGGCACTTCAAGAAGCACAAGCCATCTTTACCGGTGGGGGAAATACTTTTGAGTTGTTAAATCAACTCTATCAACATGATCTTATTACAGAATTAAAAAGCGTGTTGGAAAAGGGAACACCCTATTTAGGAACCAGTGCAGGAAGTAACATTTGTGGCGTTTCTATTCGCAATACCAATGACATGCCTGTAGTGTATCCGCCAAGTTTTAAGGCTTTGGAAACGATTGCTTTTAATATCAATGCCCATTATTTAGATCCTGTTAAGGGATCAACGCATATGGGAGAAACACGTGAGACGCGTATCCAAGAATTTCATGTCTATAATGACACACCTGTTTTAGGTTTGCGAGAAGGAAGCTGGCTTGAAGTGATGGATCAAAAAATTATACTAAAAGGAGCTTTGCAAGCAAGATTATTCCAAAAGAATCAACTTCCTTTAGAATTGGCATCGGGGAGTGAAATAGCTCTTTAAAGAGAAAAAGCTGTAAAATGAATTACAGCTTTTTTATCATATAAGGAGGAGTTTATTTTAATCCACCAATCATTTCTTCAGGTCTTACCCAAGCATCATATTCTTCAGGAGTTACATAGCCTAAGCGAACTGCCTCTACTTTTAATGTAGTGCCGTTTTCATGTGCTGTGTTTGCAATTTCAGCAGCCTTGTAATACCCGATTTTTGTATTTAAAGCCGTTACTAACATTAAAGAATTATTTACCAATTCTGTGATTCTAGTGTGATTGGGTTCAATTCCCGCAGCACAGTTTTCATCAAAAGATTTACATGCGTCTCCTATTAACTGCGCCGATTGTAAAACGTTTGCAGCCATCATAGGTTTGAAAACATTCAACTCATAGTGTCCTTGCGTTCCACCAATAGTTACAGCAACATCATTTCCCATTACTTGTGCACACACCATAGTAATGGCTTCTGCTTGTGTTGGATTGACTTTCCCTGGCATGATAGAGGAGCCAGGTTCGTTTGCCGGAATGATCAATTCTCCAATTCCTGAACGGGGTCCAGACGCCATCATACGAATGTCATTTGCAATTTTATTTAAAGAAACAGCAATTTGTTTTAACGATCCGTGTGTTTCTATAAAAGCATCGTGTGCAGCCAATGCTTCGAATTTGTTTTCTGCAGTTATGAAGGGCAATCCCGTAAACTGAGCAATGTACTTAGCTACTAAAACATCGTAGCCAGGAGGGGTGTTTAATCCCGTTCCAACGGCAGTACCTCCTAAAGCTAACTGGCTTAAATGTGCTAAGGTATTTTTCAAGGCTTTCACACCAAAATTTAATTGGGCTACATAGCCAGAAAACTCTTGTCCTAAAGTTAGTGGAGTTGCATCCATTAAATGCGTTCTTCCTATTTTTACAAGGTCTTTAAATGCTTCTGATTTTAATTCTAAAGTAGCTTTCAATTGCGCAATGCCTGGAAGGGTGGTTTCTACAATTTTTTTGTAGGCTGCAATGTGCATCCCTGTTGGAAAGGTGTCGTTTGAAGATTGTGATTTGTTTACATCATCATTGGGTTGAATCGTCTTTTCGCCTTCACCTATAACATGTCCTGCAATTTCATGCGCTCTGTTTGCAATCACTTCATTCACATTCATATTTGATTGTGTGCCTGAACCCGTTTGCCATATGACTAATGGGAATTGATCATCATGTTTTCCTGCCAAAATCTCATCACACACCTGTGCTATTAGATCTCTTTTTTCGGATGTTAGAACACCCAAATCACAATTGGTATAAGCTGCTGCTTTTTTAAGATAGGCAAAACCATATACAATTTCAAGAGGCATCGATCCTGCTGCTCCAATTTTAAAGTTGTTACGAGATCGTTCTGTTTGCGCTCCCCAATATTTATCTGCTGGAACCTTTACTTGTCCCATGGTATCCTTTTCTATTCTGTAGGTCATGTTTGTGTGAATGAAATATTAAAACACAAATTTACGAAAACTAAGATAAATGCTATTATCAATTGCTTTTAAAAACAATTGAAAAATTTTCATTTTACATAGTAGAATATGAAAATATGTATTATTTTTGCTGTAATAATTTTTCAAACAAAAACAAATGTTAGATTTTTCTCAATTTTCAGGATTAGTTTTATTCATGTTCATCTTTACAGCCGGTTTCTGGTTGTTGATCTTCTTGTTAACATTTGTCGTTCCTTACTGGATAGGTGGTACAATTTGGGAAAATTTAAAATTAAAAAGAGAAGCGAAAAAAGCTGCGGAAGGTAAATAAGTAGCCATTTCATACAGATAGTGTTTTTTCAATGCTATTCTATCAAAATTTAAAAGGCAGTAATCGTAAGATTACTGCCTTTTTTTATTGAATATGCCCCATTTTTCGAATTGGAAAGAATGTGTTTTTACTTTTTTTATACTTTGTCGTTATCAAAGAATACCAAACAAATCAAAATCAATATTTAAAATTGAGTTTTCATTTTCAGTGCGTTTTATCAATTAATAGCATTGAAATGGCTTTGTCTACAGATAATCTTTTCAAAAACCTGAACGCTACGTATATTTTATAAATTTATATAACCACAACAATCCAGAAATAAGCAATACAATACCACAACAAATATTGGGAGTGTATTTTTTTTTATCTAATAACGGTTGTTTTTTAGACTTATAGCTAAGGTTTTAGTTTCTTGTAAGATGTATGTTTTTTATTGTGGTGTATTTATAGAATCGAACCTGAATAATACTTAGATTTAAAAAAAAAACAGGAGTAGAAACCTGTGTTCCTATTTATTTGTGTTGAACAAGTAACTGGATTTAAATTGAGATCATCTAAAAAATCAAAAAAAGTATGAAAAATCATTTTTTAAGAATTATTTTAATTTGCTGTTCTTTGAACCTATTTGCCCAAGCAAATAATGTTAAAGTAATTGATAATCAGCAAGGAATTAAATTGTCCGTTAATGGAAACGACTTTATGATTAATGGAATGAATTGGGATTATTTTCCAATTGGCACCAATTACTCGTATAGTTTGTGGAATCAATCTGAAGATGTTATTAAGGTAGCCTTAGATGCAGAAATGAGCTTGCTTAAAAATATGGGTGTAAATACGATTCGTGTATACACGGGTATTCAGCCAAAATGGATTACCTATATCTACGAAACATATGGAATTCATACCATGTTAAATCATTCATTTGGTAGGTATGGATTGACGGTTAATGGCGCATGGGTGGCTAAGACAGATTATGCCGATCCTACTACACAAGCCGTTTTATTGAAAGAAATTACAGATGTTGTTAATGAATATAAAAACACGCCTGGTTTACTGATGTACCTATTAGGAAATGAAAATAATTATGGACTGGTATGGAAAGGAGCCGAAACGGAAGACCTACCTATCAATGAAGATGATTATTCTGTTGCTGCCAAGTATTTATATCAAATGTTTAACAAGGCAGCAGTAGCTATGAAAGAAATGGATCGTTCGCATCCAGTTGCTATTTGTAATGGTGATTTAGGGTTCTTGGATATTGTTGCAAAAGAATGTAAAGATGTAGACATTTACGGAACAAATATGTATCGCGGGAAGTCATTTGGAGATGCCTTTAAAAGAGTAAAAAAAGAACTAAACATGCCTATCATGTTTACAGAATTTGGAGCGGATGCATTCAATGCAGTTACCAATGAAGAAGATCAAAAAATGCAAGCGCACTTTATGGTTGAAAACTGGAGAGAAATTTATCAAAATGCTGCCGGATTAGGAGAAGCAGGAAACTCATTAGGTGGTTTTACTTTTCAGTTTAGTGACGGTTGGTGGAAATTTGGTCAAACTAAAGATTTGGATGTACATGATAACAATGCCTCTTGGTCCAACGGAGGTTATTATATAGATTTCAAAGAAGGAAGAAATAATATGAACGAAGAATGGTTTGGAATCTGTGCCAAAGGACCTACAAACGCGGCAGGATTGTATACTTTATACCCCAGAGCAGCTTATTATTCCTTACAAGAAGCACATCGCATCAATCCATATGATGAAGGAGTAACATCCACTTCAGTAGCAAAACATTTTTCGAATATTAGTTTAATGGACGGCGTCTTAAGAGCAAGAGGCGGTAAAGCTACAATGGGGAGTAACGAAAAAATAAGTCTGAGTAATTTAAGAGCAGAATTTACAACGTTCAATACAGGAGGAGATTTATTAACCACGCCAAGTATTGCAGATCCAGAAAACACAGGCTATCCAAATAGAACTGGTTTCGATCATATGCAATCTTATTTTATAGGAGTGCAAGCACAACCTTCTGCAAATATGAGAGCAGAAGTGAATGTTAATGTTTTAGGGAATGTAGCTGCAAATCCGATCGATGAAATATTCTACGAAAACAGAAATCGTCCTGTAGTGGTTAACACAGACGATGGAAACGTAACCCTTACAGACAATAATAGAGTCCAAGTTTACAATGCATCTTTCGATTGGAAATCAGATGCTTTTGATGTGAGAGGATTTTATAGAACAGGTCATTACCATTGGCAATATGAAGGTGATGTTTTTGGGTTATATCCAGAAGCAAATTATGGACCGAATTTAGATATTTACGGAGGTGAAATTTTAGGTATTGAAGTAGATGGTAAAGGGGTTTTGGAAGGATTAAAAGCCGCTTTTGGACCTCAGTTATGGTGGGGAGCAAATCCAGCATTGCTTTTAAAATACAGTACAGAAATCGGGAAATACACTTTTACAAGTGTGTTTCATGAAGATGTTAATAAAAGAGATACTAGAGAAGCACAAACATCTGGTTTTATTCCTTTACCTCAAACACGTAGATTGACACTAGCATTGGAAAGAAAATACGATAATTTCGGATTCCAATTAGGAGGTATCTGGGGAGGTCAACCCTTAAACGGAAGAGAATACCAAGATATTAGATACAATAATGACGGTACAAGTGATGTTGTGGTAGATAGAGTGAAAGCATCCGATAACTGGGGAAGTAAATTAAAAGTGACCTATACCAAAGGAACTTTTAACTGGTATGCACAATCTGCTGTAATGGGACTTGTTGCAAACGGAGGTGCCGATGCAACTACTACTTTTACAGGCTGGAAATTGAAAGACAATGGAAGTGGGAATCAGGCAAACTTTTTAACAGGATTTACATTCAGTTCAGGAAACTTACAAATTGCACCCAACTTTTTATGGCAAAAACCCCTTGTTGCTGCCATGCCAAACGGTATTGATGCTCCAGGAAGATTAAGAAACATACAAGCAGATCCATTTGTGGTAAGAGGCAACAGAGAAACGACTGCAGGAGAAATTTTATTTACTTACGATCCAACACCAGGAACTTGGATGTACGAATGGGATAATGACCGTGCAGAAGATGCAAATTTTGCGATGAATTTAGGATTTGTATACAGACACTTACCAACAACACAAGATGCTGCAATCGGTTTCTTTTCCAATCGATCAATTTTTGCATTTGGAGAATCAGCACCTGCTGAAGACCTTTGGGAAGTAAATTCAAGAATTGTTTCTAAAATGAGTCCAGATTTTGGGTTTATTGCTAACCTCTATTATGGAAATGGTCAAGCGAACGGAAGTGATGCACGATTGATAACAAGATCGGGTGGAGATATCCGTATGATTTACAATAAATTGAAAGTAACCGCTACCGCAAAGTTTAATGATTGGGGGCCTTTTGATTATCACCGAGATTTTAACCTAACGTATCCAACCCAATTGATGTTGGATTTTTCGACCACTTTAGGAAAACCAGGTTGGTTTGTTTTGCCTAATACCAAAATGGGAATTCGCGGAACTTGGAGATCGCTAGATCAATATTCTCCGAGATATACTTTTAGCAGTACAGATGCTTCTACTTTAAACCTTGCAGGACAGTCGAACGGTTCTGAATGGGAAATTAGAACATACATTCATATTAATGTTGGAAAACAATAAACAGTTACGATCATGAAAACTAAAAAACAAATTTATTCAAAAATCACCCTTCTTTTAAGCTTACTCTTAGTAGTAACTATTGGGTGTGAAAGTGAAAGAGCACTTTCAGAAGATGTCGTTTTGGCAACCTTTTCACCATCCCCAGATGTTTATATCGATGGGTTTAGTAGTGGATTAGAATACTACCCGTATTTAAATTCTAAATTCGAAGCTTTTTCTGTAGACACAGAAGAAAAATACAAAGGAAGCTCTTCGATGCGTTTTGATGTACCTGTAGAAGGAGATCCAGCTGGAGCCTATGCAGGAGCCATTTTTAGAGATGACAATGGTGGACGAAACTTAACACAGTATGATGCCTTAACTTTTTGGGCAAAAGCAACACAATCGGCAAAAATTAATGATATCGGTTTTGGTCAAGATTTTGGAGAAAACAAATTTGAAGTAAGTAAAAGAGGATTGCAATTGACCACAAATTGGGTAAAATATGTAATCCCAATTCCAGATGCATCCAGATTAATACAAGAAAAAGGATTGCTTTGGTATGCAGAAGGCCCAGAAAATGGAGAAGGATATAGCTTTTGGATTGATGAAGTGAAGTTTGAAAAATTAGGAACTATTTCAGATATTGAAGCTTTAATTTTAGAGGGAGACGACAAAGTAATTACCTCTTTTAATGGTGTACAAACAACCATAGATGGAGTTTCTGCAACCTTTAATTTTACAGATCAGATTTCTCAAACTATCTCGATCTCTCCAGCTTATTTAACCTTTAATTCATCGAATACAAGTGTTGCTACAGTAGATGACTTTGGCGTAGTTACCACATTAGAATCGGGAACTGCTGTCATAACAGCTAGCTTTAATGACCAACAAGTATCCGGAAGCCTAACCATCAATTCTTTGGGAGCGTTTTCACATGCACCTATTCCTACGCAAGATCCAGCAAATGTAATTTCATTATTTTCAGATGCTTATACCAATGTGCCAGTAAACTATTATAATGGCTATTGGGCACCTTGGCAAACAACATTGTCAGATGATTTCACTGTAGATGGCGACAATATTTTACAATACACCATCTTTAATTTTGTGGGAATGGAATTTAGTGCACCAACTATTGATGCTACATCGATGACACATTTTCATTTAGATGCATACATTCCAGGTCCGATAGCCGGAGGTAGAGAATTTAGAGTTCTCTTGGTAGATTTTGGCGCAGATGGTTCTTATGGAGGTGGAGATGACACCAGACATTCAACAACCTTTAGAGCACCAACCTTAGTATCTCAAAGTTGGATATCCATCGATTTGCCTTTTTCGAGTTTAACAGGTTTGGGCAGTAGATCGAATATGGCACAGTTGATATTAGAAGGTGGAGATGGCTCCAAAATTTTTATTGACAATCTTTATTTTTACAACTAAGCACACAAAATAAATAGTAATTTAAAAAAGTAAAAAACATATATAGAATATGTTTTGAGATGTATTATATGACGAAGAATCCGATTTTTTTAGGAAAAAATAGCGCTTATAACCCTTCTTTAGAAGTGAGTGGAGCACAAGTAATTATTGAAAACGAGGTTTATTATAAAATTTCGAATAGCAATAAAATGAGACCTTTTTTCATAAGTCTTGTGAGCAATTCAGACCACTGGATGTTTATTTCAAGCAATGGTGGTTTATCTGCAGGTAGAAAAAATGCTGAGAACGCTTTCTTTCCATACTATACCGACGATAAAATAACGGAATCTTCAGACATTACAGGATCTAAAACCATCCTTCATGTTCATAAAGACGATAAAACATTTCTTTGGGAACCATTTTCAAATAAATATGAAGGTGTATATGCTATCAAAAGGAATTTGTACAAAAATAATTATGGAAACAAACTTATTTTTGAAGAAGTTAATGAAGATTTAGGAATTACTTTTCAGTACCAATGGAATACAAGTACAAAATTTGGTTTTGTAAAAAAATCTACGGTACAAAATAATACTACTGCAGCTGTTGAGGTTACTATTTTAGATGGTATTCAAAATATTTTACCTTACGGAATTGCTTCAGATTTTCAAAATAGTACAAGTAATCTTATTGATGCTTATAAAAAATGTGAATTAGAAAAAGATACAGGTTTAGGGATTTTTGCTTTGAGTGCTGTGATTGTAGATAAAGCGGAACCAAGCGAAGCTTTAAAAGCAAATACAGTTTGGTCTACAGGTGTTAAAAATCCGACGTATTTAATTTCGTCTTTGCAATTAAATGCTTTCAGAAAAGGAGAAGAAGTACATCAAGAAGAAGATATAAAGGCAGAAAAAGGAGCTTACTTCACTGTGCAGGATCTTACGCTAGCGCCTAACAATCCAATTTCTTGGATGTTGGTAGCAAATGTAAATCAGAACCTTATTTCGATACAAGAAACTAAAGAAATCATAACAAATACTCCAGATGTTACTGCTTTGCTCCAAGAAGATATTGAAATAGGAACAGCAAAGTTGGTGCAGTTAGTTGCTGGGTCTGATGGATTGCAATTGGGAGAAAATCAACCTAGAAACACTAGGCATTTTGCGAATACCCTTTTTAATATTATGCGAGGTGGTATTTTTGATGATAATTATCAAATTGAAAAAGAAGATTTTATAAAATACATTTCAAAAGCAAATAAGAAAGTTACCAAAAAGAAAGAAGAAGTTTTAAAGAATTTACCAGAAATTTTCAATGTTGATTTTATAAAAAGCATTGCAGATGCTGACTTTGACGCTAACTTCAAAAGACTTTGTTATGAGTATTTACCGTTAAAATTTAGTAGAAGACATGGAGATCCAAGTAGACCTTGGAACAAATTTTCTATCAATACACGTAGTGAAATAGACGGTTCAAAAATTTTAGATTACGAAGGAAACTGGAGAGATATATTTCAAAACTGGGAAGCCCTAGCGCATTCTTATCCAGAGTTTATTGAAGGAATGATCTATAAGTTTTTAAACGCAACAACTTTTGAAGGATACAACCCGTATCGAGTAACCAAAGATGGCTTCGATTGGGAAACCATTGAAGAAAACGACCCTTGGTCATATATTGGGTATTGGGGCGATCATCAAATTATTTATTTATTAAAGTTCTTAGAATTTATAGAAAAATATTACCCGAACAAATTGGCCAAAAACTTCACAGAAGATGTGTTTGTATATGCGAATGTTCCTTATGTAATTAAGAGTTATGAAGACACTTTAAAAGACCCAAAAGACACGATTGATTTTGATGCAAAATTAGATCAAAAAATTCAAGAAGAGAAAGAAAGACTTGGTGCTGATGGTGCTTTATTGAGAGACGAAAATTTCTTTATCCATAAAGTGAATTTAATAGAGAAATTACTCGCTACCGTATTGGCAAAAGTTTCTAACTTTATTCCAGAAGGGGGTATTTGGTTAAACACGCAAAGACCAGAATGGAACGATGCCAACAATGCCTTAGTAGGAAATGGTGTCTCAATGGTGACGCTTTATTATTTAAGAAGATTTATTAATTTCTTTGAAGATATTGTAGAAAAATCTTCAGAAGAAACTTATGCAGTTTCAAAAGAATTAACAAATTTTTTCCAATCTGTAGCTTTAGCGTTGAACAGCAATGTCAGCATATTGTCAGGTAAAATTTCAGATGCAGACCGGAAAACACTTTTAGACATCCTTGGAAAAGCAGGAAGCACCTATAGAACTACGATTTACGAAACCGGTTTTACAAGTGATAAGGAAGCAATTGCAAAAGGCGATTTAACTTCGTTTTTCAATGTCCTTAAAAAATATTTAGATCATACAATAGCTGCTAATAAACGTACAGATAATTTGTATCATGCCTATAATTTAATGACCGTAGAAAGCGATACCGAGGTGTCTATTTCCTACCTGTCAGAAATGTTAGAAGGTCAAGTAGCGGTTTTAAGTTCTGGCTATTTATCTGCAAAAGAAGCGTTGTCTGTGTTGGATGGTTTAAAAGCAAGTGCTCTTTTTAGAGACGATCAATACAGTTATATTTTATATCCAAATAAAGACCTACCAAGGTTTACTAGCAAAAATATTATTCCAGCTGCATCCGTAGAAAAGTCGGAATTATTAGGTCAACTTTTAGCAGATGGCAATACACAGATCATCGAAAAAGACATCACAGGCGCTTATCATTTTAATGCCAATTTTAACAATGGCATTCGATTAAAAGAAACGTTGGATACACTTTCAGATAAGTACCAATCATTATTAGCAAAGGATGAAAAACTCATTTTAGCAATTTATGAAGAAATGTTTGATCATAAATCCTTTACAGGAAGATCTGGAACATTTTTTGGCTATGAAGGTTTAGGATCTATTTACTGGCACATGGTTTCGAAATTGTTAATCGCAGCTCAAGAAAACTGTTTATTGGCAATTAATGAGAATGAAAGCGAAGTCGTAATCGGAAGATTGTTAGAGCACTATTATGAAATAAATGAAGGTATTGGAGTGCATAAGTCACCAGAATTATATGGAGCATTTCCAACAGATCCATATTCACATACACCGGCAGGAAAAGGAGCACAACAACCAGGAATGACAGGCCAAGTGAAGGAAGATATTCTTTCGAGATTTGGAGAAATCGGTGTTTTTGTAAAAGACGGACAGTTGCAGTTCAATCCAAAGTTATTAAGAAAAGAAGAGTTTCTAACCGCTTCGAAAGATTTTACCTACGTCGATCTTGACAGCAGCAAAAAGACGCTACACTTAGAAGCAAATACTTTTTGTTTTACCTATTGTCAAATTCCAGTGATTTATAAGATTTCTGAGAAAAAAGGTGTTGAGGTGTTTTTTGAAGATGCATCCACCAAAGAATTTGAAGATTTGGTTTTAGATGCAGCGGTAAGTCAAAAAATATTTGAAAGAACTGGTGAAGTAAAAAAGATAATCGTTTATATCCATAAATAGAATGCAAAAGAAGCGAATGATTACATACCGAAATCCTAGAAAAGTAATACTTAGTATGAGTATAGCTCTTGTGGTTTTGGTTTTTAGTCTTTCCTGTACCACCTCAGTTCCCGAAAATGTAATTGTCAAAAAAACATCCAAAACTGCTGCACAGCTATTAGGAAATCCTAATTATTTGGCAATGTCATATGGAGGATACAGAGAGAATTCAAGAGAAATACAGCCGACGATAGCAGCATTGAAGGAAGATTTAAAAATTCTCTTTGCAATGGGGGTTAAAATTATTCGAACCTACAATGTACAAACTCAATTCCCTCATGCTGCCAATGTTTTAAAAGCAATTTCCGAACTTAAAAAAGAAGATCCCAATTTCGAAATGTATGTGATGTTGGGCGCTTGGATTGATTGCTTAAACGCATGGTCTGCATCAGTACCAGATCACAACAAAGAAAGTTTGCAAAACTCCGGAGAGATTGACAGAGCTGTTGCTTTGGCAAAACAATATCCAGATATTGTAAAAGTAATTGCAGTGGGGAATGAAGCGATGGTAAAATGGGCCACAAGTTATTTTGTTCAGCCTAGTATAATTTTAAAATGGGTGAATCACCTTCAAAAATTAAAAAAAGAGGGTACATTGTGTAAAGACTTATGGATTACAAGCTCCGATGATTTTTCTTCTTGGGGTGGAGGAGATGCTAGTTATCATTCCCAAGATTTAGAAGCTTTGATACATGCAGTAGATTATGTTTCAATGCATACCTATCCGTATCATAATTCTCATTACAATCCTTCTTTTTGGAAAACACCAGACCATTTGATGAATTTTTCAGAGAATGAAAAAGTTGATGCTGCCATGATGCGCGCTCTAAATTTTGCAAAAAATCAATATTACGCAGTTTCAAACTATATGAAAAGTCTTGGAATTGAGAAACCAATTCATATTGGTGAAACCGGTTGGGCAACGATTTCAAACGGACATTACGGAGTTAATGGATCTAGAGCAACGGACGAATATAAACAAGGGTTGTATTATAAAGCACTTCGAACATGGACGAATAAAGAAGGTATTTCTTGTTTCTTTTTTGAAGCATTTGATGAACCCTGGAAAGATCCTAATAATGTGAGTGGTTCCGAAAATAATTTTGGTTTGATTACTCGAGATGGCGCTGTAAAATATGGGCTTTGGGATCTCGTAGACAAAGATGTCTTTAAAGGACTAAGCCGAAATGGAAACCCAATTACAAAAACATTTAAAGGTGATAAAAAGGAATTAATGAACACCGTATTGGTTCCTAACACAGGATATAAAAGATAAATATTAAATTATATGAAAAAAATAACCCATATTTTTCAAATAGTATTCCTAATGATGCTCATAAGTTGCAATCAAAAAGGAAGTGATTTGAGTGTCACAGTATATGAAACTTCGGAAAGTGGAAATCAGTTAACAAAAGTTTCGGGTTTCACAGCAGTTGAAAACGCGGCAACCATTGTTTTAAATCCAGCAGAAAAATTTCAAACGATTTCGGGATTTGGCGGTGCGTTTACAGAATCATCAGCCTATTTACTAAACAAGTTAAGTAAGAAAAATAGAGATACCATTATTCAAGCCTATTTTGGAAAAGAGGGTGCCAATTATTCCTTGACTAGAACCCATATGAATTCATGTGACTTCTCCCTGTCTCAGTATTCCTATTCTCCTGTTGCGGAAGACATGACATTAGAACATTTTACGATTCAAGAAGATCAAGATGACTTAATTCCGATGATTAAAGAAGCTATGAAAGTTTCTGAAGACGGCTTTAAAATAATCGCTTCTCCTTGGACAGCAGCTCCTTGGATGAAAGACAATAAAAAATGGGTAGGTGGGAAGTTATTGCCAAAATACTATGATACTTGGGCTTTGTTTTTTTCTAAATACTTAGATGCCTACAAAGAAGAAGGAATTGATCTTTGGGGTTTTACAGTAGAAAACGAACCTCATGGCAATGGTAATAATTGGGAAAGTATGCATTATTCACCCAAAGAAATGACCACTTTTGTAGTAGATCATTTAGGACCAAAGTTAGAAGCAGATGGTTATGGAGATAAAATTATTTTAGGATATGATCAAAATAGAGCCGGTATCAAAGAGTGGGTAGATGTAATGTATGCTTCTGAAGCCTCTTCAAAATATTATGATGGAACTGCAATTCATTGGTATGAAAGTACCTATGAAGTTTTTCCAAAGGCATTGCAATATGCACATCAAAAAGCCCCTAATAAATATTTAATAGAAACAGAAGGCTGTATTGATTCTCAAATTCCTGAATGGAAAAATGACGCTTGGTATTGGTCCAAAGAAGCCACAGATTGGGGTTGGGACTGGGCATCAGAAAAAGATAAGTATTTACATCCAAAATATGCGCCTGTAAACCGATATGCTAGAGATATTATTGGTTGCCTAAACAATTGGGTAGATGGATGGATTGATTGGAACATGGTATTGGACAAACAAGGAGGTCCAAATTGGTTTAAAAACTGGTGTGTTGCACCCATATTAGTAGATCCAGAAAAAGATGAAGTTTATTTTACGCCGTTGTACTATACCATGGCACATTTTAGCAAATATATTCGACCCAATGCACAAGTAATTGGTTTGGAAAGTACCGATAAAGATTTACAAGTTACTGCAGCAAAAAATCCAGATGGTTCTATCGCAGTAGTTATTTTTAATGAAGGGAAAAAAGAAAAGGATTTTAAACTACGCTTAGGCGAAAAAGAAACAGCAATTCATATCAATGCACAAGCATTGCAAACGATTGTTATAGTATCAACTAAATAAAAAACAACAACTCATATGTCGAATACAAATACCTCTAAAAAAGTCCTGATGGGACAAAAAATAGCTTTTGGTTTGGGAATGTTGGCCAATCAAATGTTTCCTGCTGTCATCAGTATATTTATGGTTGTTCTTGTTCAGAATTTAGGATTTCCAGGCTGGATGTGGGGATTCGTAGCTTTCCTACCAAGACTTTTTGATGCAATTACAGATCCAATCATGGGCTTTATTTCTGACAACACAAAATCTAAATGGGGAAGAAGAAAACAATATGTTTTATCAGGAGCCATTATCATGGGGATTTCTTTCATTATTATGTGGCAATTGAACGAAGCCAATTCGATTGATTATAATTTTGCATATTTTCTTTTTTGGTCATTAGTTTTTTATCTGGGTTTAACAATTTTTAGTGTTCCTTATGTAGCAATGGGATATGAAATGAGTGACGATTTTCATGAGCGTACCAATATTATGGGGATTGCTCAGTTTATAGGTCAATGGGCATGGGTAATTGCTCCATGGCTATGGGTGATTATGGATCCAGGGCAAGGGTTCTTTGAATCAGGAGAAGTAGCCGTAAGAGAATTAGCCATATGGGTGGGACTAATCTGTATGATTATAGCGATCATTCCTGCAATTTTCATTAAAGGAAAATCAACTCTAAATGAAAAATACGACAGTATTACTTTTGAAAATATTTTTAAAAGTTTGCACACAATTTTTGTAATTAATTTTAAGGAAGCACTCAAAATAAAAGCATTTAGGAAATTATGCATGGCGACCTTTTTAGTATTCAATGCCTTTAATACAGTGGCAGCATTTTCTTATTTTATAATTCTTCACTATTTATTCGATGGTTCTGGAGCTGGTTTGTGGCCAACTCTTTTTGGTTGTGTAGGTGCATTAATCACTACTTTCTTAGTCATTCCATTCGTTACACAGATTTCTAAAAAAATTGGTAAAAAGAAAGCTTTTTTAGTTTCTCAATCTATTTCCATTGTCGGATATATCATGCTTTGGTTCTTGTTCATACCAGGGAAACCCTATCTATTCTTATTAGCATTGCCATTCTTTTCGTTTGGTATTGGAGGACTGTTCACCTTAATGATGTCGATGACGGCTGATGTTATTGATTTAGACGAATTAAACACAGGGAAACGCCGCGAAGGAATTTTTGGAGCAATTTATTGGTGGATGGTGAAATTTGGCTTTGGAATTGCAGGTGGTTTAACTGGGGTGATTTTTTCTGTTATTGGATGGGACTCTGGAGCTGAGACTCAAACTGTAGAGGCCGTTACCGGATTGCGTTTATTTTTCTCAGGATTACCAATGCTTGGAACTATAATCGCCATCTATATAATGTGGGATTATGATTTATCAGAAGAAAAGGCAATTGAAACGAGAGTTCAGTTAGATGCAAGAGCAGCGGAAGGTAAGTAATAAAAAAGAACTTTTTTAAATTATAAATGAATGACCCCAATATATATATTGGGGTCATTTTTTTATTAAAATATCAAAGTAATCGTTCTTATTTCTTTACATTCTGTGATTTCAGATAAAAAAACGTACAATATTTTATTTTTTTTATCCTTTAGTGATGGATTAATTCATTAAATATCAATACAATACCACTACATTTCAATTTGTTGAAATTAAATATTTTACACTTGTTCCCATATTATTACCACTTATACCTTAACAAGACCACTTATTCCTTAACGATAAACAATTCATTTTGTATGTTTTTTGTATAGTTTCATTTTTTTCATTTATCAATACAATATGTTAACATTGGTTAATAATATAAAAATTTAAAATTATGAAAAAAATTACTTTATTACTTGTTTTGTTGATTACATCAATAGGATTATCATAAGAATTAATAACAAATGGAAACTTTGAAACTGATGATGAAACTGGTTGGATGGGTAATGCTGCGAATGTAGTAACTGAAAATAATAACAGTTATAATTCTGCAAATGTTGAAACAGCTGGTAATGCTTGGGATGCTTCTTTAAGTCAAGTTGTATCCATTACAAATGGAGAAACATATACGTTAAAATTTGATGCATGGTCGGATAGAAGTAGAACAATTGTAGCTGGAATTGGTCTGAATCAAGATCCTTGGTCTTCTGTTGTTGAAACAATCACTTTATCTTCAACTTCACAATCTTATACGTTAACACTTACTGCAAATTTTGGAAACGCAAATAGTCGCGTAATATTTGATATGGGTGCAGCAATTGGGTTTGTTGGAATTGATAATGTTTCTTTACAAGTTTTAGATACTGAAGACGATGCTAGACTGAGTGATTTACAGGTGGACGCAACAACAATAAGTGGTTTTTCTTCCGAAGTTACAAGCTATAATTATGAAGCTATTGCTGGGGGCACTGTTCCAACGGTTACAGCAACTGCCTCAAATGTAAATGCAGCGATAACAATACAACCTGCTACATCTATACCTGGAAGTACTACAATACAAGTTGTATCTCAAAACTCAAACCAAACAAAAACGTATACGGTATCATTTGTTGTAGTTTCAGCACCTACTGATGCACCAAATCCACCACCTACTAGAAATGCTTGGGATGTAATTTCGCTCTATGGTGAGGCTTATGGAACTGAAATTGGTTTGGCGAACACTACTTGGGATAATGGTGCTGATTCAGAAGAACTAACAATTGCTTCCAATAAGGTATTGAAAGTTACAAACGGTACCGATCAGTTTATAGGTTTTGATATCGCAAATACAGATGGTTTCGTAAATGCTACAGATATGACGCACTTTCATGCAGATTTCTGGATCGTAGGAGATTATATCACAGGGCAAACTTTAAATCCAACGCTTTCTAATCATGCTGGAGTTATTGGAACGCAAACGAATGGAATTGTATTGCCCAAAGCGATAGCAGGAGATGGTTCTGAAAATGAAACATGGGTTTCTGTTGATTTGGAAATTGGTACAGATGATAGAGAAAGAATCGCACAATTGCTCTTTACCTATTCTGCAGCTGATGGAGCAACACCGGACAATATTTATTTTGATAATATTTATTTATATAGAGCTGCAACCGCAGGGGTAGACCTAAACAACTTGTTAGACGTGAGCTTGTCTCCAGTTCCAGCAAAAAATGAATTAAGAATTAGCGCACAAGACCTTATTGAAAATGTAACCATTTATAATATCTTAGGAAAAAGAGTCGTAAACGCTACCATCAATAAAAAAGAAGACGTACTTGATGTATCTTCATTGAAAACGGGTGTTTATATTTTAAAATACACGATAAACAATGCAGTAGGAACGATGAAGTTTATTAAGGAATAAGTTACATTCTTTATTTTATAAAAAATAAAATCGCTTGCATATACTGCAAGCGATTTTTTTATTATTCGTAGCATTTAATAATTGCGAAAATAACCTCCTTTTTTGCTATCAACGAATTGAAATTATTTTGAAGGTATTGATTTAGAATGTTCTCACACTGTTTTTTAATTAATAAAAACGGATGAAATCTTCAATGTAATAGTATTAACCAATACAAAAACCATACATATGATTTCAATCTTATATTATAAAAGTTATAGAATTTCAATGTATCCCTTTAAAATCATTGATTTTGAGGTTTAATAATTTTTAATAAAATTTAATATTTAACGTATATGTTTTATATAGGTCTATAATGTTTATTAGACAAAAATATATGATAATATTATAAGGTTAAATTAAAACAACTATTTATGAAAAAAATTACTTTATACTTTGCAATGATTTTATCATCATTGATGTATGCACAGGCACCAGGAAGTGCTGCAGCAGAACCTACAGCAAGAGATGCTGAGAATGTAATTTCTTTATTTACACAAACAACCAATGCCACAACAACAGTGTATGATGATATTACAGTTTCAAATTTCAATCCCAATTGGGGTTCTACCTCTGGAAATGTTACAACAGAAACACTCAACAGTGACAATGTATTGAAATACCCTGCTTTTCATTATCAAGGAATCGTAATTGGTTCTGAGATTAATATCTCAGGAATGACAACAATGCATGTAGATATCTGGACAAACGGACTTTCTCCGAATGTATTTTTAATAAGTGCAACAACAGGAGAAAAATCTGTCAATGTTCCTGCAAACGCAGGTTCATGGTCGAGTGTAGAAATTCCTTTGTCGGATTTTACAGACCAAGGAATGTCGATTGCTGATATCAAAGAATTGAAATTTGATGGTGGAGATTCTACCACAGACATTTATATAGACAATATTTATTTTTGGAAAGAACCTGTAGCTGAAGGAACCGATGCTTCTTTAACTAACTTAAACGTCAATGGAGCAATCGTATCAGGTTTTAGCCCTACAACTTTTGCATACACTGTTGGAGTAGCAGTTGGTGGAGCTGTTCCAGAAGTTACTGCAACCGCAACAGATGCCAATGTTACAAGCATTACAATAACACAAGCGACTTCAGTTCCTGGAGATGCAAGCGTTGTCGTAGTTTCTCAAGATGGTTCTCAAACCAATGAGTATACAATTTCATTTGTAGTCGAAGGTCCATCTGAAGCAGCTCCAACACCACCAGCTAGGAATGCAGAAGATGTAGTTTCTCTATTTAGTAATGCCTATACAGACATGCCAATTGATACTTGGTCTGCAACATGGGATGATTCTTCGATTGAAGACATTCAAATTCAAGGAAATGATACCAAAAAAATAAATTTCGTAAATTTTATTGGTGTAGAATTTCTAGATGCTAGAATAGACGCAACAGAATTTACGCACTTTCATATTGATATTTATACGGAAACTGAAACACTCGATAAAAGTTTCAATTTGAAGTTCTCTAACTGGGCTGGAGGTACTGCTGAAGCAAATGCTATTGAATTTTCAACAACCAATGTAAGTACACCTGCGCTACCAAACCCAAATCCAGGAACATGGATTTCTTTAGACATTCCATTTTCAAGTTGGGGAGGAGTAAACGGTATTTCGAGAAGTGATTTGGCACAATTTATAATCACCTCTAATTTAGGACAAGTATTTGTAGATAACATTTACATGTACAAGATACCAGTTGCAACGGCTCCAACTACTGATGCACCAACGCCACCAGAAAGAGATGCAGCAGATGTTATTTCGATTTATAGTGATGCGTACACCAATATAAATGTGACCAACTTTAATCCAGGTTGGGGACAGTCAGGAGCTGTTGATGCCGCTTATGACCCTACTGGAAATGGTGTAAACACGGTTTTAGAATATTCAAACTTTAATTATCAAGGAACAGAATTTGACGCTACAGATGCTTCAGCAATGGAGTTTGTACATATCGATATTTGGACAGCCGATGCGACCAATGTAAAGTTTACTCCTGTAAATAACGGTTCAGGTGTTGGTGAAATTTTAGTGGATGTTCCTGTTGTTACTGGAGCATGGAGTAGTGTTGATATTGCGATTGCTGATTTTACAGGGATGACATGGGATTCTTTAATTCAAATGAAATTTGATGGACAAGCTGGTTCAAACCCTTCCACAATCTATATTGACAATGTATACTTTTATAAAGCACCAGCCTTTAATGGAATTGCTTTGCCATTTGATTTTGAAGATGGAGAAAACCCATTTACAGCAAATCCAAATGTTGGGACGGTAATCGAAGACCCAACAGATGCTTCAAATAAAGTACTAGAAATTGTAGGAAGTGCCGGAGATTGGGACAATGTTATTTCTTATTTAGATTTAAATGTGAACTTATCAGACGATGATAACAATACCATTACTTTTAGAATCAAACCAATGAATGGTTCTGGGTCTGGAAATCACTTGTTAAAATTTGAAGGGGAAGCAAATGGAGGATCTAATACAGAATTAGCATTCAATACTACGGGAACCGATTGGGAAACCATTAGTTTAAACTTTCCAGCAGGTTTAGGAAGTTATTCAAAACTAGTACTCTTTACAGATGCTGGAAGTGGAGCTACAGATACCTATTTAGTGGACGACATTCAGGGTGGTACCAATGTTGCACCTCCAACAGATCCTGAAGCACCAACAGTGGCGGCACCAACACCTCCAGCAAGAAATGCTTGGGATGTGATTTCATTATTCAGTAATGCCTATGACAACATTACCATAGACACTTGGTCTGCAAGTTGGGACAGTGCTGCAATAGAAGATGTTCAAATTGTTGGAAATGATACTAAGAAAATAACTTTTGAAAATTTCTTAGGTGTTGAATTTCTAAATAGTAATCAAATAGATGCAACTCCATTTACTCATTTTCACTTAGATGTTTTTGTCACAGAGGCAACATTAGACAGAAGTTTTAATTTGAAATTTTCGAATTGGGATGGTGGTACTTCAGAAGCAAATGCAATTGAGTTTTCTGTAACAAATGCAAGTAATCCAGCGATTCCAAATCCGAATCCAGGAACTTGGATTTCTTTAGACATTCCTTTTTCTGATTGGACAGGAATTGGAAATGATTCAAGAAATGACTTGGCTCAGTTTTTAATAACCAGTGATTTAAATGTTGTTTATGTAGATAATATTTATATGTACAGACCTGCAACCGCTAGCGTTGACAAAGACAACTTATTAAATGTAAGTTTGTCTCCAGTTCCAGCGACCGATGCATTAAAAATTAGTGCGCAAGACATCATTGAAAATGTAACTATTTACAATGTGTTGGGTAAAAAAGTAGTAAATGCTACCCTCAATAAAAAAGAAGATGTACTGGATGTATCTTCATTGAAAACGGGTGTTTACATTTTAAAATATACGATAAACAATGCAGTAGGAACAATGAAGTTTATTAAAGAATAAACAAACATTCCTTTCATAAAAGATAAAATCGCCTACAGCAATGTAGGCGATTTTTTTATGAAGAAAAAAATAATAATTTAAAGATTCAGAAGTCTTTTAGCAGCATTAAAAGGTGTTGTTTTTCCATTTTCTAAAGCAAGAATTTCTTCAGACAATGCCGCTTTGATCAATGGATTTTGGTAAAAACTCGATTTTAGTTGCTGTTCTATTGTAGACAAAAGCCAAAATTTATTTTGCGCATTTCTTTTATTTTCAAAAGAAGCATTCTGTTTTGTTAGTTGGATGTATTCAGAAATTAAAAGTTCTATTTCAGCAATTCCATGCTTTTCCAAAGCACTTGCTGTGACCACCTTTGGTTGCCACTTGTTTTCCTTTAAAGGATATAAATGCAAGGCGTTTGTAAACGCTACTTTCGCCATCTTTGCTCGCTGAATATTATCTCCATCTGCTTTGTGAATCACAATCGCATCCGCCATTTCAATAATGCCTCGTTTCATTCCCTGCAATTCATCACCAGCTCCCGAAAGTTTCAATAATAAAAAGAAATCGACCATCGAGTGCACCACCGTTTCAGACTGTCCAACACCAACTGTTTCAATAATAATCGTATCAAAACCAGCAGCCTCACAAAGGATGATACTTTCCCGTGTTTTTTGAGCAACCCCTCCCAAAGAAGTCCCAGAAGGAGAGGGCCTGATAAATGCATTTTTATCAGTAACCAATTCTTCCATGCGAGTTTTGTCGCCTAAAATACTTCCTTTGTTTAGCGAGCTACTTGGGTCTACAGCCAACACCGCAACTTTTTTGCCTTGTGAAGTTAAATGTTTACCAAAAGCTTCAATAAAAGTACTTTTTCCAACACCAGGAACCCCCGTAATCCCAATTCTTACTGAATTGTTCGCAAAGGGTAAACAACGCTCTAAAATAGCATTCGCTTTCTGTTGATGTTTTACTGTTGTGCTTTCTACCAAGGTAATAGCACGGCTTAAAAAAGGAATGTCTCCTGCCAAAATGTTCGTTACAAACGCTTCCACAGAATGCTGTTTAGCTCTGCTCAATTTTATTTTTTGAGCAGCGCTATTGCTGGTGGTTTCCGGTAGAGAAACCCCTTCATTTTCAGTCAATGCAGATATTTTTTTATCCATTGCAAAAGTTAATATGTAAATTTAAGTATAAAAATGAGAACTTGCTCCCTTGTTTCTCTCTAAAAATTCACAAAATATATGAACTTATTAGGGTATACTCTGAATTCTAAACAGCCGAATTGAGTCGAAAAAACACATTCTATATCCCCTAAATTCTATTTCGCTATTCTTTATAAAGTTCCTATATTTATCAACTGTAAATAGGCACTTTTTTAATGGAACGTTACAAAGAAAATCAATTGAAAGTATACAATTCGCTTTCTAAAAAGAAAGAGGATTTTAAAACCATAACAGACGGATATGTAGGTATGTACGTTTGTGGACCCACCGTATATAGCAATGCCCATTTGGGGAATGTAAGAACCTTTATGTTCTTTGATGTGGTGTATCGTTACCTATTGCATTTGGGCTATAAAGTACGTTATGTGCGTAATATAACCGATGCTGGACATTTAGAAAATGACGCAGATGAAGGCGAAGACCGCATTTCTAAAAAAGCTCGGTTAGAAAAAATAGAGCCGATGGAAGTGGTTCAAAAGTATACCGTAGACTTTCACGATGTATTAAAAAATTACAACTTTTTACCACCAAGCATAGAACCTACAGCAACGGGACACATTGTAGAACAAATAGAAATGATTAAAGAAATCATTGAAAAAGGTTTTGCATACGAAGTAAATGGATCTGTTTATTTTGATGTTTTGGCCTACAATGAAGACAGCCATTACGGAATTTTATCAGGTAGGAAAGTAGAAGACTTAATTCACAATACTAGAACATTAGACGGACAATCAGATAAAAAAAATCCACAAGATTTTGCCCTTTGGAAAAAAGCAGACGAAAGACACATTATGCGTTGGCCTTCTCCTTGGTCAGACGGATTTCCAGGCTGGCACTTAGAATGTTCAGTAATGAGTACAAAATATTTAGGAGAACAATTTGACATCCATGGGGGGGGAATGGATTTGAAATTTCCACATCATGAATGTGAAATTGCACAATCTCAAACCTGTAGCGGTGTAAAACCCGTAAACTACTGGATGCACACCAACATGTTGCTGTTAAACAGTCAGAAAATGGCAAAATCTACCGGGAACTTTATTTTACCCAATGAGATTTTATCAGGAGAAAATGACATTTTACCAAAACCATTTTCGGCAAGTGTAGTACGTTTCTTTAATTTACAAGCCAATTATAGAAGCATTTTAGACTTTTCTGGAGAAGCTTTAGAGGCCTCAGAAAAAGGGC
Source organism: Polaribacter sp. (assembly GCA_018663625.1). Taxonomy (GTDB): domain Bacteria; phylum Bacteroidota; class Bacteroidia; order Flavobacteriales; family Flavobacteriaceae; genus Polaribacter. Next base: position 4,310 of record JABJPX010000052.1, on the reverse strand, counting down.
ATGCTAAATTGATGGATGCCGTTCGTTTTGTAGATAGTATTGCAGCAGCTAAAACCTCTACTTTTGATGTTCAGAAATGGGAAAAGGATTGTTATGCTGCTATGAATGATGACTTTAATACGCCAGTTTTAATTGCACATTTGTTTGAAGCAGTAAAAGCAATCAACCAAATAAAAGAACAGAACGCAACAATTACTGCTGCTGATTTAGCAACTCTTAAAACCACCTTAAACGCATTTGTTTTTGATGTTTTAGGATTGATGAATGAAGCCAATCAGGACAATTCAGATAAAATAAACGGAGTGGTAGCGCTGTTGATTAAATTGCGAAAAGAAGCAAGAGAAAATAAAGATTGGGCATTATCAGATCAAATTAGAGATGAACTGATTGCCTTGGGCATTCAGTTAAAAGATGGGAGAGAAGGAACCACATTTTCAATACAATAATTTGAAAAAAAGAATCACATATCCATTTATTTTGTTGGTTCGTTTTTATCAAACAGCCATCTCACCTTTTACGCCATCGACTTGTAGATACAGTCCTACATGTTCTCATTATACCATAGAAGCTTTGCAAAAACAAGGATTGTTTGCAGGAGGTTGGTTGGCCTTAAAAAGAATTTTTAGTTGCCATCCTTGGGGTGGAAGTGGCTACGATCCAGTGCCAGAAAAAAAGAAGAATGCAATCTTAAAAGATTGAAGTATAAAATAGATAACCTATGAGTTTTTTAGCAATTAATTGGAATTGGAATCCCGAAATCATAAACATCGGAGGAATTAGCATCCGTTGGTATAGTGTCATGTTTATCACCGCTTTTTTATTGGGCCTTCGGTTGATGAAAAAAATATACATCCAAGATAAAATTTCATTAGAAAAATTAGATCCATTGTTTATGTATGTCTTCATTTCTATGTTAGTAGGAATGCGTTTGGGAGAAGTCTTCTTTTACAGTTGGGACAATTACCAAGACAACTTATGGCAAATTATATTGCCATTTAGGAGGCAAGAAGGCGCTGCCATGATTTTTGGTTTGATTGAAGGCTGGAAGTTTACAGGAATTTCTGGATTTGCAAGTCATGGTGCAGCCATAGGAATCCCGATTGCATTGTATTTTTATGCGAAGAAACACTTACAAAAACCTTGGTTGTTTATTTTAGACAGACTTGGGATTATGGTCGCTTTGGCAGGGTTTTTCATCCGTTTTGGAAATTTTTTCAACTCCGAAATTTACGGAAAAGAAACCGGTTCTAGTTTTGGAGTTATTTTTGAAGTTGCTGGAGAAACACTTCCAAGACATCCAACGCAACTTTATGAAGCTTTTAGTTATTTGGCATTATTCTTTGTAATGTGGCACCTATATTGGAAAACCGACAAAAAACAAAAATTAGGCTACTTATTTGGTCTTTTTACCGCTGTTTTATGGTCGCTACGTTTTGTGATTGAGTTCTTAAAAGAACCGCAAGTACAAAAAAGAGGCGAAGAATGGTTCTTTAGCCCATTAAATACTGGGCAAGTGTTAAGCATTCCTTTAGTCTTATTAGGCCTTTGGTTGATGTTTCGGAAGAAGAAGTAATCACCTTACCCTATTAAAAAAAACCTCGTTCTATTTTTAGAACGAGGTTTTTTTTAATTTATGTTTTGAAGTGTATTACCCTTCAAAACCTTCTCCACCATCGCCATCGTTTCTACCACCTCTTTGCGCTTCTTTCTTTTTTTGATTGAAACGGTAACTAAAGTTTAAAGATATTTGACGCTGTCTCCATTGGAAAGTTTGATCGGAAATATTCGTTGGGTTGTCTCCGTTGGGCGTATAGTTTACAGAATTCCTCTTTCTTGAATTGAATACATCACTCACATTCAATACTAAGGTACCTTTTTCTTTTAAGATCTCTTTACTGAAGGCTAAATTGGCAGAAAAAATTCCTTTCGTCACACTTTGTGCGCTTTCATTGGGGCCCCTGTAAGACAATCTTGTTTGCCATTCTATTGCATATGGCAGCGTCACACGTGCATTAAAACGAGCTCTCCAGCTGGTATTGCTGTTGCCTAAATCATCTGTGATGACTGTAGTTTCATTGGTACCTGGATCTAAAAAGTTATAGGTGTAGATTCCTTCTGTTCTAGAGTTGAATAGGTTGAAACTACCATCAAAACGCACTTTTTTAGAAGCGTTGTAATTGGAGGTAAATTCAAAACCATACCGATCTTCTGTAGCTAGATTAATTGGCTCTCTGATAAGAACAGATTCATCATTCCCGTTAATTTCTCTGATTTCTTGACGCGTAACTCTACTGATATTATTCGTAGAATGTTGATAATAGACAGAAGCGTTTAGTGTTAACTTTCCTATTCTGTTTAAATACCCCAAATCGAATGAATTTGTAAACGTAGGAATCAATGCTGGATTTCCTTTAAAGATAATGTTTTGGCTATTTCGAGATTCAAAAGGATTCAAATACCAAAAACGAGGTCTTCGCAAACGTCTGCTATATCCTAAGGTATAACTTTGCTTTTCGGTGGCTTCAAAACCAATATTGACCGTTGGAAATAATTCGGTATAACTAAAATCATTATTTTCATTGGTGCCTAACAACCGTACTTTTACATCGGTGGTTTCTAAACGCAGTCCCAATAAGAATGAAAACTGCTTCAACTTATTTCCATATTGAGTATAAAAAGCGTGAATGTCCTGACCAAATTCCAAGTTGTTGGAAGGATCAAAATCAGGGTCAGATACAGGAGTCACTATAAAGTCAGAAGTCAAATTCTGAAAATCGCCACGATATCCCGCTTCAAACTGGGTGTTTTCTCCAATAGGCAACACATAATCTGCTTGTACTAATGTATTAATTGAAGCTTCATTGGTAATATTGGTTTCATCTATAAAACCAGGCTCTGTATTAATTGCTTCTTCGTTTTCTTTACTATCACTGTATTGAAAATCAACTGTTAACTTGTGGCCATCCTTATTAAAGTTGTTGGTGTAGTTTAAAGAATATTGTACTGTTTCATCGTCTCCATCTTCATCTTGAATACGAATCGCATTGTCTGTGTTGTTGAAATTTTCATCAAATTCCTCAATGGTGTTTTCTGAATAATTACTGCCTTTGGTATTTCGATAAAAGACTGTTCCAGTAAGATTGCTTTTTTTGGTTAGAAAATATTCCAAGCCAATATTGGCATTAAAACTGTTTCTTCTTCGTTGCCAGATTCGGTCTTCAATTCTTGAACTTGTAACAATGCCATTCGTGAAATTTCTTAAATCGGTAAAAGAATTTCCAGGTCCTTTACTGTAACGATATCCAAAGTTAGAAAAGAGATTGGTCTTTTTCCCTCGTTGATTTAAGTTGGTCGCTAATTGAAATTGATCTGGCGATCCAACTGTTGAATTTACAGAACCATTAAAGCCTAACGCTTTTCCTTTTCGTAAGACGATGTTTAGGATTCCTGCGGTTCCTTCAGCGTCATATCTAGCAGAAGGAGACGTAATGACTTCTACTTTCTCGATGGCATCGGCTGGCAATTGTCTCAATGCATCTGCACCACTTAAACCCACCAAAGCAGATGGTTTTCCATCAATTAAAATACGAACGTTTTCATTGCCACGTAAGCTTACATTACCTTCGACATCTACACTTACAGAAGGCACATTGTCCAATACATCAGAAGCGTTTCCACCTTTGACGGTCATGTCTTTTCCTACATTATAAATCCGTTTGTCTAGGCGTATGTCTACCGTCGATTTTTCGGCAATAATCACCACCTCATTCAAGCTGTTTGCATCTTCAGAAAGTTTGATGATTCCAAAATTTTTGTCTGCTGTTAGCTTTTGAGTTGGCAATTGAATGCTTTTAAAAGAAATATATTCCACACTTATTTCATAGGTTCCAGTAGGAGTTTTAATGTCGAAAAATCCTTTTTCATTGGTAATTCCGCCAGAAATATTTTGAGTTACTGTGTTCTTTATAACAATGGTTGCATATTCTAAAGGCGCGTTGCTATTCGCTTCCACAACTTTTCCCTTTAGAGAGATGTTTTTTGTATTTGTAGGTTGTTGTGCGAATAATAGCGAGGTAGTAAAAAGGCTAAAGAGTATTAGGGGGAGTTTTTTTATCAAAGCTTAATTTATTTTTCATTAATACAGCAAAGATTACACAAAGTTTAATGCTCTTTTTGTTAAAGAAACGTTAAAGAATTTATTTAATTGAAGTCTAAATAATTGATAAAATGTCAGAAGTAGGTCTTCCAATTATAGCCTTGTCTTTATTGACAACAATTGGCCGTTCAATTAATTTTGGATTGTTGACCAT
>JABJPX010000051.1 GCA_018663625.1 Polaribacter sp. | reverse complement strand
TCCTTCATTTACAGTTCCGAAATCAAATTCAATTTTGTCGAAAGAAATACTTGCTGCTCCTTTATTAATTTCTGCGTCTCTTTTTTTTGCAACTTCTAAATTCGTTACATCTATTTTTGATGCAGCTTTGGAATTATCACATGATGTAAAGAAAGGAGCGGTAATAATTAAAGCGAATAAAATTATTGTTTTTTTCATTTGAGGTAAGTTTGTTTCTGTAAATTTAGTAAAAAAAGAAGATTATAATAATCCCCTTCCTATTTTATTTATTTTCTTTTCTTTTGCGTATTCTTTTGAAAGCTTGTCTAAAACACCATTGATAAAGTAACTGCTCTTTTCTGTTGAATAATCTTTGGCAATTTCTATAAACTCATTAATAGTAACTTTCGTTGGTATCGATGGGAAATTTAAAAACTCTGTGATGGCCATTTTAATCAAAATCATATCAATGTCTGCAATTCGATCAGCTTCCCAATTGGGTGTTTGATCAGCAATATCTTGATCGTAATCTTGATGTTTTAAGACTGTTTTTCTGAACAATTCTGACACAAACTGCTTGTCATCATTGTCTTTATAGAGGCTATCTAAAACAAATATTTTACCTTCTTTTTGTTTTGATAAAGATTTTACAATCCAAGTGTTTACAAAAGGAATATCATCTACCCATGAAATCATTTTGTCTTCAAAATAATCCGCTAACTTTTCATTTGGAGCAATTATTTCTTTGAAGAAATCGATCACAAAACTTTTGTCTGCTTGGAAAGAAGTAGTTTCGGAGTTCAAATACGCTTTGTAAATCGTACTTTTTTGTAATTCGTCAAAGACAATTTTGATATACTCTGTATCTAGTGACCAATGATCTATTTTATTCAATTCAACATAACCATCCAAACTAACGCTTTGTTCTAAAGCATGAATAAGTTGGTTATTGATAAATTTAGTATTGGGTTTTAATTCTTCTTTTGTTGCGAGAATTTTCTTTTTTGATAATTCAATTTTTTTGGCTGCAAGTTTTTTAACTTCAACAATCAGTTGAACATTTAAAACATATAAATCAAACATTTTAAGAATGCTATGTTTTAAAAATTTTTCTTCTTTAATGACATCGTCATTTAAAGATTGTTGCATCGCATACACAGACTGCATTACTTTTACGCGAATATGTCTCCTGTTGATCATTGAAAGAACGTGTTTAAAAAAGCGGGCTAGATTTATTTCTATCGCGCAGCAAAAGTAGTATTATTTATTTTTTTGTTCTATGAATTTAATGCTTTTTTTCGATGCTCAATTCTTTGCTGTGCAATGTTGAACGCAGCCCTATGTGTGGCAATGTTTTCTTTTTTTGAAAGCTCAAAAATAGCAAGGGTTGTGTTGTAAATATTCTCTGTTTTATTTTTTATTTCTTCCTTGCCGTATCCCTCTAACTCTGCATACACATTAATAATTCCTCCTGCATTAATTAAAAAATCAGGTGCATATGAAATTTCTTTTTCTTTCAACATGCGTCCGTGTTTTATTTCATCTGCTAATTGATTATTGGCTGCACCAGCAATTACTTTTGCTTTTAATTGATGAATGGTAGTATCATTTATAGTTGCTCCTAATGCACAAGGCGCATAAATATCAACATCCAAACCATAAATATCTTTCCCTAGAACAACATGTGCATTGTATTTTTTACTTAAATTCTCTAAACGTTCTTCATTAATATCATTAATAATGACCTGACCTCCTTCTTCAGTAATATGCTTTACTAATGCTTCTCCAACATGACCAATACCTTGAACTAATACTTTTTTTCCGGCTAAACTTTCTGTGCCAAATTGAAATTTAGCTGCTGCTTTCATTCCCATATACACACCATAAGCGGTAATCGGCGAAGGATTTCCAGCTCCTCCTTTACTTTCTGAAATTCCAGTAACATAAGGAGTAACTTCTCTAACGACATCCATATCCCTAGTTTCCATTCCCATATCTTCTGCAGTGATATAATGACCACTTAATGAATCAACAAACCTACCAAATCGACGCATTAAAGCATCATTTTTTTGGGTTTTAGGATCTCCAATAATCACAGCCTTTCCTCCCCCTAAATTCAACCCTGTAATGGCGGCTTTATAGGTCATCCCACGAGACAAACGCAAGACATCGTTTAAAGCATGCCATTCACTTTCATAAGTCTTCATTCTAGTACCTCCTAAAGCGGGTCCTAAAACTGTATTATGAATACCTATAATTGCTTTTAAACCTGTATCTTCGTCGTTACAAAAAACAATTTTCTCGTGACTATCAAACGATAACTGCCCAAAAACAGGATCGTTTTTTAATGATTTTGAATCTATAATTTCTGATGTCATTTTTTTATTTTAATTAAGTAATTCATAAAATTTAAGGTACAAAAATAAGATATTGATAATTTGAATCAAAAAAAAAGCACGAAATTATATATAATTTAATATTAAACCCTAAACAAGTGGAGCAATTATGCTTCAAGTTTTTAAAATTTATCCATAAAATTGAAAGCTCTAAAATACATAAACAAGTACTTTTTAAAATATAAATGGCGCTTTTTAGCAGGGCTATTCATCACCGTTTTATCGAAAATTTTAGCTTTACAAGTTCCACGAATTATTGGAAATTCTTTGAACGCAGTTGAAGATTATCAGAGTGGAAAAATCATCGAATTAGGCACGGTTAAAGAAACTCTTTTATTAAATATTTTAATCATTATTGCGGTCACAATTATTGCCGGTTTTTTAACCTTTTTAATGCGCCAAAAAATCATTGTAACATCTCGTTTAATTGAATTTGATTTAAAAAACGAAATCTATAATCAATACCAACGATTATCGATCAACTTTTATAAAAAAAACAGAACTGGAGATTTAATGAATCGTATTAGTGAAGATGTCACAAAAGTACGAACCTATGTAGGCCCTGCTGTGATGTATAGCACCAATATGGTGGTACTTTTTATTGTTGGTTTCACACAAATGGCAAGAGTCGACGGAACACTCACCTTATATACCCTTTTGCCCTTTCCAATTTTAGCTGTTTCAGTCTTTTTTTTAAGTAAAGTAATTCACAATAGAAGCGCTATTGTTCAGCAATACTTATCAAAACTAACCTCTTTTAACCAAGAGTTTTTCTCTGGAATTAATGTTGTAAAATCTTATGGAATTGAATCCTCTATTATTAAAGATTTTGATAGGATTGCCGATTTGAGCAAAGAAAAAAACATCCATCTAAACAAAGCAAATGCGCTTTTCTTTCCATTAATGGTTTTATTAATTGGAATCAGCAATTTGATTGTCATCTATATTGGAGGAAAACAATATATCAATGGAGAAATTCAAATCGGAATTATTGTTGAATTCATTTTGTATGTTAATATTTTAACTTGGCCAGTAGCCATTGTTGGATGGGTAACTTCGATGGTGCAACAAGCGGAAGCTTCTCAAATTAGAATCAATGAATTCTTACAACAAGTGCCTGAAATTGACAACAACAACGATCGCTCGTTTGACTTAAAAGGTGAAGTTACTTTTAAAGGGGTACATTTAACCTATGATGACACAAACATTACAGCACTTAAAAACATTTCTTTCACGGTAAAACCAGGAGAAACGATTGCTATATTAGGGAAAACTGGCTCAGGAAAAACGTCGATCATCAATCTTGTTTCTCGTTTATATGATGTAACAACAGGAAGCATTTTAATTGATAAAAAACCCATTAAAGATACGAATTTAGATGCACTAAGAAATCAAATTGGTTTTGTACCTCAAGATCCTTTTTTGTTTTCCGACACCATTGAAAACAACATAAAATTTGGTAAAGAAAATGCCTCTTATGAAGAAATTATGACTGCTGCTAAAAACGCCGTTGTTCATGAAAATATTATGGAGTTTAAAAATGGATATCAAACTATTTTAGGAGAAAGAGGCGTTACACTTTCTGGCGGACAAAAACAAAGAGTATCGATTGCAAGAGCTATTATTAAAAACCCAAGTATCTTAATTTTTGATGATTGTCTTTCGGCGGTTGATACAGAAACTGAAGAAAAAATACTTTCTAATTTAGAGCAGGTTTCTAAAAATAAAACTACGTTTATTATAAGTCACCGGGTATCATCAGTTAAAAATGCTGATAAAATACTCGTGTTAGAGGATGGTGAAATAACACAACAAGGCTCGCACAGTAAACTATTAAATGAAGAAGGATATTATAAAGAATTGTATGCACAACAACTTTTAGAAAAAGAATTATAGCCTTTAACATGTAAACATGCTTTATTTTATTAGATTTGTTACAAGAAACAAACACGATTTATAAATACATTAAAAAAAAATTATGGCAGAAAGAGTTGAACAAGAAGAGATTTTTTCACAAGTTTTAAGAGCTGGTAGAAGAACTTATTTTTTTGATGTCAGAGCAACAAAAGCAGACGACTACTACTTAACGGTTACTGAAAGTAAAAAATTTACTCATGATGATGGTTCTTTTCGATATCAAAAACACAAAATATATCTTTATAAAGAAGATTTTAAAGGTTTTCATGAAATGTTAGCCAAAGCAACAGACTACATTTTAAAAGAAAAGGGAGACGAAGTAATTAGCGATCGTCATCAAAAAGATTTTAAGAAAGAAGAGGAAACAGACGAGGAAACAAAATCTACTGATAGTTTTACAGATAT
>JABJPX010000050.1 GCA_018663625.1 Polaribacter sp. | reverse complement strand
TCATCTACATAAAAAATAATGATATTAGTTTCTATTGGTTCCACTTTAGTAACATAGGCAGCCTCTTGTAAAACACGTCCTAATTCCTTTGCTTTTAAATGATCGTCTGCCAACCTTTCTACATGATGATCCAACGCGTAGATTGCCGCAGCAGCTAAAAAACCGGTTTGTCGCATGGCACCTCCAAATAATTTTCGAATTCTTAATGCTTTTGCAATATGTGCTTTTGAACCTAAGAGAATGGACCCGATTGGTGCACCTAATCCTTTTGACAAGCAAATAGAAATTGTATCAAACAAAGCACCATATTGAGCTGGGGTTTCCTTTTTTGCGACCAAAGCATTGAATAACCGGGCACCATCTAAATGAAACGCTAAATTATTGTTTTTTGCTACCTTTTGAACCCTTTCTAATTCTGAAAAGTCCCAACAGGCTCCTCCCCCTTTGTTAGTTGTGTTTTCTATACAAACTAACCGTGAAAACGGCACATGAATGTCTGCTCTACCTGCAATTGCTACAGCGAGTTGTTCTGCCGAAAACATCCCTCGATCTCCATCGATTAATTTACATGTAACTCCAGAGTTAAACGCAGCTCCTCCTCCTTCATAGTTATATACATGGGCATATTTATCGCAAATCAACTGATCTCCGGGTTGCGTATGCAGTTTTATAGCGGCTTGATTTGCCATGGTCCCCGAAGGAAAAAATAGTGCATCCTCCATGCCAAATAATTTGGCAGCTTTCTCTTGCAAAGCATTTACGGTTGGATCCATTTTAAAAACGTCATCTCCTACTTCCGCATGCATCATTACCTCCATCATTGCCGGAGTAGGTTTTGTTACCGTATCTGAAATTAAGTCTATTGTCATATTTTTATTTTAATCACTATTTTGACGAATGGCAAAAAAATTATATAATTCGTGAACTTCGTGTAATTGACGTTTAATGGTCACTCCCGATTGGAGAACCATCTGGAATTTTTGGTACAAATGTCTTTTTAAAAGAGGTTGGATTTTTAATAAATTGATCCATCTTTTGAATCATTGCTTCCTCATATATTTTCTGAATTCCTTCCGATTTTTTTTGTTGGAGGTACCCCTTTATTTCATTCAACTTAAAATGGACAATAGCGGGCACTTGTGGATATTGATTTTCTACTGTTGAAAGCCTAAATAATTGTTCCAATACGTTATTATTAATCGTGTTTTGCAATTCTTGATAATAGGGGTCATTATGGGATTTTTTAATCGTTTTGGCAATTAATTCATCCAACAATTCCACCAAACCCAATTGTCTTTTGTTTAAACTTTTATGTGCAATTAAGCGCGAAACTCTTTGGGGATGCAATAGCAAACTTAAGGTCATTTCTGATGCCGTGGCTACTGCCGAAAAAGGGTCAAAAGCAACACCCAACTTACTACTAAAAGATTCTCTTGTTCGCCCATACCCCATTGCTCTTGGTGGGAACAAGGCTAATTTCTCTTTCGGAATTGCAATTTCTTCCACTTGTAATGTTTGTAAAACAGCTTGCAATGCAATATGTTCCGAAATTCCAGAAACACGTTTTACTACTTTTTGATTTCCTCCTGTAACTGCATAATTGTAGCTGAGCCCACCAATTAGTTTAACCGTTGCTGCTGTTTGGTATCTATGGAAAAAATACAAGGGTACAAAAACATCTTCTAAGACAGAATATGGGGTATTTATTTTGACATTGTCGGTTGAAAAGTTTTCAATCGCTGTTTTTCTAATTTTTAAGACATTGTACAATTCATCATGAATATTTCCTCCGTTATCCCATAAATGGGCAGCAGCACTAGCACTTCCTCCCGATCTCGCATCCGCATCTGATAAATATTTTAATCCACTAGAAAATGCATTTTCTAAAATCGAATTCAATGCAATTTCTTCATTTTCTTCAGCAGGAAAATCTTGATAAAAATAAGCTACGGTTACCTTATCCCATGCGCCAATTTTGGTATCATATGCAGCTGAAAAATCAATTTCATCATCTTCATTTAAAGTGAATTTTGGATGTGGATAATCCATTACAGAAGCTCTATTGTTGGTACTTGCTGCAAAATTATGTGCAAAGCCTAAAGTATGCCCAATTTCATGTGCAGACAGCTGACGAATTCTCGCAATTGCCATTTGCAATGCAAAAGAATCATCTATCGTATCATTCTTATAAGGCGCTTGTAATGCCTGCGCAATCAAAAAATCTTGACGAATTCGCAAGCTTCCTAAGCTCACATGTCCTTTGATAATTTCTCCCGTTCTTGGATCTGAAATACTCGCACCATAACTCCATCCTCGCGTAGAGCGATGCACCCATTGCACCATATTGTACCGAATGTCTAACGGATCGGCTCCTTCTGGTAATAACTTCATTTGAAAAGCATTTTTATAACCAATCGCTTCAAAAGCTTGGTTCCACCAACGTCCACCATCCAATAAAGCAGAACGCACTGGTTCTGGAGTTCCTCGATCTAAATAATAGACAATGGGTTCTTTTGCTTCTGAAACAGCGGCATTTGGATTTTTCTTTTCCAAACGGTGTCTATAAATAAAACGTTGCGTAATGGATTCATTTACAGGGGTTGCATAATCTAAATACGACATTGCATATCCGCCTGAACGGGTATCGAACTTTCTTGGTTTGTAGGCATTGTCTGGCAAAGCTACAAAAGAGTGATGTTGATGTACCGTAACCAAACTCGCATCGGGCGTAACACTTTGAAGCAATGCTCCTTTTGGCGACCCTTTAAAGGTTAGCATCACATCAAATTCTACATTTTTAGGAAATGCCTTTGTTCTTTGTGTATGAAAAGCACTCTTACTCGTATCTAAATTATAATTTCCTTGTTTATTTCTTGCCAATGTTTTGGCAACTCCATGAGCATCTCGCATGAAAAAAGAAGTCGCATCGACTAAAAACACACCGTTTTTTTCTTGTTTGATGACAAAACCGTGTAAAACTGATTTTGCAAAGGCTTCTTTTACGGATTGTTTTTCCTCCTTATTCGCTGTAATTGCTCTGTAATCTTGGTTTGGTTGAATTAGCATGATCTTATTCCCAAATCTTTTAAAAGAAACCACTACACCGTCGCCCAACTGTCCGCGATCTAAACCAATGTCATTGGAACCAATACCTTCGGAAAGAGAACGCACGTAAAGAAATTCTTTGTCTAACGTTTCAATTTGTAAAAAAAGCTTGTCTGTATTTTCATCATGATAAAAATCATAAAACCCTTCATATTTTGTAATTCCTTTCTGAAGCTTACTGCTTGATTTTTCAGTAAAAAACTGTGAAAATCCATTAAAAGAAATTGAGATAAAAAAAAGAATAAACACTGCTTTTTTCATGAGAAACATATTTTTGTTAAATCTATAAAATAAGGAGCAGTTTTAAAAGAAGATATCTTAAAAATTCATTTATTTTTGTGATGCATATGATTACACAAGAACAACTAAAAAATATTTCTACAAGAATCGAGAAATTAAAATCTTATTTAAAGATTGACAAAAAACGGATTGAAATTGCCAACGAGGAAGAAAAAACGGCAAATCCAGATTTTTGGAGCGATCCTAAAAAAGCAGAAGTAATCATGAAAGAACTTCGTTTTAAGAAAAAATGGGTTGAAGATTATGAAAAAGTAATTTCTTTAAACGAGGACATACAAGTCTTGTATGAATTCTTCAAAGAAGGGGAAGTAGAAGAAAATGAAGTAGCAGAACAATTTCAAAATGTAAGTACATTTTTAGAAGATATTGAGTTTAAAAACATGCTTTCTGAACCTGGAGATTCTTTATCTGCTACAATACAAATTACTGCTGGAGCGGGTGGAACAGAAAGTTGTGACTGGGTAGAAATGCTTTCTCGAATGTATACCATGTGGGCAGAAAAACAAGGATATAAATTAAAAACACTCAATTACCAAGCTGGAGATGTGGTTGGAATCAAAACCATTACCATAGAAATTGAAGGCGATTATGCCTTTGGTTGGTTGAAGGGTGAAAATGGTGTACATCGCTTGGTTCGCATCTCCCCTTTTGATAGTAATGGAAAACGACATACCACCTTTGGTTCTGTCTATGTATTTCCTGTTGCTGATGATTCTATTGAAATTGATATTAATCCAGCAGACATCGAAATTGTAACCGCAAGATCTAGCGGAGCGGGTGGGCAAAATGTAAATAAAGTAGAAACAAAAGTTCAACTGACACACAAACCAACGGGCATTCAAATTTCGTGTTCAAACTCTCGTTCTCAGCACGAAAATAGAGCTACAGCATTAAAAATGTTAAAATCTCAATTGTATGAAATTGAGCTCAAAAAACAACAAGCAGCAAGAGATGATATTGAAGCGAATAAGATGAAAAACGAATGGGGAAGTCAGATACGGAATTATGTAATGCATCCTTATAAATTAGTGAAAGACGTGAGAACGGGTCATGAAACTGGAAATGTAGACAATGTGATGGATGGGCAAATTAACCCGTTTTTAAAATCCTATTTAATGGTGAATGGACAAAAGAAAGAGGTTGATTTATAATAGAGATCAGGGTTCAGTAATCAGTAATCAGTAATCAAAACTTAAAAAATGATCAAAATATACCACAATCCACGATGTTCGAAATCAAGACAGGGTGTTGAACTTATAGAAAACACTGGAAAAGCTTTTGAAATCATCAAATATTTGGATACTAAGTTCACTGAGGCAACATTGATTGAAGTGCTTCATTTACTGAACATCGCTCCTATTGATTTGGTTCGAAAAAATGAAAAAATTTGGAAAGAAAATTTCAAAGGAACTCCAATGTCAGAGGATGAAATTGTAAGCGCCATGGTCAACAATCCAAAATTAATTGAACGGCCAATTGTTGTCAATAAAGACAAGGCTATAATTGGAAGACCTACTTCTGACATTTTATCAATTATTTAGACTTCAATTAAATAAATTCTTTAACGTTTCTTTAACAAAAAG
>JABJPX010000049.1 GCA_018663625.1 Polaribacter sp. | reverse complement strand
TTCGTCAAGGAGCAAAAGGACGTCAAACAAAGCAAAAAGCACGTTTGAAGAATTATGACAAATTGATGAGTCAAGACCAAAAGCAAGTAGACGAAAAGTTGGAAATTTATATTCCAAATGGTCCTCGTTTAGGAACCAATGTAATTGAAGCCGCTGGGGTTTCTAAAGCTTATGGAGATAAATTATTATACGAGAATTTAGAATTTAATCTTCCACAAGCAGGAATCGTTGGTATTATTGGCCCGAACGGAGCAGGTAAAACAACTATTTTTAGAATGATCATGGGAGAAGAAACTCCTGATGGAGGAACTTTTAATGTTGGAGATACGGCAAAATTAGCCTATGTAGATCAAGCACATGCCAATATTGATTCTGAAAATTCTATCTGGCAAAATTTTTCTGATGGGCAAGATTTAGTAATGATGGGAGGGAAGCAAGTAAACTCTCGCGCATATTTAAGTCGCTTTAATTTTTCGGGAAGTGAACAGAATAAAAAGGTTTCAACCTTATCTGGTGGAGAACGTAACCGTTTACATTTAGCAATGACCTTAAAAGAAGAAGGAAATGTATTGCTTTTAGATGAGCCAACAAACGACTTGGATGTAAATACACTAAGAGCCCTCGAGGAAGGATTAGAAAACTTTGCAGGTTGTGCTGTTGTAATTAGTCACGATAGATGGTTTTTAGACAGAGTTTGTACACATATTTTGGCTTTTGAGGGAGATAGTCAAGTGTACTTTTTTGAAGGATCTTTTTCAGATTATGAAGAAAATAAGAAAAAACGTTTGGGTGGTGATTTAATGCCAAAGCGAATAAAATATAAGAAATTAATACGTTAATGTATTTTATCTTTATAAATTAAACCCTCATTTTTTTAAAACGGGGGTTTTTATTTTTATAAGAGGCATACAATCAGGAATTATGTATTAAATTTAGAATGTGTAATCAAGCAAAAAGAAAAGGATATTTTTATATGATAAAAGCGATAGAGAAAAACTTAGAACGTGGAATTCAATTGTTGAATTCAATTACAGATAGTGAGTATAGTAACGCCACAGTTCCTCCTTATTTTTCTAGTATCGGGTGCAATATAAGGCACGTTTTAGATGCTTTTACGTCTATTATTAATGCTTTTGGGAGTGGACATGTAGACTTTACAGATCGAAAAAGAAATACAATTTGTGAAGTGAAAACTGAAGAAGGAATTCGTTATATTAATGAAACGATTCAAAAGTTGCTAGCTTTTAAAAATGAAGATTTTTCAAAAATAATTTCGGTGACCGATAATTTAGGAAACGGAGATATTACCATTAATTATACCTTAGAAAATGCTTTGGCTTATGCACACTCTCATGCAATTCATCATTTTGCTAGTATTGGTTTTTTGGTCAATCAATTAGGAATTGAATTACAGGATGCCGATTTTGGATACAATCCTACCACACCAAAAAAGTAATATTTAGGTTCTTATTTTTCTCAGAGTAAACTTTCTTTCCTTTTGAATAATAAAGGCTTCCAGGCAATTTGTAGGATGTGTAAATTGATACTCTAAGTTCATATCAAAACCATTTTCAGACATTTTGAAAACTCCTTCAAAATCTTTTTTTCCTGTATAGGTATATCTTGAAACTCTATAGTTAATAGTATCTATTTTTTCTTCAATTATAAACCAAGCGCCACTTCCACAACCAGCGAGCCAAGTTCCTTTTTTTAAATTAAACACTTGTTTTTGTTGAATTTCACCTTCCATTATTGAGGGGGCTGTATCAAATTTATTAAAAAAGCAAGATTTATATTCTTTAAGGATAGACCTATTCGTATAAGGGCTTACCTTTGTATTATATACTTGATATATGGTATTTGATGTTCTTCCCTTTAAAACATTTCCAATCGGACTCGGTGTACATAAGTATGAAATCGTAAGTTTTGTTTTAATTTTTTTCTGAAGCGTTGAAGACCTTAATGTATCGGCGACAAATCGTGCACAGTTACTTCCATTTTTAATAAATGCACCATATGGAATTTCTTTTTGATTGATATAGCTGTTTATAAAGGTCGATGCTTTTTTATGATCAATTTCTTCATTTATACTTGCAATCATTCTTCCAGTACCATGAGTTTTTTCAGGATGACTTTCAATCCATACTAAAATCTCATCCAAGTTAGATAAGGATCCCTGGTTAAATTTTGCTAAAATTGGAATGTGGAGCTCAAAATCAGTTTCTTTTGACCGTACTCGCCCATTTTTATATGTTGTAATGTACCTGCCAAAGTCGAAGTAATTAATCTCAGGAACGCCTTTTTTAATTAACAATAAAGCAGCATGCCCAGCTTGAACTCCATTTTTATTCCCAATACCTAAGTAGGGCCAAAAAGGACTCAATAAATCTCTTTTAGAGGGTTTAACAACGGTGTCAGGGTAAGCTAAGATTATTATAATTCCGTTAGATTTCAACATCTACTAATAAAAAAAGAGTTATTTATTGAAAATAGCTTTAGAAATTTTGCTAAAGGTTTTAAAAGCAAAAAAGATAGTAAAAATAAGTAAAACTCCAGCAAAGATTAAAAAAAGAATAGCGAACCAATGTGCTAGACCCTCTGGGTATAGTTTGATCGCTTTAAACGCGATTGTTAATGAAATCGGAGATATAATAAATAAGAATATTAAGATGGCTAATCTGATTAGCGCTTTTCCTAGAGGATTTACATCAGTGCTCATAAGTTGAAATTTTTAATAGCATTTCTAACACTACCATGTTTTTTTAATAAAGTACTTGCAGTCTTTTGATTGATTTCTAATTCTAGCATTAGCATCCGAATACCTCGTTCCACTAATTTATTGTTTGAAAGCTGCATGTCGATCATTTTGTTTCCTTTTATCTTTCCTAACTGCACCATCGTCGTTGTAGAAATCATGTTTAAAACCATCTTCTGTGCAGTACCCGATTTCATTCTAGAGCTCCCAGTCACAAATTCAGGACCTACTACTACTTCAATCGGAAATTTTGAAACGGCAGCCAAGGGACTGTTTTTATTACATGAAATACATCCTGTGATAATGTGCTCTTGATTGCATTTCTCTAAGGTTGCAATTACATACGGTGTTGTTCCAGAAGCAGCAATACCAATAACGACATCTTTATTTGTAATCGCATGTTTTTTCAAGTCTTTCCAACCTTGATCTGTTGCATCTTCGGCAAACTCAACCGCATCTCGTATTGCAGTATCACCGCCTGCGATTAAACCAAGTACTAGACCCGGTGAAACACCAAATGTTGGTGGGCATTCAGAAGCATCTAAAATCCCCAATCGACCACTCGTTCCAGCACCGATATAAAATAGCCGTCCGCCTTTTTTAAGTTGAACAACAATCGCATTAGTGAGTTGTTCTATTTGGGGTATTACTTTTTCAATAGCAAAAGCAACAGTTTTGTCCTCGTTATTAATATTTGTCAGCACCTCTGTGATTGACATTTTCTCTAAATGATTGTAATTCGAATCTTGTTCGGTTGTTTTTATAAATGACATGCCTCAAAAATACACTTTTTAAGGCAATTTCTGAGGCATGTATTGAATGTTATAGGTATTGTTTATTCTGTTAAGCTCAATGTATATGTAGCCGTTTCTGAGATGTTAAAATAACCTAAAGGATAATGATTAGCATTGGATGTGTTTATAATATTACCTAATAATGAACTTGGAGTTGTTTGAAAAGGACCACCACCACTTTGTCCACTCTGACTGGTTAATACTCTAAAATACGTGTAATAATCTTGAGAAACTCCTGCCATTTTTATCAGAACCTCCGATGGAATTTCAACTTCTTCCTCTTGATAGAAAAAAGAAAAATTATAATCAGAACCATTAAAAAAACGGTCTTCTATTGATAAATATAAATTGTTTGAAAAGTCAAACAGATAAAAATTATCCTCGAATTCATTATCTGAAAATTCTACAATGACTTCGGTTTCATTGCCCGAAAAGAGCGTTTTAGTTCCTTGCTCAACATTAATAAATAAAGGGGTTTTTGCCTTGATTGTTTTTCCTTTATAAATTTCATTATTGTAGGTTACAGACAATTCATAAACGACATCATCTTCTGGGGTAAAAGCACTCGTTGGAATGTAATTTCCGTCTAAATCTCCATCCTCAAAAGAAATAAAAGTATTGGTTGAAAGGTTTTTTAGAGTTACAATTGCATTGGTTACTACTGGAAGCTCTTCATCAAAATAACCCGCAGATAAACGCAGTTTTACAATGGCTTCTGTAGTTACAGGAATTTCGTCGAAATACACTTCAAAGAGTGCTTCGATGACTAGTTTTGGTGTTCCAGTCGGAACCTCAATTTCAACAACTTCTTCACAGTTAAAAAGGAAGATTGAGCAACATATAAAGAGGGCTAGTTTTCTCATTTTTTAGAATTTAAAGTTATAGGTTACTGAAGGTACCAAACCAAAAATGGATGTTTTTATAGCTTCATTTCTATAGGTTTCTTGGTTTTGTTTGAATGAAATAGAGGCTGCGTTTTTACGATTATAAAGATTGTAGAAACCAAAAACCCATTCTCCTTTCCATCTTCTGTTTTTGTTTTTGCTAGGTGTTAAAGTAGCAGAAATATCCAATCTGTGGTAGGCAGGTAATCTGTCAGAATTTCTACGATTATCATCGTAAATTGGTACATTCAAGCCTTGAAATTGATATTGGCCCACCGGGTAATTGGTCGGTTGCCCAGTTTGTAAAAGAAAGTTGGAGTTAAACGTCCATTTTTCATTCAATTCATAACTCGCATTTATTGATATATCATGTGTTTTGTCATAGGGCGTATTGTACCATTTACTATTGTTTATTCCAGGTTCATTTTCGTTCCTACCAGCGGTTAATTGTTCCGATTTAGAGAGTGTATATGCAATCCACCCTTTTACTTTCCCCTCATTTTTTTTGAGTAAAAATTCGAGACCATACGCCCTTGCCTTTCCATTTAAAATAATCGTTTCAATTTCATTGTTGGCTACTAAGTTGGCACCGTTTATATAGTCTATCCGATTTTGAATGTCTTTGTAGAAAATTTCAGTTTCCAAAGAATAATCTGCTTCTTTTATATTTTTGAAATATCCAATAGCAAATTGATCTAGTATTTGTGGTTTGATAAAAGTTCCACTTGGTGCCCAAATATCTAATGGAGTAGGAGAGGCAGTATTAGACAGCAAATGTAGATACTGCGCCATTCTGTTATAACTTGCTTTTATAGAGCTGTCATCATTCAGTAAATATGAAAAAGAAACCCTTGGTTCAAAATTTCCAAAATTGGCAAGAACATCACTTCGTTTATAGTTTTCAACGCCCAATGCAACCGCAGATTCATACTTTTGTAATTCTTGGTTATAAAGTACAGGCATGTCATTTGCATAGCTGTTCAATTCTTCTTGACCTAAACGCTTAAAATTACTATATCGAAAGCCGTATTTTAATGTTAAATCTGGATTTATTTTATGACTTGCTTCTATGTAAGCTGCAAATTCATTCGCGAATTTATTCGTCAGTTGTTCAGGTAGAATACCCGAATCGTCTCTGTTTGGGATTATTTTTCCAGGATTAAATTTTGTGTAGATGTCATTTACACCAAAACTCAATTTATAATTGTCCTTTACATAGTAATCAAAATCGTATTTTATATTGTAGTTGGTAATCCCGGAATCCCATTCAAAACCTACAAAATCGAGTGTGAGTCCGTAGAAGTAATCTGAGTAAATCAATGATAAATTCGAGAACAGTTTGTCAGAAAATAAGTGATTCCAACGTAGGTTTGCAACCGTATTTCCATAGGTGTTTACAAAACTTTCGTTGATGCCAAATAGATCTTTTCCAAAATAAGTAGAAAAGAAAAGATTGTTGTTTTTGTCAAAGCGATAATTTATTTTACTATTTAGGTCATAAAAATAGGCTTTATTTTCGTTGTCTAAAAGCGGTAAGAAAAGATGCGCATAAGAAGCTCGTCCGCCTACTAAAAAAGAGCTTTTTCCTTTTTTGATAGGCCCTTCAGCCATCAGTCTACTCGATACCAATCCAACACCACCTGTCAATTTAAATTCTTTATTATTTCCTTCTTTTTGGTAAATATCTAATACCGAAGAAAGACGTCCTCCATATCTTGCAGGAATTCCTCCTTTGTACAACTGTACATCTTTAATTACATCTGGATTGAACACCGAGAAGAAACCAAAAACATGAGAAGAATTAAAAACGATGGCTTCATCCAATAGAATTAAATTTTGGTCAGCAGATCCACCTCTAACATTAAAGCCAGATGCTCCTTCCCCAGCACTTGTTACTCCAGGCAACAGAATAATAGATTTTATAATGTCTGCTTCCCCTAAAACTACAGGAATCTGTTTAATTGTTTTGGTAGACAATTTATTGACACTCATTTGAGCAGTTTTGATATTTGTCTTTTCGATATTACTTTCTATAATTATTTCATCTAAATTTTCGGCATCTTCAAAAAGATAGAAATTTTTTGTGTTTTTTTTAGTTAAATCGATTGTTTCAGTAATCGTTTTGTAGCCCAAGTAACTTATATAGACTTTGTGTTTTCCTGCTGGAATGGTAATCGAGTAAAAACCATATTCATTGGTGCTCGTCCCCGATTTTAAGTCTGGAAAATAGACAGAGACCCCAATCAGTGTTTCATTACTACTTTGGTCATAAACAGTTCCACTAAGGGTGAAATTCTCTTGACCGAATATCGTGATAGATAGTAAAAATGTTACAAGATATAATATTCTTTTTTGATGTTTCATGTACGCTTGTTTTGTGAAGCAAAAATAGGAAAACGCTAAACAAATTAAAGATTATTCATGCTTAATTTAAAGTGTTTTTACTTTTTTAACCCAAAAAACTGCTAATTAGAACTAAAAAAAGAGCACCAATGGGTGCTCTTTTTTAGAAATATAAATCTTTATATCGTTGTTAAAATTGATTTTAAGGTTTTACTCACACGCATTTCAGCAATGACGACTTCTTCGTTAGGAAGGTAGTACCCATTGAGGTTTATAGGAGTTCCTTGTGCTGAGTTTAGTTCATTTACAATTACGCTTTCATTTTCTATCAAGCTTTCTGCCACTGGAGTAAATTGCGTCTTTAATTCAGCATTTTTGTTTTGTGAAGCCAATTCTTGTGCCCAATACATTGCTAAATAGAAGTGACTCCCTCGATTGTCTAATTCACCTACTTTTCTTGAGGGCGATTTTTTATTTTCTAAGAATTTGTCTGTTGCTTCGTCTAAAGTTTCCGATAATACGATTGCTTTAGGGTTGTTTGTAGTTCTTCCTAAATGCTCTAAAGAAACAGCTAAGGCCAAAAATTCACCTAAAGAATCCCATCGTAAATGATTTTCTTTTTCAAATTGTTGCACATGTTTTGGGGCAGAACCTCCTGCACCAGTTTCAAACAATCCTCCGCCATTCATTAATGGAACAATCGATAACATTTTCGCAGATGTTCCTAATTCTAAAATTGGAAATAAATCGGTTAAGTAGTCTCGTAATACATTTCCAGAAACAGAAATTGTATCCTTCCCATCTTTGATTCTTTCTAGCGTAAATTCGGTTGCTTTTATGGGTGATAATATACGAATGTCTAACCCTGCTGTATCATGGTTTGGTAAATAAGCAGTTACCTTTTTAATGATTTCAATATCGTGTGCTCTGTTTTCGTCCAACCAGAAAACAGTAGGAGTTTGAGATGCTTTTGCTCTTGTTACAGCAAGCTTTACCCAATCTTGAATTGGTGCGTCTTTTACTTGACACATTCTCCAAATATCACCTGCTTCAACAGCATGCTCTATTATCGTAGTTCCTTGTGCATCAATCACACAAACTTTACCATCGGTTGCTATTTCAAATGTTTTATCATGAGAACCATATTCCTCAGCTTTTTGAGCCATCAAACCAACATTAGGAACCGTTCCCATTGTAGTTGGGTCAAATGCACCGTGTTTTTTACAGAAATCAATTGTTGCTGTATAAATTCCTGCATATGAACTATCAGGAATCACTGCTTTTGTATCTTGTTGTTCGCCAGCGGCATTCCACATTTGACCAGAAGTACGGATCATTGCAGGCATTGAAGCATCAATAATGATATCAGATGGAACGTGTAGGTTGGTAATTCCTTTGTCAGAATCTACCATCGCTACTGCTGGATTGTTAGAAAATATGGTTTCTATATCCGCTAAAATTTCATTTTTCTTATCAGTAGGTAAGTTTTCTAAGCTATTTGTTAAATGTCCAAAACCATTATTTACATTGACTCCAATTTTATCGAAGACTTCTTGGTGCTTTGCAAACAAGTCTTTAAAGAAAACTTTGACTGCATGTCCAAAAATAATTGGATCAGAAACCTTCATCATAGTAGCTTTCATATGTAATGAAAACAATACGTTTTGTTTTTTTGCATCAGCAATTTCTGATTCTAAGAAAGACAATAAGGCCTTTTTACTCAAGGTAGTAGCATCAATGATTTCTCCCGCTAAAAGAGAAGTATTTTCTTTTAAAACTGTTGATTCACCGTTAGTTGCGATATGTTGAATACGAACTGTTGTCGCATTTGCTAATGTTACTGATTTTTCATTGTGTGCAAAATCACCTTCGGTCATTGTTGCTACATGCGTTTTTGAATCTGCAGTCCAAGCGCCCATAGAATGTGGGTTCTTTTTAGCGTAATTCTTAACGGCTTTTGGAGCTCTCCTGTCAGAGTTTCCTTCTCGTAAAACTGGGTTTACTGCAGAACCTTTAACTTTGTTATAACGAGCTAAAATTGCTTCATCTTCCTCCGTTTTTACTTCTTCAGGAAAGTTTGGCAATGCATATCCTAAAGCTTGTAGCTCAGCAATAGCTGACTTTAATTGTGGTACTGAGGCACTTATGTTGGGGAGTTTGATAATGTTTGCTTCAGGGTTTTTTGCTAATTCTCCCAATTGAGTCAATGCATCCTCTACTTTTTGATCATCGTTTAAATATTCTGGAAAATTTGCCAAAATTCTTGCTGCTAAAGAAATGTCTTTTGTTTCAATTTCTATGTGAGATGAATTTGTAAATGCCTTTACAATAGGTAAAAAAGAACGTGTTGCCAAAGCCGGTGCTTCGTCTGTTTTGGTATAAATAATTTTAGCCATTATTGGGTATATTTTTTAAAAAGCCTGTTAGCTCGAAATCGATTGAATTTTGCTTAAAAATAAGCTGTGCAAATTTAAGAATTAAGACTGATATTTTTACTGTTAAATCCTTATTTATTAAAAGGTTTAATTGCGATAAACACAAAAAGAAGTTTGAAAATTGGGTTATTGATATAAGATAAAAGCCATATTCAATAATTTCTTACAGAATATGGCTTTTTTTTGGAATAGTTTTGATTGTTTATATTGTTAACAAGCAAATAAGAGATACATCTTATTTCTTTTGTAGCAGAAACAATTAATACTATTTCATTTTTGAAACCTCTTTACAAATTGTGTTCACAGTGTTTGTTAGGAGTGATTCAATTGTCTTAATTTCTTTCTATTCTAAATTTACTAATTATACATTTTCAGTATTGCTCATTACCTTCATAATTATTGCAACAACCTACTCAAAATTTTCATTTTAATAAAGATTTCAATTAAAACAAGATGTAAAGAACGTTACTTCACTTTGTCTACTGGGGTTTTTTAAACACCACTATAAACGATGGTTAAATATATAACAGGTTTTTGATTTTTTAAAATTATTAATAAATTAGAAATCAACACGTTATTAACTATGTTTGTTCACATTTGTTTATAAAAAAAAGCGTTGTGATTTATCACAACGCTTTTAAATACTTTTATGTAAAAGAGATTATCTTCTTTTTTCAGTAATTCTTGCTTTTTTACCAGTAAGACCTCTAAAATAGAAAATACGAGCTCTACGTACTTTACCTCTTTTGTTCACTTCAATTTTTTGAATAGAAGGTAAGTTAACAGGGAAAATTCTTTCTACACCTACAGTTCCAGACATCTTTCTGATTGTAAAAGTTTCCGAAAGACCAGCACCCCTTCTTTGAATAACTACTCCTCTAAAAAACTGAGTTCTTACTTTTTCTCCCTCTTTAATTTCGTAGTATACAGTAATTGTATCTCCAGCAGCAAATTCTGCAAATTCTTTTTTTGTTACAAATTCGTCTTGAACAAATTTTATTAAAGCTTCCATATTTTAATTTAATAGTTTTTTGTAAAATAACATTCACGATTTCTTCGTCAGAGGTTAATTTAGCGAGTGCAAAAATAGGACTTTTTTTTTATTACTAAAACTAAATGAGATTATTTTTTTGGTTGATAATCAGTGCAAAAGAAAACCCAAAACTTTCTACTTTCTCGCTCATTTATTTTTATTATGATTGGAGCTAGTTGAGTGACTGTTTTAAAGTGATTTTTCAATAGTGGATTTGCTTTTTCTAAAAGTAATTCATTTTTAAAGCGCTTGTCAGAATCGATAAAGATTGCGTTTTTTCCTTTTAAAGTAGTTAGGTCATCTCCTAAATAATCAAAATGTAAAGCAGGTAAACCAATAATATTTTGCGCATAGACCTTTTCTTTCATAAAGAAGTTTAGCGCCGCAGAGGTTTTGTAATTGTCATTCGAAAAAATAAATGTGCTTGCGTTTTTTTCTTTTAAGGCGCTTATTTCTTCTCCTAACTCTTTCCAGCCAACCCATGTGTCATCACTCTTTATAGGAACTAGATAGAAGAGAATTTGAAGGCTTATTAGCAGATGGAAAACAATGGAAAAGAGTATTTGAATTTTCAATAACTTCTTGCTAATAAACATTCCAGCTAAAATGATTCCAGTGATATAGGAAGGCATCATCCAATTTAATTTCACCCAATAAATTGGAGTCAATGCAAAAAAACCGACAAAAGTGGGTATAAAAAATGCCAATAAAAATAATGTTTTAGCTTGTGGTAGTTTGAATTGTATGAGAACCCGTTTGCAATACTTAAAAGTAAAACTCACGAAAACTAGAAACAATACGGGGAGTAATAGCAAAATTTGATGGCCAATAGCCCCGAAAAAGTATTTGGGTGAAATGTTAAATTCAGAAATCGATTGGGTTCTTTTTGAAGATTGAAAAGCAAATGAAGCAAAATCATTCTGATAGTTCCAATACCACACTGGAAACGTCACCACAATTGATACTAAGATAGCACTCCAAAGCCAAGGTGAAATTAATAGATTCCTATGTTTGTTTGAGAATAGAAGAAATAAGAGCAATCCTATTTGTAATAACAATGCAGTGTACTTGCTGTTAAAAGCCAATCCCATTGCGATGCCCCCTAAAATGAAAAACCATTTCTTATTTTCAAAAATAGCTTTATAAAGGCAGATTAAACTCAGTGTCCAGAACAACAAAAGGGGTACGTCTGGTGTAGAATTGAAAGATAAGATAGAAATAAATATCGTAGATGAAATGAGTAGTAATGCGCGCGCTAGTTTTTGCTTTGATAAGAAATAAGAGGCTAATTTATAAAAGCTTAGTAGGGTAATGGAGGTGATAAAGAAATCAGCAAATTTTACAACAAAAACAGAAGTTCCGAAAAGTTCTGTAAAAAACCGAAGCAGATAGCCAATCATCCCAGGATGATCAAAATATGAAAGTGACAAATTTTGTCCGTATAAATAATAGTAAGCATCTTGGGGCATTAATCCCATAAACGGAAGTAACAACAACCGAAAGATTTGAAACCCAATTACCCAAATTAATATTTTACGATTAAATACTGACAGTTTTATTGTTTTAAAAAATAGAAATTAAAATTTTTATAAATAAAGAGCGCTAATGATTTTTATCTAATAAATCCGGTCTTATTTGTTCTGTTCTTTCAAATGCTTTGTCGCTTCTCCAATCTTCAATTTTTGGAAAATTTCCCGATAATAAGATCTCTGGAACTTTATTTCCTTCAAAGTTCGACGGTCTTGTATATACGGGAGGGGATAATAAATTGTCTTGAAATGAATCTGTTAAAGCAGATTGTTCATCGCCAATAACACCTGGGATTAAACGTACAACAGCATCTACTAAGACTGCAGCTGCCAACTCTCCACCTGTCAATACATAATCTCCAATAGAAATTTCTTTCGTAATGAACAAGTCTCTAATTCGCTGGTCAACCCCTTTGTAGTGCCCTGTTAAAATTAGGATATTCTCCTTCAATGAAAGTGTATTTGCGGTAGATTGGTTCAATGTTTTTGCATCAGGTGTCATATAAATGATTTCATCATAAACACGTTCTTCTTGTAATTTTTTGATACAGTTTGCAATGGGTTCTATCATTAATACCATTCCTGCACCGCCCCCAAATTGTGTATCATCTATTTGTTTGTAGTTTCCCAATCCAAAATTGCGAAGATCATGTAAGTGAATTTCAGCCAAGCCTTTTTCTTGGGCTCTTTTAATGATTGAATGATTAAAAGGGCTTTCTAATAATCCAGGTGAAACGGTAATGATATCTATTCGCATATTGCAAATGTACTATTTTTGTGAGGGAATAAAAATGGAAGTTATTTAAAAAAGCAAAAAAGCTCAGTTTGAAAAACTGAGCTTTTATAATCGTTTGTTTGAGTGTGTAACTTATTTTACATCCATCAATTCTACGTCAAAAATTAAGGTAGCATTTGGTGGAATTACTCCTCCAGCACCAGCTGCTCCATAACCTAAGTTCG
>JABJPX010000048.1 GCA_018663625.1 Polaribacter sp. | reverse complement strand
GGTATGTTTTTAAAATCGATACAGAAAATATTAAGGAATTGAAAAAAAAATCTGCTATTTATTAAAAATGAAATACTATTCCACAACCAATAAATAGTAGGTTTTTTTACCTCGCTGAAGTAATACATATTTATTTGCAATCAAATCTTCTTTAGAAATTGTGAAATCTTCTTTCACTTTTTCTTTATTCACGGAAATTGCATTTTCCTTCAGGGCTCTTCTTGCTTCACCATTTGAAGCTAAAAATCTTGTTTTTGCTGCCAAAGCACCAATCATATCCAATCCATCTTCAACATCTGAAAGTGCTACTTTTGCTTGAGGTACCCCATCAAAAACATCTAAAAATGTTTGTTCATCTAGCGATTTTAAATCAGAAGCCGTAGACTTTCCAAATAAAATATTGGAAGCTTTAATGGCATTTTCATAAGCAGTAGTTCCATGAACTAAGAGGGTAACCTCTTCTCCGATTTTCTTTTGCAATAAACGCAAATGGGGCACTTCTTTGTGCTCGATGATCAAAGCTTCTATTGTTTCTTTGTCTAAAAATGTGAAGATTCGAATGTAGTTCTCTGCATCTTCATCAGAAGCATTTAACCAGTATTGGTAAAACTTATAAGGAGATGTTCTTTTTGCATCCAACCAAACATTGCCTCCTTCAGATTTTCCAAATTTTGTTCCATCAGATTTTGTAATTAACGGACAGGTAATTGCATATCCCTTTCCACCACCAACTCTTCGAATTAACTCTGTACCAGTGGTTATATTTCCCCATTGGTCAGAACCTCCCATTTGAATAGATGCATTGTTATTTTGGTACAAGTGTAAAAAATCATACCCTTGAACTAATTGATAAGTAAACTCTGTAAAAGACATGCCCTCTTTAGATTCAGAACCAATTCTGTTTTTTACAGAATCCTTTGCCATCATATAATTTACTGAGATATGTTTTCCAACATCACGAATAAATTCTAGGAATGAAAAATCTTTCATCCAATCGTAATTGTTCACCAAAACGGCTGCATTTGCTGCGTTTGAAGTAAAGTCTAAAAAGTGACTCAATTGCCCTTTGATAGCCTCTTGATTGTATCGTAGTGTTTTTTCATCCAAAAGATTTCGTTCAGAAGATTTTCCAGAGGGATCTCCAATCATACCCGTTGCACCACCTACCAAAGCAATAGGTCTGTGACCACATCTTTGAAAATGCGCTAACAACATGATAGGCACTAAATTTCCAATATGTAAAGAATCTGAAGTAGGATCGAAACCAACATAAGCACTTCTCATGCTCTCCATTAAATGTTCTTCAGTTGTTGGCATGCTGTCATGCAACATTCCTCTCCATTGTAATTCTTTAATAAAATTTTTCATTGTAAATTGTAGTTATTTCAATTTTTAATACGAGTTTCAAATAGCGTTCTTCAATCTTTTACAATTGTTTTCGATTGGCTTAATTTGAGATTGTTAAACACTTTTTTTAACGACACAAAGATAAACTTATCAATCAAAAAACCATAACTTAGCCGCATGATTTTAGTTACTGGAGGAACAGGTTTGGTAGGAGCACATTTGTTGTATCATTTGGCGAAAACAGCGCCAGAAATTCGCGCAATTTATAGAACTGAAGAAAAAATTATAAGTGTAAAAAAAATATTTTCCACCTATACAGATGACCCTTCTTTGTTTGCCAAAATAACTTGGTTAAAAGCAGATATTACCGATGTTCCTGCAATGATTCCTGCATTTGTTGGGGTAGAGAAAGTATACCATTGTGCCGCATTTATTTCTTTTAATTCAAAAGATTATATAAAAATGCGAAAAGTGAATATTCATGGTACTGCTATTATTGTCAACCTGTCTATTGATGCAAAAATAAAAAAACTGTGTTTTGTGAGCTCTATTGCCTGTATTGGCAACTCCATTCAAGGAAATCCAATTACAGAAGAAAACGAATGGAATAAGGAGTTGGACAATAGCGGATATGCAATTACAAAATTTGGTGCAGAAACAGAAGTTTGGCGGGCAAGTCAAGAAGGCGTTGAGGTGGTTGTTGTAAATCCTGGAGTTATTTTAGGAAGCGGTTTTTGGAATACCGGATCCGGAAAAATATTTAGCAGTGTTTCCAAGGGACTAAGGTACTATACAGAAGGAGTTACGGGTTTTGTTGGCGTTAAAGACGTTGTAAAAGCAATGATTTTATTGATGGATTCTGAAGTGAAAAATGAGCGATTTATTTTAGTTTCTCAAAACAAATCCTTTAAAGAAATTCTCTTTTCTATTGCAGATGCATTGGGGAAAAGAAGACCTTCTTACAAAGTTAGACCATGGCAAACAAGTCTTTTCTGGCGTATTTCTAAAATTTTATCGCTCTTTACAAAAAAGGCGCCCACAATGAGCAAATACGCTGCACGCAGTGCACATGGAGTTTCTAAATACTCTTCAAAAAAAATAAGCAACACCCTCGATTTTAAGTTTACAAAAATAACAGAAGTCATCAACGATGCATGTAAAAACGTTATAACTTAGTTTTTAGGATTTTCTTTTTTGAGAATTCAAGCGGTTTTTTAAGCGCATCTTTTTTGATTGGTTTTTTAATGTTCAATTTACTTACAGAATCTCTGTTGATTGAATCTTTTCTCTTTTTTAAGACCGTGTATTTTTCTTTTTCGATTTCCAACCCTTTTTTTACTTGCGCTAATATTTCAGTATAGGTATCTATTTTAGAAATATAATAAAAACTGCTTTTTTGAAAGCGAGTAGAGTCTATTTTGAAACGATCGTAAACAAATGGAAAGTAGTCTATTTTGCGTTGTAAATTGATGGTTTTTACGTTTTTTGAAGAAGAAGCAATGAGCATCTGCTGAATTAAAATGACCATAGAATCCTTCGGGATTAAATCTGTAGGTTTCTTGTAGATGGTATTACTTGTACAATTGGACAAGAAAATAAAAGCAGAAAATAAAAAAATAAGTCTTTTCATTTTATCGATTAAAAGTAATTCTTTTCCCTTTTATAGAGTCATTAAATACTCCTTTATCGTACATTAAATGTCCGTTTACAAAAGTGTGTGTAACAGAAGAAGAAAACCTTGTTCCCTCAAATGGAGACCAGCCACATTTGTATAAGATGTTGTCTTTAGAAACCGTTTGAGGTTGGTTTGGGTTTATCAAAACTAAATCTGCATAAAAACCTTCTTTTATAAACCCACGCTTTTCAATTTGAAATAGTTTGGCAGGGTTATGACTCATTTTTTCCACCGCTTTTTCAATAGAAATGACCCCTTCTTTTACTTTTTCTAAAATGGCTACGATTGCGTGTTGTACTAGTGGTCCACCACTAGGTGCATTTAAGTAAGTATTGGTTTTTTCCTCTAAAGTATGCGGTGCATGATCGGTTGCTAAAACATCAATTCTGTCATCCAATAAAGCATCCCATAATCCCTGTCGATCTTTAGGAGATTTTACCGCAGGATTCCATTTTATATGCGTTCCTTTTTTTTCATAATCTTCATCAGAAAACCACAAATGATGGATACAAACCTCCGCTGTTATTTGTTTTTCCTCTAATGGAATGTCATTTCTAAAAAGCGCTGTCTCTTTCGCTGTAGACAAATGAAAAATATGCAATCGAGCCCCTGTTTTTTTAGCCAATTCAATTGCTTTTGAAGAGGAAAGATAGCAGGCTTCCTCACTTCGAATCATTGGGTGGCATTTTATCGGAATATCTTCACCATATTTTTCGATAAACGTTGCTGTGTTTTTTCTGATGGTTGCTTCGTCTTCACAATGTACCGAAATAATCATTTTTGTAGAAGAGAAAATTTTCTCCAAAACAGCCTCATTATCTACCAGCATGTTTCCGGTAGAAGAGCCTAAAAATAATTTTATTCCGGCTACTTTTTTCGGATCCGTTTTTAGTAGTTCTTCTAAATTGTCGTTGGTACCTCCAAACATGAAAGAGTAGTTTGCATAGGAGTCTTTGGCAGCAATTTCGAACTTATCTTCCAATAACGCTTGCGTTGTTGCTTGCGGTACGGTATTTGGCATTTCAATAAATGTTGTAATTCCTCCAGCAATAGCAGCCCTGCTTTCTGTTGCAATGTTTGCTTTGTGCGTTAAGCCAGGCTCTCTAAAATGAACCTGATCGTCTATAAAACCAGGAATTAAATAACTTCCATGCGCCTCTATAATTTCAAGAGCGTCTTCATTAGTTACCTGTATAGAAGGCCCCACTTTTTTGATGATTTCATTTTCAATGAGAACATCTCCTTTAAAAGTGGTGTTTTCGTTAACGATAGTGGCGTTTCTAATTAAAATTGATTTTGTCATTATTTTCTTAAATATCGATTCTCATGTTTACTAAATTTACTTCTCTTATGTCAGTAACATCCGTCATAAATTTATTTTGGCAATCCGTTTATTTTCATTTTTAATACTCCAAAAAGGGCTTCCGATACAATATTTCCACTCATTTTAGACGCTCCTAATGTTCGGTCTGTAAAAATTACAGAAACTTCTTTAATCTTAAATTTATGCTTCCAGGCTTTGAATTTCATTTCAATTTGAAAAGCGTAACCGACAAATTTAATTTTATCAAATTGAATACTTTCTAATACTTTTCGTTGGTAACAAACAAAACCAGCCGTGGTGTCAAAAACAGGAATTCGAGTAATAAAACGCACATATTTGGAAGCAAAATAAGAAAGTAATAAACGTTTAATATCCCAATTGACAACGTTTACTTGGTTATTTACATATCTCGATCCGACAGCAACATCTCCACCTTCTTTAGAACAAGCATCGTAAAGACGTTCTAAGTCATTTGGATTGTGTGAAAAGTCCGCATCCATTTCTATAATGTAATCGTATTTTCTTTCAATCGCCCATTTAAAACCATGAATGTATGCGGTTCCTAACCCATTTTTACTCTTTCTATTTTCGATATAAAGTTTTTCGGGAAATTCAGTAATTAATTGCGCCACAATCTTTGCAGTACCATCAGGCGAATTGTCATCAACAATTAAGATATGGAAGTCTTTTTTTTGGCTGAATGTAGCTCTAATAATCGCTTCAATATTTTCTTTTTCGTTATAAGTAGGGATAATAACTAACGCGTCTGACATATATCAATTTTCAAGGTAAGAAAGCAAATATACAGTATTTAATTACTAATTTTGTGTTAATCTTAGAAAACCAAACAACTTGCAAGCAATAGAAAAAATAGATATTTCTACAAACTGGGTGACGCTTATTTTTTTGGTATTGTTGTTCTCTGTGCTTCTTTTAAAAGGATTTCATAGAACCAAGCTAAAAGAATATTTTTTTGCTTTTTTTAACAAAGGGTTTATTGTTTCAGAAATTGAAGAAAGAGCCTCTTTACTGAATCGATTTTCCGTTGTTTTATTTTTCTTTACAACCGGAACATTTGGGTTACTAACTTTTTTTTTAATGAATTACTTTTCACAAGAAGTTTTTTTAGAGATCTCTTTATTCTGGAAAACACTGTTATTTTTTGTGGGTTATTTGACTGTAAAAAGAATTTTAGAAAAACTATTTGTGATCTTATTTTCAATACAAACCGAAACAGTTTCATTTTTAACAGCAAAAAGCATCTACACACACACAATAAGTTTATGGACTTTTCCAGTATTAATTTTATTTTTTTACGCAGCACTCCCAAATCAAATTTTATTCGGATTCATTCTATTTCTGTTTGTGATAAAACTTGCATTGTTATTTGCGAATAACAAAAACTTGATTTTAAGTAAGTTGTTTTATATAATTTTGTACATTTGCGCCTTTGAAATAGCACCCCCGTTTCTTTTATTTAAGTTGATGTTTTAAATACAAAAATAACCGCATGAAAGTGAAAACTATTTTGGTATCGCAGCCAGCACCAAAAACGGAAACTTCTCCGTATTTTGATTTGTCTGATAAGCAAAAAGTGAAAATTGATTTTAGATCTTTTATTCATGTTGAAGGCATTTCTGTAAAAGAAATAAGAGCGCAAAAGATCGATTTATCTCAATTTACAGCCATTATTTTAACAAGTAGAAATGCAGTAGATCATTTCTTTAGAGTTGCAGAAGAAATGCGATTTTCAGTTCCAGATGCAATGAAATATTTTTGTCAATCTGAAGCAGTTGCTTACTATTTGCAAAAATATGTGGTGTATCGGAAACGTAAAATTTATGTTGGAAAGAGAACCTTTCCAGAATTAATAAAGTTGATTAAAAAACATAAAGAAGAAGCGTTTTTATTACCTTCTTCAGATAAGTTAAAGCCATTAATTCCATCAGAATTAGACAAGCTAGGTGTAACTTGGACAAGAGCTGATTTGTACAGAACTGTCATGAGTGATTTGACAGATTTAGAAGATGTTTTTTATGATATTTTAGTATTCTTTAGTCCCTCAGGAATTGATTCTTTGTATAAGAATTTCCCAGATTTTAAACAGAATGGAACTCGAATTGCCGCTTTTGGTAACACCACAGTAAAAGCAGTAGAAGATGCTGGTTTAACATGTGATATTAAAGCACCATCACCTGAAAACCCCTCAATGACAATGGCTTTAGATAAGTACATTAAAAAAGTTAACAAGAAATAACTAGGATTAAATATTTCCTTGAATTTCTATTATAAAAACAAAAAACCGAGCGAAGCTCGGTTTTTTGTTTTACACTTTTACGGTTTTAATAGAAGCAGATTTTTATGCTTTTTTAAGCAAATAAAGTGGCAAAAGCTTCTTCTATTTTCCCTACTAAAACCAATTTAAGCGCATGATTTTTAGAGGATATCTTATTGTATTTAGACGCTACGAAAGTTTTATACCCCAACTTCTCTGCTTCTGAAATCCGTTGATCAATTTTTGAGACGGGTCGTATTTCTCCAGCCAAACCAACTTCAGCAGCAAAGCACACATTAGGGTTAATTGCAATGTCTTGATTGGATGATAAAATAGCTGCAACAACTGCTAAGTCTATAGCGGGATCATCTACATTAATTCCTCCAGTAACATTTAAAAACACATCTTTTGCACCCAGCTTAAAGCCCGCTCTTTTTTCTAGAACCGCCAAAATCATATGCAAGCGTTTTAGATTGTAACCCGTCGTCGATCGTTGCGGAGTACCATAAACAGCCGTAGAAACCAGGGCTTGTATTTCAATCATTAAGGGACGTATACCCTCCAGTGTAGAAGCAATTGCAGTTCCGCTTAAATCGGCATCTTTTTTTGAAATTAAGATTTCAGATGGATTTGTAATTTCTCTTAATCCTGAAGAAAGCATTTCATAAATGCCCAATTCAGCAGTAGATCCAAACCTATTTTTCTGTGAACGCAAGATTCTATAGGTATGATTTCTATCGCCTTCAAACTGTAAAACAACATCTACCATGTGTTCTAAAATTTTTGGCCCAGCGATATTTCCTTCTTTATTGATGTGCCCAATTAATAAAACAGGGGTTGCTGTTTCTTTGGCATATTTTATCAATTCTGCAGCGGCTTCTCTAATTTGTGAAATACTCCCAGGTGATGCTTCAATCGCATTTGTGTGTAGGGTTTGTATCGAATCGATGACCAAAACATCTGGCTCCGTTTCTTCAATATTTTTAAAAATTTGTTGGGTGTTTGTTTCGGTAAGAATTAAGCAATTAGAATTTGTCGCTTTAAGTCTTTCTGCTCTCATTTTTATTTGAGATTGACTTTCTTCTCCCGACACGTACAATACTTTTTGATGGATGTTTAAAGCAACTTGCAGTAATAAGGTCGATTTTCCAATACCAGGTTCTCCGCCCAATAGTGTTATAGAACCTTTCACCAATCCACCACCTAAGACCGTGTCTAATTCGGTGTTGTTGGTTACAATTCTTTCTTCTGGATTCAGTTGAATGTCGGCAACTTTAAGAGGTTTGTTAATGGTTTTTTTTGCGGTTGTTGCCTGTTTCCAAACCCGTTTTTCTTCTTTTTGAATGACTTCTTCTACAATCGTATTCCATTCTTTACAAGCACCACATTGCCCCACCCATTTTGCGTGTTGCGTACCACAATTTTGACAGAAAAAAGTTGTTTTGGTTTTTGCCATTTTTAGTTACAATATTTAAGAAGTGTAAAGTTACAAAGTTTAATACTAGCGTTTCTTTTTATTCTAATTTTTGCTAACCGAAGTCAACCCTATATAGAAACGCATATCATTATTTTTTCTTATTATAGATCGGTAAAACTAAGAAAGCCAATCCGCCAAAAACAATAATCATTAATGTTTGTGCTGACCACATAATCCATCCAAAGGCTTCACTGGGGCTTTCAGGAACATTAAAGAGTAAAAACGCACCCGTTACTGCTAAAGGATACGAGCCGATACCTCCATTTGTTGCTGCAATGCTAAATCCACCCGCAATAAATCCAACTAAAATTCCATCAACAGGTACTTCCAATCCTTGAATTGCAGGAATGGTTGCCCAAAACATAGCAACATACATTGTCCAAATAAAGAAAGTATGAAAAATAAAATTCCATTTTTTCTCCATTTTTAGGATACTGGTAACTCCCTCTACAAGACTTAAGATAAAGTTTTTTATTTTTAATAAAAACCCTTGCTTTGCTTTTTTCACAAATGAGGTGAAAACAATTGTTGCACCAATGATTCCAAGTAGAAGGAATCCAATTTTTATGGGATCGAAATTTTCAGAAACCAATGCTAAGATATAATCAAATTGAAAAAATAAGGTGATTCCAATAATCAGGAACATCATGATCATATCAGCAATTCTTTCTGCAACGATGGTGCCGAACCCTTTTTGAAAAGGGATGTTTTCATAATTTACCATTACGGTTGCTCTCGAAACCTCTCCAGCCCTTGGAATGGCAAGATTTACAAAATAACCAATCAACACCGCTAAAACACTGTTGGTAAATTTTGGCTTGTATCCCATGGGTGCTAACATAAATTTCCAGCGGTAAGCTCTTGATAAATGACTTAAAACCCCAAAAAATAAGCCAAGAAAAATCCATCCATAATTGGCAGTTCTTAGGTGAGTTATCATTTTTTCTTGGTCCATTCCAGCTAAAGAATACCAAACTAAAACTCCCCCTAAAAGAAGCGGTAAAGTAGTTTTTAATATTTTTTTACGGGTTGAATTCAAGCTATGTCAAGGTATTGTCCTTTTCGTTTGGAAAAACCAATGAAGGTTTGAATTTCTTAGCTTCTTCCAGTTCTAGGTAGCAGTAGGCAATTAAGATTAAAATATCTCCTTTTGCGACCAGTCTGGCAGCAGCACCATTGAGTGTGATTTCTCCACTTCCACGAGGACCCGGAATGGTATAGGTTTCCAAACGCTCTCCATTGTTGTTATTCACTATTTGAACGCGTTCACCTTCAATGATGTTGGCTGCATCCATTAAATCTTCATCAATGGTGATGCTTCCTATATAATTTAAATCAGCACCCGTTACTTTAACGCGGTGGATTTTAGACTTTACGACTTGTACTAACATACTGTAAAAATACTATTTTTAAGTTCTTAATGCTACTTTTTGAAGAATGAAAGTTAAATTTGAATGTTATCAATTAAACGAATTTCGCCAGCAAAAACGGCAATAAATGCTCTGTATTGTGTTTTTTCATCTTTCTTTTTGATGTTTTTTAGTGTTTTTTCATCTGCAATGGTAAAATATTCTAAATTCAATAGAGGTTGTTTTTCAAACTCTTTTTCTACCCATTTTATAATGGCATTTGGAGTTTTTGTTCTAAACTCTATTTTGGCTTTTTGTAGTATTTTGAAAATAAAAGGGGCTGCCTCAAGGTGCGCTTCAGTTAAGCGACTATTTCTTGAACTCATTGCCAATCCGTTTTTTGCTCTATATATTTTACATCCTTTGACTTTTACTGGCAGTTGCTGCTTTTTGGTCATTTTTTTAACAATTTGTAATTGTTGAAAATCTTTTTCTCCAAAATAGGCTTTATTGGGAGCTACAATTTCAAATAGTCTTTTTACAACTGTACCCACTCCGTCAAAATGACCGGTTCTAAATCTTCCTTCCATTTCTTGCTCTAAGCCATCAAAATCAAAAGAAGTGGCAGTAATATTTTCGGCATATATTTCTTTAACATCGGGAGCAAAAAGGACATCACATTGCGCGCTTTCTAAAAGTTTTGTGTCTTCTTGAAAGGTTTTTGGGTATTTCACTAAATCTGCCGAATTATCAAATTGTGTGGGATTTACAAAAATACTGACTATAGAAATATCATTTTCTTCTTTACACTTTTTTAAAAGCGATAAATGCCCCTCATGCAGTGCACCCATGGTTGGAACAAATCCAATCTGTTTATTCTTCTTTTGTGCATCTAAATAGGCATTTAAGGCAGCTTTGGTGTAAAAAATTTTCATTGGATATCGAGGTAAAATAAGTGCAAACTTACCATTTTAACATGATATTAGCATAATAATTTGTATTTTCGCATCCTTATAAAAGAGTTTGATTAATGAAGGACAAGAGAGTTTTATATGTATCGTCTGAGGTAGTTCCGTATTTACCTGAAACAGAATTATCATCAACAGCATTCAACGTTGCGAAGAACTCGCATTCTAAAGGTGTTCAGACAAGGATTTTTATGCCAAGATATGGTGTAATTAACGAGAGAAGACACCAGTTGCACGAAGTAATTCGATTGTCTGGAATGAACCTTATAATTAATGATATGGACATGCCATTAATTATAAAAGTTGCATCTATTCCCAAAGAACGAATGCAAGTTTATTTTATTGATAACGAAGAGTATTTTAAAAGAAAAGCTGTTTTTACGGATGAGGATGACAAGTTGTTTTCCGATAATGACGAGCGAGCAATTTTCTTTGCAAAAGGAGTTGTGGAGACGGTTAAAAAATTAAACTGGGCGCCAGATATTATCCATGTTCATGGTTGGTTGGCATCGCTTTTACCTTTATATTTAAAAGAGTTTTACAAAGAAGAGCCATTGTTTACAGAGAGTAAAATAGTTACCTCGGTTTACAACAATCCTTTTGAGGGAGCTTTGAGTTCTGATTTGGGGTCAAAAATTAAATTTGATCAAATTGCAGCTGATAAAATAGCGACCATTAAAACTCCAACACATACCAATATCTTAAAAAGTGCAATAGAAAATTCGGATGCAATTATTTATGGTAGCGAAAGCATGTCAGAAGATATCGTTTCTTTTATAACAGCGCAAAACAAACCGGTTTTAGAGTTTCAATCTGACGACTTAAAAGAACCTTACTTAAATTTTTACGCTGATATCTTATCGGTAAACTAATATTTTTGAAAAGTGAAAAAGATTATAAAAAAAAGTGTTTACGTTAGTGTATTCTTGGTTGTTTTTTTAGGAATAATTTCTTGCGAAAAAGATTTTACAGATATTGGAACAACGATTATTACAAACAGTGTTTTTTCAACAGATAAGATTTTGGTTGATATCGAATTGGAAAACAAAGAAGTAGAGCGTGTTAGAACGGATAATATTACTTTAGAACCTGGACAGTATTTGTTAGGGGTTTATAATAGTGTGGATTATGAAAAATTAGAAGCATCTATTTTATCTCAAGTAGGAATTCCAGCCACATTAAAGTATACAGACGAAGAGTTTGATACTGCAGATACAACTGTAATATCAACAATTGATACGGTATTTCTAAAATTGCCTTATCAAGCAACTTTAACGGAAAATGACGCTACAGACCCAACTTATTCATTAGATTCTATTTTTGGGAATCAAGAAGTTGCTTTTACATTAAACTTATATCAGTCTGACGAGTATCTAAGTTCATTAGATCTTGACGACCCAACACAGATAAGTAACTATTTTTCTGATAAAGAGTTTTTAATCACAGGAAGTCCATTAAATAGTGAGTTAGACTATCCGTTTATTCCAAATAAAAACGATACTATTTTTACCGTTAAAAGAAGATTAAGTGATAGCAACCTTTATGATGTAGATACTATAAAAATTACAACAGCCAGTAGCGATGTTCCATTGCCTTTTGCAAGAATCCCGATGGATGAAGCAAAATTTAAAACACTTTTCTTTGATAAATATGAGTCTCCAGAGTTTTCCTCTCAAGACGCTTTTAACAACTATTTTAGAGGCCTAATTCTAAAAGCAACAGGTGCAGATGGATCGTTAATTTCTTTTGATTTTAACAACCGAGTTAGTGACGCTTTTAATCCATCAATAGAAGTCTATTACACAAACACTGTAGTAGTAGGTACACAAGTTTTTGACACCATCAAAAAGAGTAATTCTTTTCCATTAAGTGGTATTCGAAGAAGTTATTACAATATGGGGCCTTCACCATCGATTTCAAATGAACAAATAAAAATACAAGGAACCGCAGGGAGCGAGGGATCTATTACTCTTTTTGGAGCTGCAGATACCGATGGCAATGGAGTTCCAGATCAATTAGATGAATTGCGATTAAAAAATATTTTAGTAAATGATGCGTTGCTAACGATTTATGTAGATCAAACCGTAGCTTCCGATTTAGCTCCAGAAAGATTGTATTTGTATAAAGATTACGTAAATCCAAATTCACAAGCAATTGTACAAAGCCACCTTAAAGATGTTTTTACAGGAGCATCTACTTTCGGTGGTTATTTAGAAACAGAAGCTGACGGGAAAATGAAATATACGTTTAGAATCCCAGATTATATTTCAGAGCTATTAAACTCAGAAACAGACTACAATCCTAAGTTGTCAATCAAAGCACTTAACGCTACCGATTTAAATTTAAACGATACTATTTTTAGGCCTTACAACTGGAATCCCAAAATGGTGACTCTTTTAAATGAATCTTCAAACAATGGAGATAAAAAAGCCGAATTAAAAATATCATATTCTAAAAAAGAAGATTAAAAAATACCCCTAAAAACCTATGTGTGGAATTACCGGATATATTGGATATCGAGATGCATACCCAATCGTAATCAATGGATTAAAAAGACTAGAATACAGAGGCTATGACAGTTCTGGTATCATGATGTATGATGGACAAGAAATGAACTTGTCTAAAACCAAAGGGAAAGTAGCTGATCTTGAGTTTATTGTGAATAATGAAGAAAAAAGAAAAGCAGGAAAAATAGGAATAGGACACACACGTTGGGCAACTCATGGAGTTCCAAACGATACAAATTCTCATCCCCACTTTTCTGAACAAGGAGAATTAGCGATTGTTCATAATGGAATTATAGAAAATTACGATACATTAAAAAAAGAATTAACTCGCAGAGGATATACTTTTAAAAGTGATACAGATACAGAAGTTCTGATCAACTTAATTCAAGAAGTAAAAAAGAACAACAATTGTAAGTTGGGAAAGGCAGTTCAAATTGCTTTAACCAATGTTGTTGGAGCCTACGCAATTGCTGTTTTCGATACCACAAAACCAGATGAATTGGTTATTGCTAAGTTAGGAAGTCCTATTGCAATTGGTATAGGGAAAGATAATACAGAATTTTTTGTTGCTTCAGATGCATCTCCTTTTATTGAATTTACGAAGAATGCTATTTATTTAGAAGACGAAGAGCTCGCCATTGTTAAAGTAGGAAAAGACATTGAAGTTCGTAAAATCATGGATGATTCTATGGTAGACACCAACATTCAAACGCTCAAGATGAGTTTAGAGCAGATTGAAAAAGGGGGATACGATCATTTCATGTTAAAAGAAATTCACGAGCAACCAAAAGCAATCATTGATACCTATAGAGGTAGAATGTTGCCAAACCAAGGCATTATTAAAATGTCTGGCGTAGATGATCATCTTGCAAAATTTTTAAATGCCGACCGAATCATTATCATTGCTTGTGGTACTTCTTGGCACGCAGGTTTAGTTGCAGAATATCTTTTTGAAGATATGGCAAGAATTCCTGTTGAGGTAGAATATGCATCCGAATTCAGATATAGAAATCCAATAGTTACCTCAAAAGATGTTGTGATTGCCATTTCTCAATCTGGCGAAACAGCAGATACATTAGCGGCCATTAAATTAGCAAAATCGAAAGGAGCTTTTGTTTTCGGAGTTTGTAACGTAGTGGGTTCTTCTATCGCTAGAGAAACACATGCAGGAGCATATACGCATGCTGGACCAGAAAT
Organism: Polaribacter sp.; assembly: GCA_018663625.1. GTDB lineage: Bacteria > Bacteroidota > Bacteroidia > Flavobacteriales > Flavobacteriaceae > Polaribacter. The sequence continues at coordinate 747 of JABJPX010000048.1, read as the reverse complement.
TGGTGTTGCATCCACAAAAGCATTTACAACACAAATTACCGTACTTTCTTTAATTGCATTAAAATTGGCAAAAGAGAAAGGAACCTTGTCGACATCGGCTTTTCAAAACTACTTAACAACGTTAGTATTAATCCCTTCTCAAATAGAAAAGTTATTAAAAATTGACGACAGAGTAAAAGAAATAGCGGCTATTTATAAAGATGCTACGAACTGTTTGTACCTTGGTAGAGGGTTTAATTTCCCTGTTGCCCTAGAAGGTGCTTTGAAGTTAAAAGAGATTTCTTACATTCATGCTGAAGGTTATCCTGCTGCAGAAATGAAACATGGTCCTATTGCTTTAATTGACGAAAACATGCCAATTTTTGTCATTGCCACGAGTAAAGGGCATTACGAGAAAGTAGTGAGTAATATTCAAGAAATAAAATCAAGATCCGGTAAAATTATTGCCATTGTAACAGAGGGCGATACTCAGGTAAAAGAAATTGCAGATCATGTGATTGAAATTCCAGAAACTGTAGAAGCGTTAACTCCGTTATTAACAACCATTCCTTTTCAATTACTGTCATATCATATTGCAGTGATGTTGAATAAAAATGTAGATCAGCCTCGAAATTTAGCGAAATCAGTAACAGTGGAGTAGAGATATGGAACGAGATTTTTAACCCCAAAGGTGTTCTCGTAACTTTCTCAATATCAATTACTACTACCAAATTATGGGATTCAAATTACTCTGAATATCAAGAGTAT